>CAZPUJ010000032.1:0-8804 GCA_964589725.1 uncultured Planctomycetaceae bacterium
CGAGGACTATCCGGGCTTCGGCTGGAACGGCCTGATCTCCGAGGTGTTGGTTTACGACCGAGCCCTCGGCGATGACGAACTCACCGCACTGCACCGGCAGCTCATCGCGCGCTACGCGCTCGACACGTCAGCCGCTCCGGCGAAAGAACAACCCACCCCTGAGACGGAGTCCGTCGACCGAGCCTTCGTCACCGAGTTGTATCTCGCCGCGTTCAGCCGCGCTCCGGAGCCCGAAGAGGTCGCGACCGCTCTGCGGCACCTGCAGCAACTCGATGACCGCCGCGAAGGACTGGGTGACGTGATCTGGGCCGTGCTGAACTCGAAGGAGTTTTTATTTCAGCATTAGCTCCATCACGCACGAACCCAGATCAACGCCGCGCATGACACCAAAAACGACCACGCCCGCGTCCCTGTTTGGAATGCGGGCGTGGTCTGATCAATTGAGGTGACTCGGACGGCTGACTACACAGGCAGGCAACAGACAGAGAACCGTTATGGCTGTTGGAGGCTTTCGGCCGTGCTGCTCGCGGTGGAACCGTCCGTTGTGGCGGCGAGGCTGTCTCCCAGGGAGGTTTGCGTGTCCACAGTCGTCTCGGGAGTCGCGTTCGTTTGGCTGGCAGTGGGTACGTCACTGCCGGTCGTCTCAGGCGGAGCGGTGCCGGTACTCTCCGGCAAAGCGGCGTCGGTGTTCTCAGGCGGAGCGGTGTCGGCTGTTGGGCGATCCGGATTGTGCATACGGCGGAACGGGTGACGAATCGGAGTTGATGCCTCGCCGTCCTCTGTTGCGTTGGTTGGGTATTCGGTCTTGCCGAGGCGGCCCTCCAGACGGCCGGCGTGCTGCCAGCGGGCGAGTTGGTCGATCTTGTCGGCTCGTTCGAGCAACTGGTCGTTTCCGGTCTCCAGGGCTTCGTCGCGCATTCGGTCGGCCTGTGCCAGCCGGTGGGCGAGCAAGCGATCGGCGTTCGTGAGCGCCAGGCGATTCTGTCCGTGGGCGACCATTTCCGCCCGTCCCGAGCCCGACGCATTCACCGCCGCAGTTGGCCGCGATCGGGACGAGGACCGATTCGGTCGCCGATCGGGAGCGCCACCCGACGACTGGCTCTCCGGCCGGCCAGGCGCGTCATCGCGACGGACTTGGCCGATTTCCCTCGGCAAACTGTTGCGAACTTCGACCGACGGTTGACCACGAACGTTTTCCAGACGGCGGCTCACGATCTCTCGCGGCAAGTGCCCCGTGCCGCTCTGAGGATTCGGCGTGGCGTTTGCCCGTCCAGCCTGTCCATGATCGTTCGCGTTGGCATCCGCATTCAGGCTGGCCGTACCGTTCCCGACGAAGGCGGCACTGGCGTTTGCGTTGGCCACGGCATTGCCGTTCGCGTTCGCTGTACTCTGGGCCAGACCGTTACTTCCCGCGCTGATGTTCGATCCGCCGGCCGTTGATCCCTGGGCGCGAACGTTGGCTCGCTGCATCAGGCCGGCGCGGCTGTCGAGTGCTCGCTGGACCGGTGATCGGGAAGCCTGGGAATTCGTGGGGCTATGCCCCGCAGGCGGAGCAGCCCAGACCGTTGAAACCTGGCCGAGCAACAGCGCAGCCGACGAAATGGCCGAGAACGTTCGCATGGCAACCTCCTTGTTAGGTCCGAGACGTGATGAGTGCGACGTGAATTGAGAGGGGGGTGAAAGCGGAGTGGGGAAGTTCTTCGCAATTGCCTCTTGCGTCAATAACAGTTATTCGGAGATATTCCGTCCCAAACCGCAAGTATTCGTCCGCAAAATTGGAAGCCACGGATTTTCGTGAGGGCACGGCTCCCACCGCAGTTTTACTCTGTTCTCCGAGTTGCCCCGATGGTTCCTTCCTGGTTCTCGACGCTTTTCTCGGCTCGCCAGATTGCCTGGTTAACAGGCTTCGTTTTGGCTCTCAGCGTGGCGGCTGGCTCACCCGTCATGGCACAAACCGGAGATGCTTCAACTCTGGAAGCCCGGTTACGGCAGCGTGTCGCCGAACGACCAGACGACGGTTCCTCTTGGCGGATGTTGGGACGCCACCTGCTCAAACAAGACCGCCTGACAGAAGCCGAACAGTCATTGCAGCAGGCGGTGACACTTTCGCCAAAAAGTGCGGCGGCATACTTCGACCTAGGTCAAACGTTAAAAGGCCTGGGCGAGGCTGAAGCCGCTGCCGAGGCCTACCAGACCGTGATTGAACTGGCGCCGGACAGCGAATACGCTCAATCCGCACAGCAGTCGCTCACACAGCTTGGTCCGACGAATGCTGTTGTGCTGCCGGTCGACTTTCGCATTCGTCGTTTCGATGGCTCGGAGTTGACCGACCGTGTCGCCCCCCTCTCCGAACCCGAGGCTCCCTGGTGGCGAGACCGTTTGAGCGTCCGTCTCGAAACGGGAGTACTCTACAACAGCAATGTGGCCCTTTCGCCGCTCAGCCGGGAACTCAACTCCGACACAACGCAAAGCTTACAGGGCTTCTTCGAGCCTGACGTGTTGTTCGCTCTTTGGGACAAACGCGCATGGCGCAGCGGCCCGACGCTCCGTGGCCACTTCACACTGAATGAAGGCAACTTCCGTCAGTTCGACTTGCAGAGCTATCGCCCAGGGTGGTTTACGGAATTCTTCGTTTTCCGTGGCGACCAAGTGTTCGTGCCACGGGTGGCGTACGAGTTCACGCACGACGAGTTCGACGGCACCACACTCGGTAACCGTCACGCCGTGCTTTCGTCGTTCACGGCCTATTGGAATGACGTGCATTCCTCACTGCTGTTCTGGTCAATTGACAACAGCAACTTCCTCGACGACGGCATTCTACCGTCGGTCACCTCGCAGGACGGTTGGACCAACGCGCTGGGTTTGAGCCACGACGTCGCACTGCCGCACCGGTATTGGCGGCTGGTCCGCGGCGGTATCGACATCTCGCGGGCGGACACGACCGGCAGTGACTACACCTTCAATGGAGTCAGCCTGTTTGCGGCCGGAGTCTTTCCACTGGCCGCGGGCGTCGAGCTGACCTTGCAGGGCGGCTGGGGCTACCGCGACTACCCCGACTTTGAATTCACTCCGTCACGCAATGAGCACATCTGGCGTGCCGGAGCCGAACTGCGGAAGTTCTTCAACAAGCATGTGTCGGTCGCGATCGTCTGCAACTACGACCGGTTCGACTCCAAAAACCCACTCTTCGATTCCCAGCGAGACGTCACCGGCGTCGTGCTCGATTACTACTATTGATGCCGCCCCTGACTGAATGGTTGATGCTTGATGGATCTATGGGGACTGCAAAGCGCGTTCTGATTGGGCGAGTTTAAGCCCGAACCCGGTGTGTATTTTTCGCGTCAATCGCCTGAGTCCTCTTCTTCGCCGCTGGCTTCTTGGCCTTGGCCAGGACGACTTTTTTCGGTCGCTTCTTCGCGGCCTTTTTCTTGAGGACGTCCTGTTTGACAGACAGCGTCTTCTTCGTCGCCGGTTTGGCGGAAGGATTGCGTTTCGGCTTGGACTTCTTGGGTGTCGGCCGTGGCGTGGCGTGAGCGTTATCCAGTTCGATTCCGAAGATCTCGCCCAGGTCTTCGCCGGCGAGAGAGCCTTCACCGCCGTCCAATTCTTTCTCCAGGTTTCCTTCGGCGACCGCTTGTGACACGAGTTCTTGATGATCGACGTCGCGCAGCACGAACAGCAGTTCGGGTTGTCTGTCGAGCCGTGCTCCCACGCCATACATCACCGCCGCGAGGTGTTTGCAGCAGTACGAATAATCCGGGCAACTGCACTTCATCTTGATCTCGCTGGGCGACGGAAAGAGGCCCTCTTTTTGGCGAGTCATCCGCTGCATCACGCCGTCGGAGAACCGGCCCGCCAGCAGATCGAGCAGTGAATCAATCGAGGCCGAGCAGTCTTCTTTGATCTTAGCCCACATCCCTTTTGTGAGTCCGTTGATGTCGATCGTGATCGTGTAGGTCTCCGAACCAGCGACAACGGCCTCGATCCGTTTCGGCTTGATCACCAAGTCCACGACCGAGCCGTTGCGAATATAGGTCGCGCCCCGCGGCAGGCGGTTAGCGTAGTCGCTGTAGGCTTCGAGATTCTGGCACCACGCTTTGCCCCAGAACGTCGTCGTGATCTTGCGGCCTTCCAGCTTCACCGGAGCCGGCTGGCGACCTTGCTTCTTCGCCAATTGCGACGCGTGCTTCACAGCGTTCGCTCGCTTATGAGCGACCGGCACATACGGACTCCATTCGTAATAACCCCAACCCATGTTCGACTCCGTTCCGTGGGAAAGTGTGCTGAACACGATCAAGCGTGGTAGAAGTATGTCGATGCTACGGACGATTGGCAAGTTTTTGCCGACTCTATCGGACCACTCGTGCCAAGTATTGCCCCGAAGGGAGATCACGGATTCTTTTCAGCGGCAAACACACTTCGGCCACCGACAAACGTCTGCTGAACTTGAATGTCGGCAATCTCGTTGACCGGGCATGTCAAAAAGTCGCGGTCCAGCACGATGAAATCGGCGAGCTTGCCTGGTTCCAGCGAGCCTTTGTCGTTTTCAGCGAACATCACGAAGGCGTTGTTCGTCGTGTAGAGCCGCAAGGCTTGTTCGCGCGACAGCGACTGCTCGGGATGCAACGGCTCGTCCGCCCAACGAGGTTGCCGAGTCAGCGTGATCCACAATCCGAGGAACGGGTTGTACGGGTTGATCGACTTCAGGCTGTCGAATTTTTGCATGTGATCCGAGCCGCCGCCGACAACGACTCCTTGCTCGAACAGCGTGCGATACGGCTGAAAGTATGCGGTGCGCTGCTCGCCGAACTGCTTGAGCAACGTCGCTCCGTCCAACCGCAGCCACGCGGGCTGCAAGTCGGCGACGATGCCGACCGCCTTCATCCGGTCAATCGCTTCGCGACTCATGAAATTGCAGTGCGTGATGCACGGCCGATGATCGCGCAGCGGCAATTCGTGGTTGATCGACTCGTAAGCCTCGATCAACGCATGCACCGCACCGTCGCCGACCGTGTGAGCCGTGAACTGAAAGCCGTTGTCGAACGCCAGCCGCGCGAGCTGCTTCAACTTGTCGGCCGGGATGTAGAGCAAGCCGCGATATTCCGGATCGCTGATTCCGTAGATCGTGCTCACGCCCCACGGTTCGCGCATGTACGCGCTGCCGGTGAGCATCCCGCCATCGAGATACGATTTGACGCCGCGCAGCCAGAGCCAGTCGTTCTTCGCGTGCAGCGGATGCTTGGCCGCTTTCTCCAAACGCTTCGTGATCTCGTCAATCGAGCTTTGGGCGTTGACGCTGTACGACAAGAAGACTCGGCAAGTCAGAGACTTGTCGACGAGCAGCTTCTCGTACAAGCGAACGGCATCGTCGCCGGCGTCGCGGTCGGCGACGCTCGTCAACCCAACGGCGTTGTACGCCTTGAGCATTTGTTTCAGGCGATCGAGCCGTTCGGTTTCAGTCGCGGACTTCGCCTTGCCCTTCGTTTTCACAAGCCGAGTGCAACTTCGCAGGATGCCGGTCGGTTCGCCGGTCTTCGTATCGCGTTCGATGTAGCCGGGCTGACCGTCGGTGATCGCGAAGTCTTTGTCGATGCCGCTCAGTTGCAACGCCAGCGAGTTCACCGCCCCGTCCGGTCCCGTGCGGAATAACACGGGATTCTTCGGCGCGACATGATCTAGTTCCCGTCGATTGGGAAATCGCTGGTCCCGTAGCCGCGTGACGAAGACTTGCGACACCACGATCCAATCGCCGTCGTCGAGCTGGTCCGCTCGTTGACCAATGTATTTCAGCACATCGGCGATCGTCTCCATCTCCGGGACCGGATGATCGAACTCGTACATCGACGCTCCGGTCGCATGCACGTGCGAGTCCATTAGTCCCGGCAAGACGGTGCGGCCATCGAGATCGAGGAGCGTCGTTTTCGGCCCGGCCAGCTTGAGGATGTCTTCATCCTCGCCGACCGCGACAATTCGCTCACCTCGCACGGCGAAGGCTTCGACGATGGAAAACCGCGGATCAACCGTGACTGCCTGCGCGTGATGCACGATCAAGTCGGGCGGCTCATTTGCGGCCAAGACGGTTGTGATAATCGCGGCGAGAACTGACATGGTCAGCATCGTTCCTATTCCGTTCCTTTGTCGAAGACAGTTCTCCGCGGGGATACGCTTACGACACCTTCTGCACACGTCCGGTCTCGGCGGCGCGGTAACAGGCAAAGACCGTTTGCAATGCAAGCAGGCTGTCGGCTCCGGTCAGTGGCGGAGGCTCGAGATCTTGTGCGGCGCGGACACACGCACGCACCAACGGCGTGTAGCTGGACTGATCCGCCGGGCCTTCGTGGCGCTTGACCTGAGGCGGCGTGTCTTTCGTGCTGTACCACTGCAATGGCTCGCCGCCGTGTGGTTCGAGTTGCACCCAACCGTGCGAGCCCCAGATCTTGATGTGCGAGTGGTAGCCGCGATCAAGATAGTAGCCGCTAGTGATCGTGCCGAAGGTGCCGTTCTCGAAACGCAAGGCCATCGCCGCCGAGTCTTCCGCCTTGAGCGGCTGACCGCCGACGATGCCCGTGAAGCCGGTCGTCTCGACGATCTTCAAACCGGTTAAATAAATGATCAGATCGATCCAGTGAATACCGAGCCACATCAGATGTCCGCCGCCGGAGCGAGCGCGATCAGCAAACCACGAGTTGTGATAGGTCGGGCTTCTGAGCCGCGTTTGATCGGCAACGATGTGCAGTTCGCAGCCGTAGATCTGGCCAATCTGGCCGGCGCGAATCAGCTTCCTGGCGGCCTGCACGGTTCCGAGCAGGCGGTTGGCCAGCGCCAGCATCAGATGTCGGTGCTTCATGTCGGCCAGCCGCGCCAGTGACTCGAAATCCTCGGCGCGCACGCACGACGGCTTCTCGGCAAGTACATGGCAGTTGGCCTCCAGTGCCGCTTGAATGACCGGCGGCGCCTGTACCGCTTCCAGCGTCACGAGCGCCAACGTCGGCTTGTGATCGGCCAATGCCTTGGCATGGTCGCGCTCGAAGTTCTTCAGCTTTGCGCCCAGTGTCTTGCGCGCCGCCGCCTCGCTCGCGCCGCTGGGGTCCACCACAACCACCGACTCAGCCTCGACGATCTCGGCCAGACCCGCGAGATACGCATCCCGATGAGCTCCACCGGTATTCGTAAGTACGGCAACGGTGATCCCAGACATGTCTTGCTCCGCGCGATGCAGGAACGGCGTGTGACGAGCTCATTATACCTCGCACGGCGACATCTGACACATTGGGAGGACGGTTCACACTCACCTGAAGCGTAAGCGATGGCTGAGGTAACAATCTCTCGCTGACGTCGGGTAACGCTGGTCGAGGCAACCGACTCTACCAACTGCATGACAAGGTGTGGCGCGAGGACATTTTGCGGTGGGGGTACCAGCGTTGCCGTTCTCGACGAATCAGCGATCGTCATCTGCTGCATTTGGTGTTGTCGACCGGGCAACGCCGACGAGCGGGGATGAGTCATCTCGTTGAGAATGCCATGAATGATTCGGACTAGTTCGCCCCGACGAATCGGCGAGACAGGTGGTTCGGCGCCGGAATCGAATGTGTCGTCACGGACTCGAGACGCATGGTCAGCGTGATTTCATTGCCGCGGTCGTTGTGATAGACGTTGTTCATGAAGGTCCGGATGAGCAACAAGCCGCGACCGCCAATTCTGCTAAGATTCTTCTCGTCGGTCGGGTCGCTGATTTGAACATGGTTGAACCCAGATCCTTCGTCACGGATCACGAACTTGATCTGGTCGGTCCTGAACGAAGCGAGCACGCGGACTTTCCGGTCGCAGTACGGCCATTGCACACGCCGCGTTTCGGCCAGTTCGTAATAGATGCTTTCGTCCTCCTGCCGCAGTTCCGAGTCGAGTTCCAGATTTCCATGATTGATGGCATTGGATAGAGACTCTTGCAAAGCGACGCCCATGCGTAAGAGCTGACTTTCATCGAACGCATGCAGGGAGCTGGTCTGCTCTTGCAGATAGCGCACCAGCGGCGAAGCCAGACTCATGTCGTTTCCGATCTCGAACTGCAAATCCATGCCCGTCAGGCAGCCGATGACTCGTCGTCGGTTGCGCTGGACCTGGGCCAGATCCAGCACACTGGTCAGCACCGAGATCAACTCATGCCGCGAGGTGGACTTGGAGACATAACTGGCGGCTCCCGTTTGCAACGCATTCACTGCTATCTGTTCGCATCCCAAGCCGGTGATCACCACGACCGGAACTTGAGGATGGGTTCGATGCAACTCGGTGACCAAATCCAATCCCGTCATGTGGGGCATACAGTAATCGGTCAACACCAAGTCGGGTGCTTCCTGATGCACAGCCGCCAAACCACCTTCAGCGCTCTCGGCCTCGCGCACTTTGCAGTCAGGCCAGCGTTGTTTCAACAGGCCACGCAAATACGTACGCTCGACGCGCGAGTCGTCAACGACCAAGAAATTTTGGCTGGCATCTTTCATCGTCATGTTCTAATCCTCCCGGCGCACAGCGTCGGAGCAACACAGAATTCTACAACAGGAAATAGAACGGAGTCTGAAGAAGAGCTTGTTTTCGCGGTCTGGCGTGAAGCTGGTCCGTTGTTTCACGGAGTTAGAATCTCGGCGGACAACGTAAGCACGATGACTCCTACACCGTTAATTCGGAGTTTTGTTGTTGGCTGCGCGAATTGTTGTGGGTGGTGGTTGATTTGGCGAGGCGTGTGGATTGGAGGGCGGTGATGGTTTGGCGGCCGAGTTTAGTGAGCAGGTAGCGGTGAGTGCCTTCGA
>CAZPUJ010000033.1:0-8782 GCA_964589725.1 uncultured Planctomycetaceae bacterium
CATCAGTTGTGGCGAGTCGATGTAGAGATCGTTCCGCTTGCCCGCATACATGACATTTTGCCGGATCAGTTCCCGATCGACGATCCGCAGGAACTGGCGAGCGACCGACGAGTCTTCGATGGCAGACCGCTCGACCAACAAAGCGTAATAGGGTACTTGCCCATCACGACGCACCGGGACTGCCGTAAAGCAGTCGACGCACAGCCCCAGTTCGCGCGAGGCCGCTTCCGCCGCTTGAGCCACCTGGTTTCCGCTGACCTTCTCCCCCTCCATGTCGGCACATTGACCTTCCTTGCGCAAGAATTCCAACACGGGAGCCTGTGCGATGTAGCTCTGGCAGCGGACCAAATCGCCGATGTCGTAACGATACAGGCCGCTCGACGTGGTCATGATGATGTAGTACTCGCATCCCACTTCCAATTCGTGGCATTCGAAGACCCGCGCATCGGGAGATCCACGTTCGTCGGCGGCGATGAATTCGTAGTACGAGCCGTCCACGGCCAGGACACCTTCGGGGGTTCCGTCACGGAGAGGAACCGTATGTCGGCCTTCGTTCGAGACCAGCCCCAGATCGCGCAGGGGGGCGGTCCCGTAGTAACAGGGCAGTTCGCGGGACTGATATCCGACCGTGCCTCCTAACCAACATGCGATGAGCGACAGCGGCCAGTAGTCCTTCGGGTACAGCGTGCCGGTCTTTTCCACGATTTGTTCGAGTGACCGCGCTCGTTCAGGCCGTTTCACTTTGATGGCGCTGGCGATCTTCTGCCGAAATGCCTGAGGCACATCCAGGCTGTCGCAGAGCGTGCCATCGTGGATATCACGAATCAGACGCTGGCGCTGCTCGTGCCCCGTTTTCGCCAGACGGATCAGGTTCGCGGGAGTGATGGCCACGAGGAGCCCGACCGGCGATGTCATCGCCAGTCGCAGAGTTGTGTAATACTTGGCTAAGGGATCGCGAATGTTTGCGACCTCTGGCGGCACCGCATAGAAGGAACGATAGACGCGGTTCTGAGACCGATTGGCAATCGAGCTAACCATTCCGATTGATAGTCCGTTTGGAGCACGATCGAGATCACCCGGCCCCATCACTTGCAGCACCTTCGTCCCGATCATTTCGGGATGCTCGACGATGGCTTTGACGCCCCAGATCTCCCACGAACGGAGATACTCGCGCAACCAAGTGCGCGTCACAGGATTCAACTTCGGTTTCCCCGTCGTGCCGGTGGTACAGGCGAATGCCACAACCTGCTCATCGGCGGGAAAGAGTGAATCGAGCCGCCCTTCACTCACTTCCGTGATGTAGGGAGCCGCATACTCGTAAGTCGAGATGGGAATTTGACGTCGAAAATCGTCGACTGTGGCAATCTTCGCAAAGCCATGATCGCGCCCAAAGCGAGTATCGGCACACCGCCTTAGCTTATCGAAGAGCACGCTTCTCTGAACGGAACTCGCTCGCTCCAGCAGAGCTTCGAATCGCCGCAGCTTCCGCTGATAAAACGGAATGGCTGCGGCTTTAGCAAACGCCGTCATCGCGGTACGGAAGGTTCGCTCCCAGAATGATGAGCCATCGTTCACGGATCAATCCTCTTGCTGGAGGCCAATCAAGTATCGGTCGTGGGGCAGTTTGCCGAAATGCGTCGCAAGATGGCAGCCCCAGAGTTATTCACTCCGCGGGAAGCTGCACTCGATCCACGGGCTGGAATTGCTCAAGCCATTTTGCATCCTGCACTAGTGCGGGATGCTTGTAGTGTGCTTCGCTCGTTCCTCGACGCTCGACCTCGGCTTGAATGAACTGAGCCCACGCACCGTTTGCAATCCGCCAGAGCCGCATTGGACCCAACACTTTTTCGCGGCGGCGTGCCGAGTAGAGGAAGTTGCTCGCTCGCAGACGTCGATCGGTCTCTTCGAGGAATCGATAGGCCGAGTCCATGTCGGGTACGTTTGCTTGTTCGAGGATAATGACATAGCACGGAAGTTCGCGTCCGGGACGAGTGGGGACCGCGGTCACATTGCCGAGCCGAATCGCGAGTTTCTGAGCCGCATTGCTGGCGGCTTCGAGAAACTGATGCTCCGTGACCTTTTCACCCTCGAGATCGCCACAGCGGTCTCCCTTTTGAAGGAACTCTAACAGCGGGGCTTCACCGATGAAACCGCGGCAGCGCACGATGTCACCGATATTGAAACGAAAGTACCCACTATACGTGGTCATCACGAGGTAATAATCGCGATCGACCTCCAATTCGTGGCCCTCCAAGGCGACTGGCTGTGTGGCATCGACTTCATCGACCGCGACAAACTCATAGAAGCCATTGGTGATCGCCAGCGGTCCGAAAGGCTTATCGTCTTCAAAAGGGATTGTGTGCCGTCCTTCGCTCGACACCAGCCCCTGATCACGCATGGGGACATCGCCGAAATACTCGGGCAGGTACCGTGCCTGGTAGCCCGCCGTGCCCCCCAGCCAACAGGCGATGATTGGCTGCGGCCAGTAATCCTTCGGGTAAAGTCGCCCCGTTTTTTCGATGATCCGCTCCAATTCTCGTGCGCGTGCCGGATCACCACGTCGAATGTGCGACGAAAGTCGCTCACGGATCTCAGTCGGGACATCCAATGCGGTGGAAAGCGTTCCGTCGCGAATGTCGCGAATCAGAGATTCGCGATGTTCGTCCCCGAGTTGTGCCAATCGCAGCAGCGTTCCCGGATTCATCAGCACGATGAGTCCGATCCGCTCGGCGATTCCAAGACGGAGCGTGGTGTAGTAGCGCGCGACAGGATCTTGAATGTTGGTGACTTCGTTGGGGATCGCGTAAAAGGAACGAACGATCGCGCGTTGTTGGCGAGCCAATAATGCACTGACCATGCTGATCGGAATGCCGCCCTCAGTGCGGCCCATGTTCCACGAACCAATGAGCTGTACGATTTTGTCTCCCACCTTGGGCAGATGGTCGTACAACATTTTCCCGCCCCACAATTCCCACGACTTGCGGTACTCCTTGAGCCAGGGGCGCGTGACAGGGTTGAGTTTAGGAGTGCCGGTGGTTCCGGTGGTGATGGTGAACCGCTCGACGCGCTCCTCGGGAGGAAACAGCGCAGCGAACTCACCGCGAGCGACCTCATCAATGTACGGCGCGAAGTAGTCATACCGCGAGATTGGCACTCGGCGGCGATAATCGTCCAGCGAGTTGATCTCCGCAAATCCATGGTCGCGTCCGAATCGAGTCTCACGGCAGCGACGAAGCCGTCCAAACAGCATGTCTTGTTGAATGCGGCGAGCCTCGTGCAGCAGCCGCTCAAATCGCTCAAAACGCCGCGCATACGCGGGGACCACGACTCGGCGAGCGACGGCCGTCAAGACTCGATGAATGGTGCGCTGAAAGCTCATGCGTCTGAGTCTAGGTCGAACCCAATCGAATCGAAAGCACGAGCACTCAGAGATGTTTGTTGAGTGCCTTGTCGCGATGCGATGGTGTGCGAGTCACGAGCCGTCCCAATTGGGGTGGCACGCCGTGACCATCGGTGTATACAGATGACTCAGGGCGTGCCACTCGCATCGCTGTGGCTGGCCAGTGACGATCTCGATGGACCATAATCGCTGCGGTTTCGGTTCCGAATGATCGAGCACGTTGCGGTTCGCGGCGTGATCGCGGAGATCGAGAGCATGACCGAGCCTGACGGCATCAAGTCGGCTGCGTCGCAGCGCGAGCCGCAGTCGGTGACGGGTTCAGTCGGCAGCCCGCCGAAACCCGAAGAGGCGGCCTCGCTGGAAACCGACGCACGGACGTCGCATCAGAAGACATCGTCCGAAGCGGGGGACAACTCCGAGGGGCTGGCCCACTGGCGGCCGAATGAAATCACGGCCGGTTCGCTGCTCGGCCCGTATCAGATTGTGCGGAAGCTAGGCGAAGGCGGCATGGGCGCGGTCTTTGAAGCCCGGCACACGAAGCTGAAGAAGACGGTGGCGGTGAAGGTCTTGCCGCCGGAGTTCTCACGGTCGTCGATGTTGGTGTCGCGGTTCGAGCGTGAGATGGAAGCGGTCGGCGCGCTCGATCATCCGCACATTGTGCGCGCCATGGACGCCGGCGAGTTCCAAGGCACGCACTTCTTGGTCATGGAGTACGTCGAAGGCCGCGATTTGTCCGTGATGGTCAAGGAGCGTGGCCCGCGCTCGGTCATTGAAACCTGCGAGATGATTCGGCAGGCGGCGGTCGGGCTGGCTCATGCGCATCAGCACGGGCTGGTGCATCGCGACATCAAGCCGAGCAATCTGTTCGCGACCAAGCAAAGTGTCATCAAGATTTTAGATCTGGGTTTGGCACGTGCTCACGGAGCCGCTTCACAGGACTCCGACGCTGGTTGCTTGACGGTCATGGGGCAAGTTCTCGGCACGCCTGACTACATGGCTCCGGAGCAGTGGGAGAACACGCACACGGCGGATGGCCGAGCCGATTTATATTCGCTGGGCTGTACGTTGTTCTTCTTGCTGACGGGTCGAGCACCGTATGCCGACGCGGCGCACTCCTCGTTGGCCGGCAAGATGCGCGGCCACACGACCGAGCCGATTCCTGATCTGCGAGCCGCTCGGCGCGAGGCGGTCGCGAACAGGCCCAAACTGGTCAACGATCCGCTGCCTGACGAGGTCGAAGCGCTCTATCGCCGCCTCATGGCCAAACTCCCAGAAGACCGCATCGCCACCGCCGACGAACTCGCCAAGAAGTTGCATGACCTCGTGAAGTCCCTCCGTTCCGGCCCCTCTGAATCTGGCGAGCGGGGCGGCGTCAGCCCCCCGGTGATCCCGGATGTCAGCAGCAAGACCGGGGGGCTGACGCCAACCCGCTCGCCGAGCTCAAAGACAACGCCTGACGCCAACAGTCTGAAGCCGGCCGACATTCCCACTGTGCTCTACGCGCCGGCAGCGAGCGCCGAGACAAAGGAGTCTGCTACGCCGAGCAGCGAAGCCGACCAGTTCGACTTCACGCAGGAGTTCTCCGAGCCGACGTGGCCCGCGCTGCCACCTGCGACGAAGCGAGTGAAGAAGCCACGCACTGCCGACTCGGCACGCGGACGCAGTGGCTCGTTCAAGACACTCGGCCTATGGCTCGGCAGCCTCGCGACGGTCGTTCTATTCGGTGCGATCATCATCAAGATCACCAAGAAGGACGGCAGCGTCACCGAGGTCACGGTCCCCGACGACACGCAGAAGGTCGAGATCACCAGTTCTGAAAGCTCAAATCGCAAATCTGAAATTTCAAAGAATCTCAAATCTGAAATTTTAAATCTGAAATCTCAGATCTCAGAGGGTTCCGGCCCACCGCCAGCCACGACCGCTGTGGACACGTCCGACCTCGGTCCTATCGACTTCGCCGCCGAGCGGAAGGCGGCCGGGTGGGTGTTGGCGCGAGAGGGCAGCGTTGAACTGGCCGACGAACAGGGGCAAGACGTACCGCTCGTCGAGGGCCAGCTTCCGTCGTTGCCGTTCATCGTGAAGGCGGTGCATCTTCTCCACAAGCCAGACCTCACCGATGAAGAGTTGGCAAATCTCGCCGGCTGCCGACGACTTGAAGCGGTGAATCTCCCTGGCGCTGCTCAGATCACGATACGCGGTCTCGACTCGCTGCGGGGAGTTCGCTCGCTCCACCGACTGGTCGTCAATGCGACTGCCGTGGGCGACAACGTGTTTTTACGACTTTCCGACTGGCCGCGTATCGAGGAACTCAGTGTGAGTTTAACGACGCTGAATGAACAGACGCTGAGCGATGCTGGGATTGAGCGACTGCCTGCGGGGACGCGACTGAAAACCCTTCAACTTTTGCCTTATAACTCTATTTCGGATGCTGGGCTCCGCGCGATCGCCGAGCGTTGTCCCGACCTCGAAAATATTGCTGTTCCGAATTACAACAGCGCTCAGCGGAAAACGCTCTTGCCGCTGGCGAAACTTCGTCGCCTCTGGTTCGTCTTCTGCAGCGGTGATCAATTGACCGATGACGGCGTGTCGATCTTGCTCGACCTGCCTCAACTCCAATCTCTGTGGCTGAGTTCGCCCACAACTGACGAACACATCGGACAACTCCTCAAACTGCGAAATAGGCTGACGACGTTGACCGTTCATTCGGCGGATCCCGATGAAGTAGGACTCACAGCGGCCGGCTATGACTCGATCCGTCAACTGCACCAGCTCGCGAATTTGACGTTTCAAGGTCTTGCGGGAGCACCGACCGATGCCGTGCTGCGATCGCTGGCCGAGCTGCCGAACCTGCGAATGCTCAAACTGGAATTCACGGATGAGAAACTGCGGCGCTACACGCCCGCGGGGATCAACGCGTTCCGCGAACTGCGGCCGGATGTTCGGCTCTTGGTTGATGGAAAGGACTACCCGCCTACTAAGTTGGCGTCCGAAGCGGTGATTCCGAAACGGACGGAGGCTCCGCCACCCATCCCGGTAGAACCCGACAAGCCGCCACCGGCCACCGCGAAAACGGCCATCGCCAAGAGCAGCAAGTCGGTGCCGCTGGCGGTCAAGGTGCCGCGCGTCGAAATCCCGGCGGCCCCGCTGGCGGGGAAAGCGAACAAGGCGATCAGCAACCGAGCGACGGTCAGCCTCCCTCCCCTCATCGCCGGACTCCGTAGCTGGTCCATCGAGGTTGGCGGACACACGGGAGTCATCTCCGGCTTGGCCTACAATCCGGACGGGCAATCCGTCGCCACGGTGGGTCGGAGTGACGACACGGTTCGTATTTGGAAAATCACCGAGGTCGCCAACGTGCCGGTACTCACGTTGGATCGTGTGTTGCTCGGCGATGAAGGGGGCATCGCGGGCGTGTCCTGGTCTCCCGACGGTTTCACTTTGGCGACGACGAGTAATCTCGGCCATTCGGTCACGCTATTCGACGTCCCCACCGGTCGCCTACTGAAACGAATCGCGCTCACCAACGGAAATGGCAGCTCCGTTGCTTGGTCACCGTCTGGGCAATTGATTTCGGCCGCTCATCCCTTCCGGTTGGGGTTGATTGACCCGATTCGCGGCGTTGCGCGTTTTTCGCAACGCTCTGCGATTTTCGCGTCCGGTTGCTGGTCTCCGGATGGCTCGCAGATCGTGACTGTGGACGAAGTCGGTAGCCTCAAATTCTGGAAACCGCAAACGCTCGAACCCACTGCCGAGATCGACAGCGCCGAACGGAATCTGATTGACGCTGCGTGGTCGCCCGACGGCAAGTGGGTCGCTACCGGGGGCAACGAAGGAGTCATTAAGATTTGGGAGGCTGCTACAAGAAAACGGGTGCATGAATTGCGTTCCGAATTGGGTCATGCCCTCGGGATCAGTTGGGAACCCGCTGCAGCCGCGACGTTGCCCACGACGCATCCGGCGTGGCCGCGATTGGCCTGCGTCGGGACCAATGGAAAGCTCGTTGTCTGGGACGCAGTGAAAGGGGACAAACTGCTTGACATTCCGGCAAGTACCGCAATCAGCAGCGTCGGGTGGTCGCCGGACGGGACTCAGATTGCAGTCACTCTGCTCAATTATTTGGAACTCCGCGACTCGGTCACTGGAAAGTTGATTACCACAACCGAACACTTTGGCAGCCCGGTGCTTTGGGATGCCGCTGGCAACCTGTCGGCCAGCGGCAAAGAACTCCGAATTCAGCAGTACACCGAATTGACCGTTTGGGACGCTGACACCGGCTCATTCGCGAAACGTGTGAAGAACTTGCCGACGGGACAGTCGCTTGCATCCCCCACGGATGAATGGCTGGCGGTGTTCGATGGGACTTCTCCGCAGGGCAAATTGCACCTCGTCGATACCGCCACCTATCAGGACCAACGTCCGCTGTTGGGACACGGCAGCACCATCACCGCCGTCAACTGGTCGGGCGATGGCAAGACGCTGGCCTCCAGCAGCAAGGACCAAACAGTGCGGCTGTGGAACGCAGCGACCGGCGAACAACTCAAGACGATCCCGCATCCCAACGCGGTTCAGTCCGTCGTCTGGTCTGCTGACGGCAAGCGTCTGGCAACCTGCGGAAACGACGACATCATCCGCATCTGGTTGGCGACGACCGGCCAAGCGGCCGGCGAGTTCCCGCGACTCCCCGCGCCCTGTACCGCAGGTCCGTCGGGCCTCGCGTGGTCCCCCGATGAAAAATACCTGGCCATCACTGGCTCCGACGGCAAGACTCGGGTGCTCGATTTGAAGTCCGGCAAGCTCAGCGATCCAATCCTGCAATTCAACCGAGCAAGTAAAAGCGTGGCGTGGTCAGGCGACAGCAAGCAATTGCTCGGCGGCTCGGATGGTGAAATCGGTTACCGCACGTTGACTGCCCGCGAGAGCGTCACTGTCTACGGCTACGGCTCACCAGTTCAGTGGCATCCCGATCGCCGCCGCTTTCTCACCGGCATGGCGGGTTACTTCCCTCTGCAAGGTCTGGACGCCAAACGCAACGTCAAGATCGGCGCGTTGTATCCCCACATCGTCGGCGGCCACCACGTCTGCATCAGCGCCGACGGCCACTACCGCGGCAGCAACGGCATCGAACAGCACATCGTCTACGTGGCCCTCACCAAAGACGGCCACCAGCAGACCTACTCCCCCGCCGACTTCGCCGCCAAGTTCAATTGGAAAAACGACCCCAGCAAAGCCCGGCTGCTGCAGGCGGACCGGTAACGCGCCGGGGCAAATTCACTTCCCCAGCCCAGGAAGAAACTGGCTCCGTCGAGCTCTCTGGCGATCAACGGCTTGCCACGCCCCACAGTTCCGGAAATGCCGAGTTATTGCAGTGTCGCACGGAGGCAC
>CAZPUJ010000034.1:0-3999 GCA_964589725.1 uncultured Planctomycetaceae bacterium
GTCCTGAATGCCTTGAAGACCGCGAAAGCCGACGCGGACGGGGACGGTCAAATTCAGGTCTCGGAATTGCGGGATTATGTGATGGAAGAAGTCCCCCGCCTGACGCGCGGGCGGCAGACCCCGACCGTCCGGCGAGAAAACTTGGCGATTGATTTTCCCGTGTACTAGGAGTCTGTCCGAGAATTGCGCTGTGTCCTTGGATTGTAGTCTGCTGAGGTACTCGCCGGAGGTCGTGGCCGACCTCGGCACGCACCGGTGGCGCAAAACGTCAGCGAGTGCTTAAGGTGAGGCACCAAATCTTCAGGAGGTTGTGTGCCAGGCAGATCAGTTGCCATTCGGCGGAGGTCAGTTCCAAGCCTCGCAAGAGAAATTTGCGGAAGCCGCGGCCGCGTTCTCCAGCGCCGCTTTCGCCAGTGGCACGGCTTGTTGCTTGTCGTTGGCGGCGGCAGTGGCTTCGGCGGCCACGATGATTTGATGCTCCGAGTCCACCACGGCCTGCCGTTGTAGCAGTCGTCGAACTCCTTGTTGCTGTGTTTTATGATCTTGGCTTCGGGATCGGTGAATACAGAATTTCCATCCGCCGCTGCACCCGGGGATCGACGTGATGAAACCGGTCATGAGCGATGGCCTGAAGTTGTTCGTCCGTGAAATCGAATCGGCACATCCTTGCACCCACCAGAAATAACTGACGGAATTGTTCTCAAGATGTCGCGGGCCGTGTCCCAACTGATCCCCAGAAAACAGGCGATGTCCATCGGCGTCATGAAGCCTGACAACTCCACGACAAACCGCGCGAACACCTTCGTGTAATGCTTCTTGGGCTTGGCAAACGAGACCTCCACTTGCCGAGTGACCAGGCATTCCTGACACCACACTTTGGCGACAGGCAGTTCCAGCCAAACCGCTTTGTGACCCACCGGCAGCGTGCGAAACCGCCGCGCCTTGTGCGTCTTGACATGCACATGCGCGGCTCCACACGCCGCACACCGCAACGCCTCGCGAGGTTGAGCGATCTGCAGAATCATTTCGCCCCTCTCGAATCGAGTTCCCACGTACGCGTAGCCCCGAACCCCAAACGCCTGATACAACCAACTCTTGGACATGCGGCTCTCTCAACCTGAAGGTCATTCACACACAACAACCTCAGATTGGAATCCGCATGTCCCTTCGGTTCAAATGTCAGAACTCATTCACCGGATGAGCCACTTTACCTATTCGCCGCTACTAAGGGCTCGCGATTGGGAATTGCCACCATGCAGCCAATATATGTAAGCGATTGCTTACGTGTGAAGCTGAATTGAGCTTCGCGAAGGGTATCGCCCGAGTAGGCCAGACTCTCCGACTTCAGGAACGCCAGGTGCGGACGAGGACGTCGAGGAATTGAGCATGAATCCGTCCCTCGCTCACGCTTCGGGTTAGTCTTGTTAGAGGCTCTTAGAGTTCTCAACCTGTTGCAACCGCTCGCTTTAAACAGCCGTCCAGCAGCGCGAATCCGGAGCGTCTTGACCGGGCTGGTGACGCCACGCCTCGCTCAGGACGGCTTCACCGTCGTCGTCAAATCGTCCTGTTGATCTCGCCCGTGCCCGCGTCGAAGTCGATGAGCTCATCAGCACTCGATTGGAAAAACCAATCGATGTCGGCGCCGCCGGTGAGCGTGTCGGCGGCGGATGAATCATTTTGCACAGTCGTGCTGTCGAGCTTGGTCATGTCGTTCGCTCCACCGCCATTGAGCAGGTGAGCGACTCGTGTGGCATAACCGTTCGCGCTGGTCCATTCCGCCATGATCGCAGTCAAGGCAACGATCTTGCCGCCGTGCGAGCTCGTGCCACCGACGAGGATGTCGTCTCCGGCGTCGCCGCCGAGCGTGTCCATTCCCGTGCCGCCGATCAACAGATCGCGACCGATGCCGCCGCTTAGAGAATCGTTGCCCGAGGCACCCATTAATACGTCGTTCCCCGAGCCACCGATCAACTCGTCGTTGCCGTTGCCACCTTGCAGAGTCACAGCGCCCAGTGTGAAGGCAGCCGCGCTAAGCCGGTTCGCCGAATTACCGCCACTGAGGTTCGCGGTTTCAATAGCGTTCAACGTCAACGTGCCGAAGCCGAGTGCTACCAACGACGTGTTAGTCAGTGTCATGTCCGTGTCACGAACGGCGACGATTTGATCGGCCGAGCCGGCTGCTCCGGCGATCGTGCCACTGCCGGTCCAACCGCTGACGGTGAACGTGTTCGAATTACTCCCACCGGTCAGCTTGGCGACTTGCAAATTTGCAAGCGTGTCCGTGCCGACGCCTGTCAGGCTGATGTTAGTCAACGTGAAGTCGACGTTGCCCGATTCGACGAGCGTGTTACTGCCGGCATCGCCGTCGAGAATGTCGTTGCCGGTGCTGCCCTGCAACGAATCGTTGCCAGTGCTGCCAAGCAATGAATCATTGCCGGGGCCACCTTTCAACAAATCATTGCCAGGTCCGCCCTGTAACAAATCGTTGCCGGGGCCGCCCTGCAACAGATCGTTGCCGGTTCCGCCATAAAGCGAGTCCGCGGCGGCCGCTCCAGTGAGCACATCATTGCCGGCGCCGCCGAGTTCAAACATCCGCCGCGCCGTCAAATTAGCCGAGTTCACGACGTTGACCGTGTCACTGCCGCCCTGAGTCCGCAGGCGGAATTGAGCCGTCGCGTTATAGACGTAGGTGTACGTCGCGCTCAGCGAACCACTGAGGCCGAGCGTGACGTCGCCAGATGTCGTTAATGGGTACGTCAGCGTGACGGTGTCGGCCGCCGCGCCGCCATGCACATAGATCGTGGTGGAGGCCGCATAAGCTCCGACGAACACGACCGTGTTGTCCTCGTTGAGCGGATGGCTGTCGGTTTCGGTGATCGCGTTGGCCTGGTCGGCAACGGCGAGAATGAAATAATCGGAGACCACTTCCGGATTTCCAGCACCCGGCAACAGCACTTGCAAGCCGGTCGTGAAATCCAGCGTGTGTGTGCCGACCGTCAAGTCCGCTGCGTTGTTGATCGCGACTGTGCTCAAGACGGTATCCGCGCCGTCGGCCAGCGTGTCTGTCGATCGCAGGAACCGCAGGTTCAGCGGGCTAGCCACGGCGACATTCAGAATCTGATACTGCACGGTCAACGTCGTCTGGCCGTTCGCGGTGACGGAGTTCATCAGGATGTCGGGCGTGGTGACCGTAGCACTTGCCGTCGCCGTGCCGCCACGCCCGTCGCTGATCGTGTAATCGAACGTGTCCGGACCGAAGTAGCCGGAAGCCGGTATGTACGTCACCGTGCCCTCTGCGTTCATAACGACCGAGCCATGTGCCGGCAGCGTCACGGACAGCACGGACAATGTGTCGCCGTTCGGGTCGGTATCGTTGCTCAGCACCGAGATGGTGACGGCGGCGCTGCCGTTGGTCGTCGCCGTTTCGTTCGTGGCGACGGGTGGATCGTTTGGGCCGGACTCAACCACGTAGGTGACGCTCAATTTCGGCTTCGTCGTTCCTTCGGACGAGTTGAATTCGAGGTCGTCTTTGCCGGTCGGCAGCATCGCCCAGCCGAAGTTCGAAGTGGGGGAGGCCTGCCAAGCCTGCAAACTGGGCAACACGTTAAACGACAATTTCCCGATCTGCGACTGGCCCGACGACGTGTCGGGCGAGGCCACCGCCTCGACGCCATCAATCTGCACGCCACCTGCCAGCGTGTTCCAGCTATCGCTTGCGGACCACGTCCCGAGCATCCGATGCAAATTCATATTGTTGACGCTGCCATTGGTGACTTGCAGTTGCAGTGTTGCGGACCGTAGTTTGACGTTTAGCGGAATCTGCCCATCTCCGCTGCCAAAGAGGTTGTCGAACCGCAGCAGCGTCTGGGCGTCCCGTCCCGTGCCAGCCGGGTCGTCGTTGTCGACCTTCAGCGATGTGGCCGCGGCGTTGTCGGTGCCGGGTGCGTTCTGGTGCAGGAACGTATCGACCGTCCCGGTGTAGCCGTTGACCGCTTGCTG
>CAZPUJ010000035.1:0-6085 GCA_964589725.1 uncultured Planctomycetaceae bacterium
TTTTCGCAAAAAACCCCACTTATTCTCAACCACACCCCCCCCCCCCCCCGCAAATGTCAAGCTCCCGAGTGGGCGCGAAGAAGGCTTAGCTTGACTCGTTCGGCCCCGATTCGCTTCCGATGAAGGCCGTTGGCAGCGAACGTTCTTCCAGGATTTCAGCCGCGATCGGGTAGCGGTGAAAACCAGCGCAGCAGTCCCGCCCGATGTAGCGTGCTTCAATCGCCGCGTGACTGTCCGCATTGGATCTCAGCCGCAAACCCGCAGAGCCGTGATGACTAGCATTGCCCTTTGGAAGACTGATGCAGATTCATCGGAGACGTGCTGTCTGCCGTGACGATCACCGGTCCGAGCAGAACAGACTACGAGGCGATGTGTCCATTGGTCGAATCCGTCATTCGCAATCGCACGTTTGGCCCGCTACGCTGCCGTCGAGTTCGCGACAAGTTCTGACGAGGAGACGTCTCATGCGGCGGTTGTTCGGCTTGGCGACGGTGATCGGTCTGGCCTGCTGCCTGACATCGCGATCGACTCAAGCCGACGGTCCGGCGGACAACATTCCGGACAAGGTGCGGCCGGTTCCGCCCGTCGGCGTCGAAGTGCCAGAGGTTCAGCGGCAGGAACTGGAGAAGGGACTCGCGAAGCTAAAATCCGCGATCGATGAATTGGCTCAGCGAAAAGACGCTCTCACGCGTGAGCTGTTGCCGGACGTGCAGATCTATCACAACGCCGTTTCCGACACACTGACGTTTGGCGAGTTCTTCAAGCCGCCAGAAATTGAAACGGCCAAGTCGCTGTTGACCGATGGACTGGCGCGGGCGGATGAACTGAAAAGCGGTCGCACACCTTGGACGACTCAAATGGGAGCGGTGCCGCGTGGGTATGTCTCGAAGATCGACGGCAGCGTGCAGCCGTATGGCTTAGTGATGCCCGAGTCGTTCACGCCAGCCGGTCCGCATCGCTGGCGACTGGACATCTGGTTTCACGGCCGCGGTGAAACGCTGAGCGAAGTAAATTTCCTCGATCAGCGTCGCAAAGACAAAGGCCAGTTCTCGCCGCCGGACACGATCGTGCTGCATCCCTACGGCCGCTACTGCAACGCGAACAAGCTTGCCGGCGAAATCGACACCCTCGAAGCGCTGGAGTCCGTGAAGCGTCGTTACCGAATCGACGAAGACCGCATCGTGGTGCGCGGTTTCTCGATGGGCGGAGCGGCCTGCTGGCAATTCGCCGTGCATTACACCGACCGCTGGTGCGCCGCCGCGCCGGGAGCCGGCTTCTCCGAAACGCCTGACTTCCTGACGGTCTTCCAAAAGGAAACGCTCGCTCCGACGTGGTACGAGCAAAAGCTCTGGCACCTGTACGACTGCACGGACTACGCGGCGAATCTGGCTCAATTGCCGACCGTGGCGTACAGCGGTGAGAAAGACTCGCAAAAGCAAGCCGCCGACATCATGGCCGCCGCATTGCAAAAAGAAGGGATCGACCTTGTCCATCTGATCGGTCCCGGCACGGGCCACAATTATCACCCGGACGCGAAGATCGAGATCGACCGTCGCATCAACAGCATCGTGGCTGCTGGACGAGATCGAGTTCCGTACAAGTTGCGGTTCACAACACCGACGCTACGGTACAACCGCATGCACTGGCTGACGGTGGATTCACTTGGCGAGCACTGGGAAAAGGCGTCGGTTAAAGCGTCGCTCTACGAACTGCCAAATGACGACACACAAATTGGTCTGAAGGTTACCAATGTCACGGGCTTGACGTTGTCTTTTCCGTCCGGATGGGCTCCAACCGAACCGACGAATCCGCTCATGGTGGTTGTTATCGAGGGCGAACATAGTCAGTCCATTGAGGTTCCGAAGGTCAGGTCCGATCGTTCGTGGTATTGCCCGCTGCACCGAAAGAACAATGGTGAGTGGAAGCTTGGCCCCGCACCGGCAGACGGTCTTCGCAAGCAGCACGGTTTGCAAGGACCAATCGACGACGCATTTCTCGATTCGTTCGTCTTCGTTCGCCCGACCGGAACGGCTCGGCATGCGGCGGTCGAGAAGTGGACGCGCGCGGAACTCGATCATGCGATCAAACATTGGCGGCAACAGTTTCGCGGTCATGCTCGTGTGAAAGACGACAACGACATCACTGACGCCGACATCGCAGAGCATAACCTCGTCCTGTGGGGCGATCCGGCCAGCAACGTCCTCTTGAAGAAGATCGCCGACAAACTGCCGATCCAATGGACGGAATCAAACATCGTCGCCGGTGAACGGCGATTCCCCGCCGACAAGCATGCGCTGATTGCGATTTTCCCGAACCCACTCAACCCGCAGAGGTATGTCGTGCTCAACAGTGGCTTCACGTTTCGCGAGTACGACTACCTCAACAACGCTCGTCAAGTTCCCAAGCTCCCCGACTGGGCGATCGTCGATCTGACAACTCCGCCCAACAGCCGCTTCCCTGGCAAGATCGCCGACGCCGATTTCTTCGACGAACGCTGGCAGCTACGCCCCAAGCACGATTGAATGCGGCTTGCGTTCAAGCTCCGTCGCCCGGATACTGCCCACACATCAGAGCATTTTGAAACGTTCCAGCTTTCGTGGGACGGATTGCCAATCCGTCCTACGAGCTCGACGTTCCCACCGGCCATCGCCCACCGGACCACGACCGACATGGAACTGCTGCACTTCAGTCTGTTTGCCTGGTTTATTCCGCTGGCGGCGATTCCAGTCTTGCTGCACTTGCTGACGCTGCATCGGCTCAAGACGATCGAACTGAGTACGTTTCGATTCCTGTTCGACAGCTACGTGCAGCAGCGGCGGCAGATGAAGTTCATGGACGCGTTGATCGCGTTTCTGCGGACTCTGTTTCTGCTCCTCTTAATCCTCGCCGTGGCGCGGCCGACGGTGCGGCACTGGCAAACGCTGTTCGGGGCTGGCGGCGGGCGAGATGTGTTTCTGCTCGTCGATTGTTCGGCCAGCATGAACGCGGTGACGGACGGCGTGTCGGCATTTGATCGGGCGAAGCAAGCAGCCTCGGCGGTTGTGGACCGGCTGGACCGCGACGATCGAGTGACGCTCGTGCGAGTTTCGTCGAAGCCCGAAGAAATCGTCAGCCGCTTCTCAGCCGATACCGAATCGCTGAAAGAGCGGCTGGCGACGTTGCGGACCAGTCCGTCGCGAGCCAATTTGTTCGCAGCATTCACGCAACTTTTCGGGGGCAGTTCGCCGACCGCCACGAAACCTTGGGTTTATTTCTTCACCGACTCGCAAGCCAGCGGCTGGCGCGAACTGCACGAACAGCCGGCCGAAGGCTTGTTGCCGACCGGCTCGAAGCTGTTCGTGCTCGACGTCGGCACCAAGGCGGGCGAGATCCCGAATCGAGCGGTCGTCGGTGAGACGCCCGAACAACATCGAGCGATCGCCGGCTTGCCGTTGCCGCTGCGGACGCGCGTCGTGAATTACTCAAAGACGCAGCCGGAAGACGTGGTTGTCAGCCTGTTCGTCGACGAGAAGGAGATCGCTCGCAAGAGCCTCACCTTGAAACCGGGTGAGACGACGAACACTCAGTTCCTGCACGTCCCGCGCGAGGCGGGAACTCTGCGTGGCCGGTTCGAGATTTCCTCTGACCGCTTCCCGGACGACGACACGTTCTTGTTCACGTTGACTGTCGAGCCGCAAGTCCGAGTCGTCATCGTCAACGGCAACCCCGCTGCTGACCCGTTCGAAAACGAAGCCCTTTATCTCCGTACCGCGTTCACGGCGACGGATCGCTCCGACGAAGAGGCCGATCCCAAGAAGTCGGTGCCCACGGCGAACGCTTCGGCGAAGGCAACCGCGGCGAACTCGTTGACGTCGGAGGTCGACCGTCGCTTCATTCGTTCGCTGGATGTGATCGAGTTTCCCGAGGGACAGCTCAACGCCGAAACGCTTCGCGACGCTAGTGTGGTGATTCTCGCGAACTGCGGCGGCCTAACCGACCCGCAATTCGGCTTGCTGCGCGATCACGTGAATCTCGGCGGCGGCTTGATGATTCTGCCGGGTGATAAGGTGAACCAAGACCGTTACAATAAGGGCCTCTTCGCCGTCCCCGGCACGACGGATCGATTCGTCACATCGGCTCAGTTGCAGCCGGCCGACGGCGATCCGAATGACGCGGCAAAATTCGAACACTTCGCCTCGATCGACTTCGCGCATCCGGTGTTGTCGGTCTTCGAGAATCGGGACGCTCGGTACATGACGAAGGTCTCGGTTTATCGTCGCTTCCCGCTGAAGCTTCCGGCCGAGCGTGGCAACACCTGGCCGTTGATTGAATTCTCAAACGGCGCCGCCGCCATGGTCGAAAGACGCTTCGGCGATGGTCGGGTCGTGCTGGCCGCGTTCCCAATGACATCGAAGTGGACGAACCTTCCACTCAAACCGGAATTCGTGCCGCTGATCTTGCGGCTCGTCAGCCACATTCGCCAGCGTGCGGGCGTCGAAGGTCCATCGGTCGTGCCGGCCAATGGCGTCGCCGAAATCTCTGTCGCCAAGACCTGGTCGAACGCTCAAGCCGAGGTCACCGACGTCGCCGGGCATCGCTTACCCGTGACGTTTGAGAAATCGGTCAGTCGCCAAGTCGGTGCCTTCGCGGAAACCGCCGAGAAAGGTTTTTACACGGTCGACGTTCGTGGTGGTGGAGCGGAACAACCGAAGCACGACTCGCTCGCGTTCGCGGTCAACCTCGCCAAAGAAGAATCCAACTTCACGCTCATCGACGAGCCGCAGTTGAAGGAACTGATGCCGAACGTTGAATTGCAAGTCATCGACGCCTCGGCCGAGACGCAGCAATTGAAAGGCTCGATCGGCGAGGAGCATGAAGTTTGGCGACCGCTCATTTATTTGTTGTTCGTGATCATCGGCATCGAGTTCTGGCTGGCGACGTTCGGCGGCCAAAAGCTTGACACCGACGAAAACCAAACTGTCAGCGACCGTATCAGAGACCTTGGTACCGGAGCCTGGATCGGCCGCATGACGGGAGCAGGACAAGAGACATAGCGATTGCGGATTATGGATTGGGGATTGCGGATTATGCCGCACGCGGCCGAGACTGACACTAACCCGAAGCGTCAGCGAGGAACTGTTACCTCAGCCCTCGGTGACGCTTCGGGTTAGTGTGGGTATCTCCCAAATGTGTCAGACCTGGCCGTGCGAGGCATAAGATTCATCCGCTGCGGTTCCCAATCCGCAATCCAAAATCCAAGGAGCCTCCGATGTCCCACGACAATCGAACCGATCTGCCGGAAATGGGTCTGCTACATCGTTTGATCGCCAGGACGCGGCGGTTGTTGAGGTCCACTTGGACGCTCACGGGCATGGGCCTCACGCTCGGCCTGGGGCTGAGCCTGCTGGTCGGCGTTAGTCTGACGGACTTGGCGATGCCGCTGCGGCCTTGGCTGCGATTCATTGGCTTATTGCTGATCGTGATTCCCAGCGTGTGGGCGTTCGTGGTCGGAGTGTTCAGGCCATTGTTTCGGCGGATGTCGTCGAGGTACGTCGCGAGGCGCATTGAAGGTCAACTGCCGGGCATTCACAACCGGCTTGTGAGCTGCGTCGATCTCGATTCGAGCAAGCAAAGGAAGTGGTCCGCAGCGTTCTTCCAGCGGCTGATCGGCGAGGCAATTGCACGCATCAAGAACTTCCGGCCCTGGTCAGTCGTCGACAAACCCGCGCTGCGTCGATCCGGGTTATTCGCGCTGCTCGGCATCGCTGTCTTCGCAACGGCGCTGGGAGTTTTTTCCGATCGTTTGCCAACCGCGCTGGCACGCATCTTTTCGCCGTTTGCCGACATCCCGCCCGCGACGGGAGTCCTCTTCGAAGTTCAGCCCGGAACCGCCAAAGTCCTGCGCGGCGAGTTGATCGAATTCGTCGCGACAGTCACCCAAGGAAAGCCCGAACGCTTGCGGCTGGTACTCACGGCAATCGAAGGGGAGAACGCTGGCAAGACGCTGTGGCATGACCTCACGCGCGATGAGGAATCTCGTTGGACGTTCCGCCTGCCGGCGTATGAGCACTCGTTCGAATATCGAGTTCACGGCGGTGGCACATGG
>CAZPUJ010000036.1:0-2756 GCA_964589725.1 uncultured Planctomycetaceae bacterium
TGATGTCGAAAAGGGGATCGAACTCGACTTCGGCAAAGTCCTCGCCAAAGCCAAGGAAGATGGCAAGGTCGAAGTCGAAGAAATGCGCGTAATGTCCAAGGAAGAAATCGAAGCCGAGCGGATGCGTGCTCAGATGCAGCAGCAACGCCGCGGTGTCGATTACATCGACCGCTACGTGAAGGCGACGTTCGACGACAACCCGCGCTTCGGATCGTCGCTCCGCATGGCCTCGCCCGCCGTTCCCGAACACTTCCTGCGAGTTTTCGGCCAGACCGACCGCGAAGTGCTCGGCGAGTCTCGTGACCATGCTCCCAACATGCGACAAGCCCTGATGATGCTCAACGGCCAGTTGATCCACGAGGCGTCTCGCGTTGGCGAGCTCGAACCGATGTACTCGACGCTCGTTGAGAAGAAAGACCTCGATAACGCGGTTCGTCTTGCCTATCGCGAAATCCTGACTCGCGAACCGAGTGCCGACGAAATCAAAGAGGCCAAGTCGATCATTGCCGGTCATAAAGACGCGCAGGACGGCATGGCCGATTTTCGCTGGATTCTGCTCAACTGCAATGAGTTTCGTTTTTTGCCGTAGTCTCGTGGGGCAGGTTTTCAACCTGTCCGTCTCCGTTTCTTGATTGGCAGGTTGCAAACCTGCCCCACGATTAATCCGTTCTCAGAAAGGAACTCGACATGGGATGCCTGGACTATCGAACGAATCGCCGAGCCGTGTTGCAAGCGTCGCTGGCTTCGATCCTCGGATTCTCGATGCGCGACTTGCTTGCGTTTGGCGGGACCGATCACACGCCGACGGCCGAGCATGTCATCTTCTTCTGGAACGGCGGTGGCATGTCGCACATCGATACCTGGGATCCGAAACCCGGTCGCCCCACTGGCGGTGAGTTTGAAGCCATCGACACCTCCGTCGAAGGAATGAAGATTTCGCAAATCTTTCCGGAGATGGCCAAGGTCATGCATCACTGCGCGTTGGTTCGTTCCATCGCCGGCGTCAACGGCGATCACGGCCGAGGCACTTATCAGTTGCAGACCAGCTACAACGCTTCGGCGAACTTGATTCATCCCGGCTTCGGCTCGGTGGTGACTCACGAAAAGAAGCAACTCGGTGACCTGCCGGCCTACGTGACAATCAGCGGCCGAGCACCCAAGGCGAGTTATCTCGGCCAGAAGTGCGAGGCTTATTTCATCGGCGGGCCGGGCGAGAAAGACCCGTACTTGTCGTTCCCGGAAGGGATCGCGTCGGCTCGTGGCAATCAGCGGCTGGAAGTGCTCGAAAAGTTCAATGGACGGTTCGCCGAGAACTCGTCGAACAAGGAATTGAAATCGACGCAGACCTCAATCGACGAAGCGCTCACGCTCATGCGCAGCCCGGCATTGGCGGCGTTTGAACTCGACAAGGTGCCGACCTCACAGTTGAACCGCTACGGCGACACGCCGTTCGGCCGCGGCTGCCTGGTCGCGAGGCAACTGGTCGAGACCGGCGTGCGGTTCGTGCAAGTCAACCGCGGCGGCTTTGACACGCACATGAATAACTTCCCCGCGATGGAAGCGCATGGTGAGATCATGGACCCGGCACTGGCCAGCCTGATCGCCGACTTGGCCGACAGCGGCCTGCTCAAGAAGACGTTGATCGTGATGCTCAGCGAATTCGGCCGCACGCCAAAGATCAACAAGGACTCCGGCCGCGATCACTGGCCAAACGTCTTCACCTGCTTCATGGCCGGCGGCGGCACCAAGGGCGGAACGGTCATCGGCACATCCGACGAAGACGGTTTCGAGCCGAAGGACAACCCGGTGAAGGTCTCGAACCTGCATGCCAGCTTCTGTCACGCTCTGGGCATCGACCCAGACAAAAAGGTGATGACGCCGCTTCAGCGCCCATTTAAACTGGTCGAGGACGGCACGCCAATCAAGGATCTGTTCGCGTAGTCGCGAATGATCTCGATGGACGCCAGATGATTCCGTGGGGCAGGTGCAAGCCTGCCTCACGGCGTTTTGTCTTGTGGTGGTGAGATGCAATCTCCGCCAATCACGATCACGGCTTAGTTGAATACATCGCCAATCAGGTGGAGCATCACAAGGCCGAATCGTTCCAGGATGAGTTCCGGCGATTGTGCGAGAAGTACGGAGTTGTGATTGATGAGCGGTATGTTTGGGATTAGCGAAGTCGGTTGTGTGGAACCCCGTTGGGGTTCAAGGCACATTTGGGATTTGGTCCCAGAGTGCGCTCGCGTCGCTCGCGACCCTGGGCTTTGTTGTGAAACGCCTTCGGCGTAACGAACACGATTGACCGTGACACGGATTCATCCGCAAGCAAGGCTGCTTGCGGCGACAGCAGCACAGGGACGTGCGCGATCATGGATTACTCACATGCGTGCGTCTCGATTTTGTGCGACGGTTTGCTGTGGAGCGCTCTGGCTGCATGGCGCGGCGTTGGTAGTTCCGCCTTCAGGCGGCACAGCGTTTGGCCAAGAAGCCGCGAAAAAGGAAGAAGGCTCCGCGCTCAAAGGCTCCATCGTCGAGGACCGCGCCGCCAAGAAACTGCTCGAAGCCGGCGACGCGCGGTACGAGGCGGATGAGGTCTCGAAGGCGGTCGAGATTTGGCAGTCGGTGATTGAGCGCTATCCGCGCAGTAAGGTGCGGTACGAGGCGCAAATGAAGCTGGGGAATTTCTATCTCCAGCGAGACCGGCAGTACGACAAGGCGCGGGCGCAGTTCGAACAGGCGGCGGCCGAAGAGAACCG
>CAZPUJ010000037.1:0-3540 GCA_964589725.1 uncultured Planctomycetaceae bacterium
GGCCTTGGACGTGACCAACAGCAACATGGCCGCCCCGCTGTTGGCCAAGAGTTTTTCTGAGTGGCTGTTCGCCATCATTAGTGCGATCGCTTTTACAACCGTGCTGGGGACCGTCAGCGGCCTGATCATCGCCGCCAGCGGGGCCGTCGCCCACGACATCTGCGGCAGCCTGCTGAAAATGGAAATGACCGACTACCAAAAGATTCGCATCGCCAAAATCGCCTCGGTCGCCGTCGGCATCATTGCCATCGTGCTGGGCATCCTGTTTGAGAAAATGAACGTGAGCTATCTCGTCGGCTGGGCGTTCTCGGTGGCCGCATCTGCCAACCTGCCGTCGCTGATCATGCTCATCTTCTGGCGCGGCACGACCAAGCAAGGCATCACGGCGTCGATCACGGTCGGACTCATCAGCTCGCTCGCCTGGATTTTGTTGAGCGCGGACACGTTCAAAGACGTGTATGGACTCGATCCTGCGAAGGCACTCGTGCCGTTCAGCCAACCGGGCATCGTCACGATTCCGCTGGGTTTCGCGGTGCTGGTGGCTGTGTCATTGCTGACGTCGAAACGCGAGGTCACTATTTCGACTGGCTGAGTTTGACTTGGCCCCCTGCCAGCTTGACTGGCTGGAGCCGAAGATTGACAAGCTAAGACACCGTCTCCTTTCCTCGCCTCCCCTTTCTTCCTCCGCTTGCCGCCAAAGGCGGCAAGCGGAGGAAGAAAGGGGGCGATGGGGAGCGTTGCTTTCTAGCTCACCAGTCTCGTTCACCAGCCAGACAAGCTGGCTGGGGTCAACACATACAGTCGAACGGTGTAGTTGACCGGATTCGTGATCCGGACAGGACGGAGGTCATCAGTTTGAGAAAATGCCAACGCCGGAAGCAGCCGTGTCAGGCAGGCCATTACTAAAGAACAACGCATGGGTTGCTCTCTCTCAATTGTTTTTGCACCTCTACGAATTGAATTCTGTGAGCGAGTCGAGTGGATAGATCGGTCGTGGAATGTGCTTCCAGGAAAACGCCGTCAGATCCGACTGCGTCGCACCGGGCGAGTCGACTCGGATCAAGCCTGTTCGCCAACGGCTGAAGAATTGGAAATTGCTGGCCGTCTTGAGGACCACCATCTTGGCATCGGCGATATCCAGACCCAGATGCGTGTAGAGCACCGGATGGTTGACGGCAAAGCTGCGGTGATCCAGCAAGGCGATGCGAATCGAACCCACCTCCAACAGTGCCGTTTGTCGCAGATCGCAAACGCCGCGATCGCGCAGATTGACCGTGAATCCCCGGGACACCGCAGCGACGCTGCCGGTGACTCGGACGGGCTGACTGAAGATGTTGTCGAACTTGCCTCCCAGATCGACTGTAATGTTCGCACCGACGCCAGCCGCGATCGTGGACCGCAATGCTTCGGGGTCGATCATCGGAACGAAAGCGAGGCTCGTGATCTGCTGATCCAGCATGGCTCTGAGAATGCAGGTGCTATCACCGGGAGCTCCGCCATAAACCGAATCGCCGGTGTCCGACAGAATGATCAAACGGCTGTCGGCGGCCACCGCTTGGCGAATCGCCTCGGCCGGTGCGACTCGCTCCGATCTCCAAAACTGTTCTCGCAGACTCCAGGCCTTGTTGGCTATTTCGGTCGCGAGCGACTCGGCCAGCCCCGCGTCGTTGTCCGTGTGAACGACCACCGACCAGCCTCCTTCGGGGACGTCCAGCCATGGCTGCATCGGATACGGGGAAACATCGAGCACCCCGCTCCGGCGTTCCATCTGCCGCGCCATGTCGAACCACTCTTTCATTGGTCCCGAAGACGTGAGGAACTGATCCTGCGGCGTGATCATCGGGATCTTTTGCCAACGCACGATCGGACGAATCTCGCCCCGCAACATGCGAAACAGCAGTTGAGCCGCTTTCCGTCCCGTCGCCGGCGGATCGTGCGGCTGAGTTTCATGACCGATCAACAGATCGGCACACTCGACCATCCGGCGTGTGATATTCGCGTGATGATCCAACGCCACCACAACCGGGATGTCGCGGCCCACGACGCCGCGGACGGCCTGCAAGACATACCCTTCCACGTCGTCCTGTTTTTCCGACGCGGCGGCACCGTGTAGCGATAAGAACACAGCATCGACTGGCAGCGACTGCTTCAGCCCTGCCAGCAAACGCTCGGTGAGAAAATCGAGCGTCTCCGCCGTGATCGTTCCTCCGGCACTCCCCCACGCTCGAACAATCGGCCGCAGGTCCACCGCCTCGCTCTGTTCGGCCGCGACCTCCAGGAATCCTCCGATCGGTCCAACTCCGCGCATCCGCTCGAGAATCTCGTTGCCAAAGAACAGCCCGTACGCTTCGAAGTCTTTCCGATCGGCAACCATCGGACTGAATGAGTCAGTTTCTTGCGCAATCTCGGCGATGGCAATTCGCATTTGTGATCTTTCCAGAGCGGGTGTTTTCGCGAGCGGGGGGAGGCGTCAGCCCCCCGGTGGGTTGAACGTCAACCGGTCATCGACGAACCGGGGGGGGGCTGACGCCGCCCCGCTCGCCTAGGTCTCCGGCGTTGACCGTTGCGGCGAGCATGCCGCAGGCACCGTGGATGTCTTGGCCTCCGCTGTAACGGCGCTGGACCGGCATATTCAGTTCTTCTCGCAGAGCGTCACGAAAGGCGTTGGCTTCGTCTGTAGTGGGGCGACGGAATTGGCCGGTCGGGTCGTTCACGTCGATCAAGTCGAGCAGGATCGGCAAGCCACTGGTCAGTTCGGCGAGCGCTCGCGCGTCGTCTCGGCTGGTGTTAATCCCTGCGAGGACCGTCCAGGCGAATGTCACTCGCTTGCGCGTGGCCGCGTGATATTCGCGCACGGCGTCGAGCAGTTCGGGAAGCGGGTAGACACGCTCGATCGGCAGCAGCTTCTCACGCTGTTCCGACCGAGCCGCCGTCAGCGAAACAATCAGTCGGTACGGATGCCCTTCCGCCGTGAACCGGCGGATGCCCGGCACGATGCCAACGGTCGAGATCGTGATCGCCTTGCCGCTGATGGCCATGCCGCAAGGCTCCGAGAAGATGTGAGCCGCTCGGATCACGCGGTCGTAGTTGAGCATCGGCTCGCCCATGCCCATGAAGACGACACCTCGCACCGGGTGCGGCGAGTCAGCTTGAATCTGCGTGACCTGATCGACGATCTCCCACGTGGCCAGGTTCCGCTCGAACCCCATCCGACCAGTTGCACAGAACGCGCAGGCCAGGGCACAGCCGACTTGCGAACTGACACAGACCACATACTTCAGGTCGTCAGGCCGATGCAGCAGAGGAATGCGAACCGCCTCGAATTGTCCGACGCCCTCTCCCCGGAATAGATATTTCGCGAAACCATCCTGCGGCGAAACGGCTTTATCGACCAGCGTGAGACGCGGGATGGTCACTCGCTCGCGAATCTGCTGAAGCAACCTCGGCGAGACCGTGGGCAATTCGGTTGGCAAATTGACGGCACCACGACGAACGGCAGCGGCGTGCAACTGCCGCACAAGCCGCTCAGGCGGCGCGAGA
>CAZPUJ010000038.1:0-10279 GCA_964589725.1 uncultured Planctomycetaceae bacterium
CCATTTTCAAAAGGGAAAGGAAACCCATCATGTTAGTGTTATCCCGCAAGACAGACCAAAAGATCGTCTTCCCGAATCTCGGAGTCTCCCTGAAGCTGATCAGCGTCCGGGGGAACTTGGCCAAGATCGGCATCGAGGCCCCCAAAGACTTGGCAATCCTCCGCGAAGAATTGGCGGACGCGTCTGCAAACGCGGACAGTACGCCTTACGTTCCCCGCGAACTGCGACACGACGTTCGCAACAGCCTGAATGTGATCCGCCTGGCCGTGGAACTGTTCCAACAGCAGATGGAAGCCGGTCTGCCCGACAAGGCCCAGTCGACGTTTCTCAAACTGGTCCATCAATTGGAGTCTCTGGACCAACAGTTCGGCGGTTCCAAGACTCCCACCGCACCGACCGTCACGCAAAAACCCGCGTGCCGCGTCCTGGTCGTGGATGATGACGCGAACGAGCGTGAGCTGCTGGCCGGCCTGCTGGAGATCAGCGGTTGGGACGTGGCGACCGCGGGAGATGGTGATCAAGCCATCGAATACCTGTCGTCGCACGCCCTGCCGGACTTCGTCCTAATGGACATGCAGATGCCCCGCTGTGACGGTGCGCAAACCATTCGGCGTATCCGCAACAATCCCGACATGGCCAACGTGACGGTGTTTGTCGTCAGCGGTACCGAACCGAACGAAATCTGGGGCGACCCTGGGCAGCGATCCCGTGGTTTCGACCGCTGGTTCCCCAAACCGCTGAATCCAGCGGCGCTCCTGCAGGAGATGAGCCAGCTCCCGGCCTAACACGGCTTAACCGCGAGCGCTGCAAATTGATTCGCAACGGGCAGCGTAAATTCCCACGGAAGTCCGGCACGCACCAGTGCAAGTAGGCCGAATTGAACTTCGGTGTCTTCAGGACGAAGACCGCGCGACAAGGACAACGGACTTTCGTGGGTTCTCACGGACGCTCGACATTCGGCTCGGCAAGTGACCCGCAATCGCCGCACGCCGCCAAATTGGCCAGCCGTGGTTCCCAAGACGGGATGAGCGCGCTGGAGCTCACGCGGGCCGAGTTCTCCAGACCAGTGATGACTTTCTCCGTCACCACCGCCATCGCCCGTTACCCGTGCTCGCTCATGGCCGCGACGATAGACGACGAACTGCTCGGCGCAAAAAAGCGTGCCGAATAGTTTTGGGATATGTTGCATTTCGGCATCAGCGCCATCGAACCCGCTTTTTTTCTGAGGTCTGCGGACAGTCTTCTTGGTTGACCAACAGCTGCGACTTGTGTGGTCTCGCGGTCGGATGTCATCCTGGCATTCTTCGTCGTTTGTGGGCGATCCGAGCATGGCTCGTCCCATCGATTCGACAAGGGTTCGCCGCCTCAGAGGATCGCTCGCACATGACCTTCAATCCGCTGTCTTTCTTCCGACGATCTCGCAGTCCCGATGCGGCACCACTCGCACACATGACGTTTGCCCACACATCGGCGAGCCGAGCCATCATGCGGACGGGTGCAATTCTCAAACGCCATATCTGGGTCCATCCGATCCTCGCGATTGTCGTCTTGTCCGCCGTGGGATACGGCGTCAGTAATGCGGTTCGCTCGACGATGAAGGAGAGTTTTCGGTCTCAGTTACAAACGCTGCTGAATGTCGAAACGGCGATGTTGGAAACTTGGATGCGTGTCCAGGTCGCCGGTGCAGAAACCCAGGCGAACAATCGGTCGGTTCGAGAGTCGGTCGAGAAATTGGTCGCCGCCGCAGAGAGTCCCGCAGCCAATCCGACGGAGACATCGCAGTCTCAACTGAGCGTCCAACTGGCAAAGCACCTTGGTCCCGGCATGGTCTCCGGCGATTTCGTGGGATTCTTCGTGGCCGATCGTGAGATGAAAATTCTGGCTGCCACGAACACCGAACTCGTTGGCAGGACGATCCCCGAGTACGAGAGATTTCTGGCACGTGCGTTGGACGGCACCACCACGGTCAGCCCACCGTTTGCCAGCGTCGTGACGATGAAGGATGAGTCCGGGCGGATGCGAACGGGAACGCCCACGATGTTCGTCTGCGCTCCCGTTCGCGACAGCGAGTTTCAAGTGGTGGGAGCATTAGCCCTGAGGATTCGTCCCGAACGGGAATTCACTCGCATCCTGCAACTCGGGCGGATCGGAGCCTCTGGCGAAACCTACGCCTTCAACAAACAAGGCCTGATGGTCTCGAACAGTCGGTTCGATGAAGAAATGATCCTGCTCGGACTGCTGCCGGATGTGGAAGGTGCCAAATCGATCCTCAACGTGAGCTTGCGAGATCCCGGCGGCAACATGCTCGAAGGCTATCGCCCCAAGGTTCGTCGATCCGAACTGCCGCTGACGAAGATGGCCGCCGTGGCGGTCATGGGTGAATCAGGGATCAGCATCGAAGGCAACCCAGACTATCGCGGAGTTCCCGGTGTGGTGGCGTGGTCCTGGTTACCACAGTACGAGATCGGGGTCGCCACTAGAGTCGATTACGACGAAGCGTTCCGTCCACTAATCATCGTCCAGTGGATGTTCGCGGGGATCTACACGCTGCTGTGCCTCAGTTCCGTGGCCATCTTAATCTTCACGCTGATCTTGGCCAAAATGCGTCGCGAGGCTCAGAAGGCCACCATCGAAGCCAAGCAGTTGGGACAGTACGTCCTCGATCAGAAGCTGGGAGCCGGCGCGATGGGCGTCGTCTACAAGGGCCATCACGCCATGCTGCGACGGCCGACGGCCATCAAGTTGCTGAACGTCGATCTCGTCAACGAAGCCTCGATCCAGCGGTTCGAGCGAGAAGTTCAGATCACCAGCCAGCTAAACCACCCCAACACGGTGGCCATCTACGATTACGGCCGCACTCCCGAGGGAGTCTTTTATTACGCGATGGAGTTTCTCGATGGCATCGACTTGCAGATGCTGGTCGATCGCTACGGTCCTCAATCGGAAGCGCGAGTCATCCGGATTCTCACGCAGATTTGCGGGTCGCTCTACGAGGCTCACTCCCTGGGGTTGGTCCATCGCGACATCAAGCCCGCGAACATCATGCTCAACCGTCGCGGCGGCGAACCCGATCTCGTGAAGGTGCTCGATTTCGGCCTGGTCAAGGCGCTGGATGAGAAGAAGCAATCGGGCGCGACCAGCAACGGGTTGACGGGCACGCCGCTGTACATGTCACCGGAAGCGATTCAATCGCCGCAGTCGGTCGATGCGCGGAGCGACATCTACGCGGTCGGAGCCGTCGGCTACTTCCTGCTGACCGGCCAACCGGTCTTCACCGCTCAATCGCTGGTGGAACTGTGTCGACAACACGTCACGCAAGTCCCCGACGCCCCCTCGTCAAGACTCGGACAACCCGTCTCTTCGGCGCTGGAAGATGCGATCATGGCCTGTCTGGAAAAGAACACGGCCAAGCGACCTCAAACTGCTCGCGAATTGGCGATCATGATCGCGAAGGCTCCGACCGCCCACAGTTGGTCGATCGACGAAGCGGATGGCTGGTGGGGACGACACGAGCGGAGTCAAGAGTCGGGAACTGTCTCGACCGAGAACACTCCCCCAGGACAGAAGTCTGGTTCCAGTCACACTGGATCGGCATCCTCGACGTCCGCCAGCGGAACAATCTCCAAGCCAGCCAGTTCCCAGTACGATCGGACGTACATCGGCAACACGACAGACGAGTAAACTCCGGCGAGACCGAAACGGGAACGAGACCGACAGGCGCGGCTCGCGGAATTGAAAGCGTCGTAACGTCGCGAAAGAGTCAGGGCGGCGGGTCGCAGGAACTTCCCAGAGCCGCTCTCCTGGCTCGTCACTCCCCACTGGCCGCTGCGACGTTTATTCTGATGAGGTCAATCCACGTTGCTGAACAACGCGGTCTGGCTCAAACCGAGGGGTTGCGATGAATGCACGATTCTGGGGCGTGTCGATGCTGCTGCTCGGCGACGTTTTGCTGTTTGGAATCTCGACGGTCGCGGACGAAACCGTCGATTATGCCAAGCAGGTCAAGCCAATCTTGCAGGCGCGTTGCTTCGCGTGTCACGGAGTGTTGAAGCAAGAAGCCAAGCTGCGGCTCGACACGGCTGCCGCGATGAAGACTGGCGGTGAGAGCGGCGCGGGGATTCAGACCGGCGATGCGACAGCCAGTTTGCTGGTGCAAAAAGTCTCCGCCACAGACGAAGCGGAGCGCATGCCGCCCGAAGGCGAACCGCTCACGCCGGCGCAAATCACTCTGCTGACAAACTGGATCAAGCAAGGAGCCATCGCGCCGGCCGATGAACAACCGGAGCGCGATCCGCGAGATCACTGGTCATTCAAAACGCCCGTCCGTCCGCCCGTGCCGAAGATCAACTTCGCAATCGAAAATCAAAAATCAAAAATCGAAAATCCCATTGACTCGTTCCTCGCGGTCGAGCATCAGAAACGTGGCCTCACACCGCAGCCGCCGGCCGACAAACGAATTCTACTGCGCCGAGTCTACCTCGACCTGATCGGACTCCCGCCGACGCGCGAAGAACAAGTCGCCTTCCTCGCCGATCATTCGGCCGACGCTTACGAGCGTGTCGTCAATCGACTGCTCGACAGTCAACAGTACGGCGAGCGCTGGGGCCGGCACTGGATGGACCTCTGGCGGTACAGCGATTGGTGGGGCCTGGGTGCCGAGGTCCGTAACAGCCAAAAGCACATTTGGCATTGGCGCGATTGGATCATCGAGTCGCTCAACGCCGACACTGGCTACGACGAAATGCTGCGCGAGATGCTCGCCGCCGATGAGTTGTCTCCGAACGACTTCGGACGCCTGCGAGCGTCCGGTTTCCTCGCGCGGCAGTACTTCAAGTTCAACCGCACGACATGGCTCGACGAAACGATCGAGCACACGGCGAAGGCGTTCCTCGGTCTGACGTTCAACTGTGCGAAGTGCCACGACCACAAATACGACCCGTTCGCTCAAGTCGACTACTACCGCTTCCGCGCGTTCTTCGAGCCGTATCAAATCCGCACCGACCAACTCCCCGGCGAAGTTGATTTCGAAAAGAACGGTCTGCCGCGGGCGTTCGATTGCAACCTCGACGCCGCGACGTTTCTGCACATCCGAGGAGATGACCGCCGCCCCGACAAAGACCGCGTCATCGAGTCCAACGTGCCGGCGTTCTTGTCGCTCGGCGAATTCAAGATCGAGGCCGTCGCGTTGCCGTCCGAAGCGCATCAGCCGGGACTGCGACCTTTCGTGCTCGACAATCATCTGAAAGCCGCCGACCGGGCCATCGCCGACGCCCGGCAGTCGGTCGAAAAGGCGAAGCAAGAACTCACAAAGACGGAGGCGAGCAAACGTAGCTCTCACGCTCCGCGTGAGGAACAGCCGAAGACTTCATCGACGTCGAATGCCAAATCAAACGTCGATGCCCAAACGGCAGACGTCACGCGGAGCGTGACGGCTACTTTGAAAGACGACTTCAAAGCCGAACGCCCTGAAGTTTGGGAAGCTCGTTCTGGGAAGTGGAAACACGCTGACGGCAAGCTGATTCAATCCGAATCCGGAACCGAACGAGCCACCTTCCGCCTGAAGAAGCCTGTTTCTGAGAACTTTGAAGTCAAACTCAAATTCACGACGACTGGCGGGCAAATGTGGAAATCGGTCGGTATCGCCTTTGACGTTGTCGGCGAGGACCAGGAGCTGTTGGCCTATATGAGCGCCGTCGCGGGTGGCTCGAAGTTGCAAATCGCGTTCAAGAACGGCAGCCGCGCGTACTCGTACCCGCCCGAAGCCGGATTGGCTCGCGAGGTGAAACTCGATACGCCGTATGAACTGACGCTTCGCGCACGAGGCACGTTGCTGAATGTCCTGATCGACGGCAAACTCGCGCTCGCGTACCGACTGCCAATCGCTCGCAAAGCCGGAGCACTCGACCTCATCACCTACGACGCCACCGCCGAGTTCACGTCGTTTGAACTGTCTGAGTTGCCTGCAAACGTGAAGCTCACCGAAGCCGGTAACGCCAAACCGAGCGATGCTCTACCATCGCTCGAGCAAGCCAAAGCCGCAGTCGTTCTGGCCGAGAAGACGCTCGCCGCCGCCGAAGCCGAGCCGGAGTCGATACGCACGCGAGCGGCAGCGGATCGACTGCTATTTGCTCGGCCTGCGGTCGAGGAAGACATCCTGAAGGCGGGACTCCAACAGGCCGCTCGCGCGGAAAAAGTCGTCGCTGCCGCGAAGGCCGACGTCGAACTGGCCCGCGCGGAACTCGAACTCACAAAGACCGTCGGCGACAAGAAAGCGGAAGCCGAGAAGAAAGTCGCCGCCGCTCGTTCCGCGTTCGAAGCAGCGACGAAAATTATCGAATCGCCCGGCGAGAGTTACACGTCGCTGCGCGGCGCGCTGAAGACACTCGAATCGAATCTGGAAACCGAGGCCTCGCGGTCCAAACCGTTTCCCGCGACGAGCACTGGCCGCCGCACCGCGCTCGCTCGCTGGATGACTGACGTTCGCCACCCGCTCACCGCGCGCGTCGCCGTGAATCACATTTGGTCCAGACACTTCGGACGTCCGCTGGTCCCGACCGTGTTCGATTTCGGCCGCAAAGGAACACCGCCGACGCATCCCGAGCTGCTCGACTGGCTCGCCGTCGAGTTCATGGAACATGGCTGGAGCATGAAGCACGTGCATCGGCTGATGGTCACGAGCGCCGCGTATCGCATGAGCAGTTCTCAAATCTCAAATCTCAAATCTCAAATCTCAGATTCGAAATCGGCCGATCCCGACAACCGCTTCTACTGGCGCATGAACTCCGGTCGCATGGAGGCTCAAGTCATCCGCGACAGTCTGTTGTTCTTGGCGGGTGAACTCGATCTCAAATTCGGTGGCCCGTCGATTCCCGTGACCGATGAAGCCTCGCGCCGCCGCAGCCTGTACTTCGTGCATTCGAAGAACGACCACCAGAAGTTTCTCGAAATATTCGACGACGCCAGTGTCCTCGATTGCTACCGCCGGTCCGAAAGCATCGTTCCGCAGCAAGCTCTCGCGCTGGAGAACAGCCCGCTTGCCACGACGATGTCCGCGAAGATCGCCCAGCAGATCGCCGCCAACTTGCCCGATGCGTCGGATGAAGCGTTCATCCAATCGGCCTTCGTCACGATTTTGGCCTCGGAGCCGTCACCCGATGAACTCGATGCCTGCCGCCAAACCATGTCCGATCTCCGAGCTATTTCGAAATTCAAGAATCAACCAGACATCGACGGCCGAGTCCGAGTACACTTGGTCCAGTCGCTGCTGAACCACAACGACTTCGTGACCGTCCGGTGAGAGGCTGACTTTGATTCAGTGAACCCGCGGAACAATTGGGTGGGTGGCTTTCTCCACGCCCTTCGCCAAGCCTCAGGGAGTGCCACCAAACCTCGAGCACATTGCTTGGCAAGATCTTTTCCCAAGTGTAGCTTGGTGCTGCAATTCTCCAACCGCACGAATTCGTACCACTCGCAAAACGCCTCGCGCGGTTCACTGAACTGTTCGCTCTGTGAAGTCCCGACCAAAACCTTTCCGAGGAGTGAATCATGACGATCGCCGTGAGCGAGCGTTTGCGGAGCGTGTGCGTCGAGGAACCCCAGGAGGCAGGCGGGTTGCAGGTGTTCGGGCTGCGCTGGGAAAGCGGATGCCTGTCATACACCACGCTGGACGAAGGGCTGTCCGGCGGCGTGCTGGAGGTCACCGAGGTCAGTGACGGTGGTTCGGTGCCGACTCTGAAGATCGCCAACAAGGGGGACAGGATGGCCTTCTTGATGGCGGGCGAGCAGCTTTCGGGAGGCAAGCAGAACCGGGTGCTCAACAGCAGCATCATGGTGGCCGCGCAGGCCGAAATGCCCATCCCGGTGAGTTGCGTGGAGCGCGGGCGATGGGCCTACCGTTCGTCGCAATTCGGCAGCGCCGGCAGTTCGTCACACAGCGCGCTGCGCAAGATGATGCATGCTCACTCTACCGAAGGCTACCGCTCGTCAGGTACGCCAACGTCGAAACAAGTTGAGGTTTGGCAGGAGGTGGACCGCAAGCTGGCTGAGTCCTCTTCCAAGTCGCAGTCGCAGGTTCTGCAACAGGCATACGAGGACACGGAGCAGGTGCTGGGCGACGTGGTCGCGCAGCTCGGGGCGCCGGAGGGAGCTTGCGGCGCGGTCTTCGCCTACGGCGGACGCATTGTCGGCTTCGACCTCTTCGACCAACCCGCGACGCTGGCCCGCCTGTGGCCGAAGCTCATCCGTGCCTACGCCATTGATGCCCACTACGCCAGTGGGACGGCACCCGTGACGCGCGACGTTGTCGAAACCTGGGTGCGCGGTGCGGCGACGGCGAAGGAGGAGGTCTTCAAATCGCCAGGAGTGGGTAATGACGTGCGCCTGGAAGCCCCGCAACTCGTCGGTGCCTGCCTGTTGGTGGACGACCAACCGGTGCATGTCGAGGTCTTCGCCGAAGGTGCGGTTGCGTGCTGACTTCCAAATCAAAAGATTCCGCCGACATCGAAACCCGGACGTGGTTACACTTGGTCCAGTCGCCGTTGAACCACAACGACTTCGTCACGGTGCGATGAGGTCCGACTGAACGTGAGGGCTGGCCATGAGCGAGCACAAATTGGTTGAGGTCTATCGAGCCAGAGACAATATCCAAGCCCATTTGCTCAAGTCAGGTCTGGCCGACTCAGGCATTCAAGCGGTTGTCGAGGGAGACTTCCTCCAAGGCGCGCTCGGCGATATTCCTTTGGGCTGGTCAACCTCCCCTCGAATCATGGTCGCAGACATTGACGAGACGAAAGCTCGTGAAATTCTGCAACAGTTTGAACACCCTGAGCCGTCGGAAATTGATCCGTAGCGAGCCTCCAGTTCGATGGATGGAACACGTCCCTGTTGAGATGAGGACCGGCTGATGACCAACCACGCAGGTCAGTGCCATCGACCAGGATTTGGCATTCATCGTCGAGCGTTCCTCGCCGACGTCGGCATGGGATTCACGGGCCTTGCCTTGGGAGCAATGCTTCAACGAGACGGCATCGTGCGAGCCGATGCGCCGACGAATTGGCGGCCGCCGGATGGGCGGGCTCAGTTTGCTCCAAAAGCCACGAGCGTCATTTGGCTGTTTATGAATGGCGGCGTATCGCACATGGAATCGTTTGATCCGAAGCCGGCGCTTAACGAGTACGCGGGCAAAACGATCAATGAGACGCCGTTCAAGGACACGCAAGACCCGGAGAAATTGAAACTCGCGCGAGTCACCGTCATCAATGACGCGAACGGGCAGCCGCGGACCAAGCTGTATCCGCTGCAAGTCGGCTATCGGAAGCGGGGCGAGAGCGGTATTGAGATCAGCGATTGGTTTCCGCATTTCGGCGAGTGCGTGGATGACGTCGCCTTCGTCCGCTCGATGTACACGACCGACGACAATCACGGAGCACAGACGCAGTTTCATTCCCGCCGGCACATGCTCGACGGCGAGTACCCGACGCTGGGAGCCTGGGTGCATTACGGCCTGGGATCGCTCAACGACAACCTGCCGCAGTTCATCTCGATGGGCAATCGCGAGTATTGGAACGCCAAGGACGGCCACTATCTCGGCCCCGAACACGACGCCGTGCCGATTCGCGTCGATCCCAACAACCCGCTCGATTATGGCAAGCCGGAAGGCGGCGTCACACGCGACGAGCAACAAATCGGCTTCGACCTCGTCGGAAAATTAAACCGGCTCAAGGCGATCGAGTACCCCAACGATCCGGCGCTCACCGCGCGCATCAAAGCGTATGAACTCGCCTTCCGCATGCAGACGTCGGTGCCGGAGACGTTATCGCTGAGTGTGGAGACTCAGGAGACGCAGCAGCTTTACGGACTGGACGATCCCGCCACGAAAGCCTTCGGCCAGCAACTGCTCGCCGCGCGTCGGTTCGTCGAGCGCGGTGTCCGCTTCATTCAAACGCCTCGACATCGACTTCGGCAAACCGATCCGCGAGATCATCGCGTAGAAGGTTTCTCATCGTTGTCATCGTTATTGGCTGACGTACCGTTTCTCAAGAGCGGCGAAACCCGTTCGTCAGATGGGACGTTTCATCAGTTCGCGTCGAGCGGCGATGGGCCAGACGGCTTCGACTTGTTCTCCGCGCACGGCGTAGATGCGGTCGTAGAGATTCGTGGTTGGGTCGCAATGCGGGACGATGAATTCGATGCGGTCGCCGATCCGAGGCAGTTTCGCGCCAGGTTCAAGGGTGAGGATGCCGAACTCGTCGCCGCCACGGTTGTAACTCAGGCCCGGCCA
>CAZPUJ010000039.1:0-8018 GCA_964589725.1 uncultured Planctomycetaceae bacterium
GTAGAACTCGGCATAGATGCCCATCATCTTGCGGCCCATGATCGCCCCGACGATCGTGCCGGCGATCGACCCGCAGATGCACACCAGGAATACCAGCTTCAGATAATGCCGCCCAACTGCCCAGTGCGAATAGCCGAACGCCTTGAGCGCCGCGATTTGATCGCGCTGCATCGCGATGATCCGCGTCAGCACCACGTTCAACAGAAACGCCGCGACCGCCAAGAAGATCGACGGCACGATCAGGCCCATGCGTTTCAGGTTGCTAATTTCGTCGTTGAGGAAGCGGTGCGAAATCTGATCCTCGCGCCCATGCGATCCGAAGCCACCGTACTTCTCGATGATCGAGTCCAACCGCCGCGTGACCTCCGCCTCGACCGCGCCGGGCAGCAGATCAATCAGCACGTCATTGAACGCTCCGGTCATGTCGTACGCCGCTTCGAGCGCCTCGCGGCCCATCCACAAAATGCCGAACCGTTTGTCGTCCGGCACGAGCTGCCCATACTTGATTTGATAAACGTACTCCGGCGAGAGCGCGACGCCGACAATCCGCATTTGTTTCTTCTTGCCATTGATGACCGCCGCCAACGTCGAGCCGAGTGTTAAACGATGCGCCTTCATGAAGCCCTCGCTGGCCAGCACTTCGTCGTCGCGACGCGGCTCGATGAACCGTCCGCTGCGCAAGAACAGCGAACAGAGATCGGTCGGCTGCGGATGCTCGGGAATGGAAATCAATCGCCCCGCGACCGGCTCTGGGAAGCTGGGCAGATCGAGTGTCACGTCTACGACGACTCGTGTCTGCAGCCGAGCCACACCCGGCACCTCTTCGATCCGCTCCGCGAGCGACTGTGGCGAGCGCTTCATTCGCGCGAACACGCGCGGAAAGTGATTCCGCTCGTAAAATCCGTCCATCGTGCGTTGCAACGAGACCAGCGCGCTTGTCGACATCACAAACGTGGCCACGCCGCAAGCCATCACCGCGCAGATCGCGAGCACCTGCCCCTTCATGTGGAGCACGTCTCTCACCAGTTTGCGATCAATCGCGCGCATGGCCGCCGGCCGGTTCGAGGAGGAAATCGTCTGCTCGGACCCAAGCGGACCGAGTTACAAATCATCGCGTTCGAGCAGTTTGACTTCCACCAACCATTAGCGGCTTTGTGGACTTTCCCAAAAGGTCGTAGCGATCGTAACGAAACGTCCGGAGTCATGTCCGAGCGAACCGCAATCCGGCTGATGACGTAACGCTGCTTACTTGTTTGCACGCTCTGAGGCGTGCAGGTTGTGACTCGGCGACGAGTGCTCGCCAACCTCCCTTGTGGCGAACACCGGCCGCAGTCACGCTGTCAGAATGCTCGCCGGTCCATCATCATGTGCGGCCATTGAACTGCGGACCGCAGACTACGGCATTCTGTCGTGATGACCAAGAGATGAGGCACTCGGAATGAAAACGATCGAAAGGCAAATGGCGATGAGTATTCCACGACTCGTGCAAGTTGTGATTGTGTTGACCGGTTTCTCCGGCACGTTGGCCCCGGCCGCGGAGTCGGTGCGTTTATGGAACGGAGACGCTCCCGGAGCGTTAGGGCAAGCGGATCACGACATCCCCACGCTCACGCCATATCTGCCGACGGACGACAAGGCGAGCGGCACGGCGATCGTGGTCTGTCCCGGCGGTGGTTACGGCGGCTTGGCGGGGCATGAAGGGGAGGGGTATGCGAAGTGGCTTGCCGACAACGGTGTCGCTGCGTTTGTGTTGAAGTACCGGCTGGGGTCAAAGGGCTATCGGCATCCGGTGATGCTCAACGACGTCTCGCGAGCGATCCGCCTCGTGCGAACTCGTGCCGCGGAATGGAAAGTCGACGCGCACCGCGTCGGTGTGATGGGAAGCAGCGCGGGCGGGCATCTCGCGTCGACGTCCATCACCCACTTCGATACCGGCCAAGCTGATGCCGAAGATGCTGTCGAGCGGCAAAGCTCGCGACCCGACTTCGGAGTGCTGTGCTATGCCGTCATCAGTATGGAAGACGGTGTGACACACGGCGGCTCAAAGGCGAACCTGCTCGGCAAGACGCCCGAGCCGCAGTTGGTCGAACTCCTGTCGAACGAGAAACAAGTCACGAAGAACACGCCGCCTTGTTTCGTCTGGAGCACCGGCGACGACAAAGCCGTCAGCGTTGTGAACTCGTTGCAGTTCGTCACTGCGTTGCAGAAGTCGGGCGTGTCGTACGATTTTCATGTCTATCAAAAAGGCCCGCATGGAATCGGGCTGAGCGAAGGCAAGAACGGCGTCCCCGCCGGTGACGTGCATCCGTGGGGCAAGGATCTGCTCTACTGGCTGCGACAGAGTGGCTGGCTGAAGTAGCTGCCGGCCACTGTAGTGCACTTTTTCTAAGCGGAGCGTCATTGGTTCTGGCGTAGCACCCTTGGTTCTGGCGTGTGGAAGAGTCACCACAGCAGAAAGCACGCATCATGAATAAAGCTCAACGGTCCAATTCGGCGGCCGAGAAGGTCGCCATCGTCAAAGCTCATTTGGTCAACAAAGTTCCCGTGGACGATTCACGCCAGTTCGGTCGTCACGATCGCGAAGCAGCCAAAGACTGTCACGGCTTCTTTACCGCGTCGCAGACCAACTGATAGAACTCGGTGATTCGATGGCCTTTGGCGGGAGCGAGGTCGGATTGGCGGATGACGATCAAGTCGATGCCTGGAGCCACGAAGATGTTGTTGTCCCACTTGCCGAGCGCGGCGAACTCATCCTTCGGGACGTTCGGCCACTTGTTCGTCGTGTTGTTCCACCACAGGTAGCCGTAGGACTTGTTGAGTTCCTGCGACGGTGCAATTGATTCGCTCAGCCACGTGGCCGGAATGAGCTGCTTGTCATTCCACTTGCCGTGATGCAGCACGAGCAACCCGATACGACCGAGCGAACGGGCCGTCGTGTGGCAGCCGGAGTAGGGCAGGGCGAAGCCTTCGCGATGCTCCCACTTCCAATCGTCCGAGCGAATGCCGATCGGACGGAAGACGCGGTCGTTCAGGAACTCGTCGATCTGCTTGCCCGTCACTTCGACTCGGAAAACATAGACGGGCAAGAGTGCCCATCCTCCGAGTTACTTTGATTCCCAAAGGTTCTTCAAGCGGACGACGGCACCGTTTTGGGCTTTGCTTTCTTCAGCGGCTTGCATCAGCGCGAAGATCTCCAGAGTTTCGGCGGGACTCACGGGAGTCGGGCCGCCTTTAAGAAACTTGGCGATCTCAGTGGCGAGTCCTTCGTAGCCGACATACTTGTCGTTTGTCGGCACGACCCCTTTGACGGGGACTCCGTGGCCGTAGATGCCGGCGGTCGAGACTCCTTTTTCGCCGAAGACCGTCGCGCTGTATTTGACAGCTCCTTCTTTGATGCCTCGGTACGTTCCGATGCGGCCGTCTTTCCAGACAGCGGTGATCGACTCGGCGGTCGGCGTTGACGTGCAAGTCACGGAGACAACGCCGGGACCTCCCATGATCGTGTAGAGCGTTTCGATGCTGTGCAGCGGCCGAGTGAACTTGTCGGCTTCGGGAGCATTCACGGTCCAGCCGCCATAGACATCGCAACCGATGACCCGCCCCACTTCAGGATGATCGCGCATGCCGCTGAAGCCGCCGCTGTAGCGATGCTGCGAACTGCTCCAGCAGGAAGTTTTTGTTTCTTCGGCCAGTCTCAGAATCGCCACGGCATCGGCCGGCGACGAGGCCAGCGGACGACTGATAAAGAGTCGCTTCTTGGCCTTGAGCACCGCCTCGGCCTGCTTCAGGTGCAGGCGACCGTCCATGCTGAAAATCATGACCGCGTCGCACTTCTTCAATAGCTCGTCGACCGAGTTGACCATCTCAATCGGCGGCACCGCGTCCTTCGGATCCTTCGGGTTCTGGTACATCTTCAGCAGTTGGTCCTTCCAACTTGCGACAAGCTTGTCGCTTTCGGGATAGTTGTCGCTCCCAATCGGATACGCCGCGACGACTCGCACTCCCTCGAAGACGCCTTCCGCGTGCGGACGATTCAGGAACTCCGTGTACGCGACCGACCCAAAGTTATCGATGCCGAGGATTCCGATGCGGACCGGATCCGCTGCTTGGACGGCAACATCTGAGAAGCTGATTCCAAGTGCGGCCACGGTGACGAGTGTGGTGAGAATACGAATCACGAGACTCTCCTTTCATTGAACGCAGAAAAGACATGTCATTTTTGTGCCGCCCATGACGGCGATCGAACACTTGCGGGGTGCGAAGCCTAGTCGGGCGATTTCTGATTGTCAGCCCGTGCGATTGAAGATGCACGACCTTCCCTCGGCGAGCAACAGTAGTCTGACTCGTGCTGACGCTATCGTCAGCGCTTCAAGATCAGGAGAATGAAACTGCTGCGAGTCTCACGGCTTAAACGACCGCCTCAGTTTGGATGGCTGATGACTCTCGAAAATCAAACACCGAACTCGACGCAGGCAGCGGCACCTACACGGCTGAGCCAGCGGTTCCTAGACGGCGTGGAATGGGCAGGCAACAAGCTCCCTGACCCGGCCTTTCTCTTCGTATTTGCGCTGTTGATCACCTGGGCGCTCTCGGCTTGGTTGGCAACGATTGAGTTTTCGGAGGTTGATCCCAGGACTAAGGAACCAATTCACGTTCTCAGCCAACTGACCGCGCCCTCGCTGGTGAACTTCCTGGCGAACATGGTCAAGACGTTCGTCGAATTCCCACCGCTAGGTTTGGTGCTGGTGTCCATGCTGGGTGTGGGAGTGGCCGAGCAGACCGGTTTCATTCCGGCGGCACTGAAGAGCCTGCTGCGGCTAACGCCCCGACGGCTCTTGACGCCGATGCTGTTGCTGGTCGGGATCCTGAGCCATTCCGTGGGCGACCCTGGATTCGTGCTGGTGATTCCTCTGGGTGCCGTGATGTATGCCGCGGCGGGGCGTCATCCGCTGCTGGGAATCACGACCGCATTTGCCAGCGTGGGCGGGGGCTTCAGTGCGAATTTTCTGCCGTCGGGCCTCGATCCGCTGTTGCAGGGTTTCACGCAGAAGGCCGCTCAGATCATTGATCCGGAGATCGTCGTCAATCCGCTGTGCAACTGGGGTTTCATGAGCGCCGCATGCCTCGTGATTATCGGTGTCGGTTGGTACGTGAGCGACTGCATCATCGAACCAAGACTCCTGCGATTGCCAGTGGACGGAAACGCCACGGAGACTTCACCGATCATTCGTCTTGAGGCGCGCGAATTGCGCGGACTGGTCGCCGGCCTCAGCGTATTGGCGGCCGGACTGATCGGGCTGGCTTGGTCTGTTTGGCCGTCTGATTCGCCCTGGCGTACACCGGAGGGAAGTCTTGTGGGGCGTGATGTGCCACTGATGAAGGCGATCGTGCCGTTGATCTTTCTGCTGTTTTTGTTGCCGGGTGTCGTCTACGGCTATGTCGCGGGAACGGTCAGGAGCCATCGCGACATCGTCCAGGGAATGACCAAGTCGATGGGCTCGATCAGCTACTATCTGGTCATGGCTTTCTTCGCCGCGCAGTTTACGGCGGCGTTTACGCAATCGAACGTGGGCGTGCTGCTGGCGGTCAAAGGGGCCAACACGCTCGCGTCCCTGAACCTGCCTCCTCAGGTGACGATTCTGGGGATCATTCTGTTGTCCGCGACGGTGGATCTGTTGATCGGTTCGGCGTCCGCGAAGTGGGCGTTGTTGAGTCCCATCTTCGTCCCCATGCTGATGTCGTTGGGCCTGTCTCCTGACCTGACGCAAGCCGCGTATCGCATCGGTGACTCCACCTCAAATATCATCACGCCTTTGATGCCGTACTTTCCGCTTGTTGTTGTGTACTCCCAGCGCTACGTGACGAACTCGGGAATCGGCACGTTGACTTCGTTGATGTTGCCGTACTCGATGGCGTTTCTGGTCACCTGGAGCCTTCTTCTGATTCTTTTTTGGTCGTTGGGCATCCCGTTAGGCTTACAGGCAACGTACACCTACCCAGTCGGAGGCGGGGCTTGAAGATCGAAAAAGCTCGCAACCTTCGGACGAGACCGACCGTCTGGAAGGTCTCACCGAATCGACCGCCGTTCGTGAAGGCACCGCCCAAGTTCTCGTGGCGGCCCTGCCTGCTATTTAGCCCGAATCGCACGCTCCTCACGAATCGGTGGCACCCTGTCGTAGCTGAATTCGCCAGAATTCAGCCACAACGTCCATCGACACTCTGAATTCTGGCGAATTCAGCTACCACTTGGTGCATCGTTCGGGTTAGGTCGCGGCGCGCGGAGGTGCCGGGCTTCCCTTGGCAAAAGGCCAGTCCACCGCTTCGTAGGCGACCGCCAGTTGCGGGGTTTCCAGCCGGCGGTTCTTGTCGGCGAGGCTGTGCAGGGCGGCATCGAGAATGCCAGTCGTCAGCAGCGTTCGTTCCACAGGGTAGGCGGGCTTGCCGATGTGGAACATGTGCTCGACGGCGCGCAGGAGATGCTCGAAGTGACCGAACGGTGGGCCATCCTGCGCGATGAATGTGACGGCGAACGGTTTTTCTTTTCCCCGGACCGAGACCGCACACGAGAACTCATGGGAGAATCCGGTACCCATCGCGATGGTGGCCTTCGTGCCGTCGCGGTATTCGATGAGATAGAAGACTGCGTCCTTCGCCATTTCTTTGGGACGTGGAACTTTGCCGTTGTAGGGTGAGGGAGAGTGCTCGACGATCGCGTCGAACAAAGCCCGTGACCACCGGCCTTCTTTTTCCGCTTGCCAGATTCCATCTCCCTGGACCGACTGCACGGACTTGACGCCGGTTTCGCCACCTTTGCGACGCTCCATCAGGCATTGCATCCCTTCGATGGAATGAAAGCCGTAGCCTTCGAGCGGACCGTATCCCAGAGCGATCGCCTCGGTGATCTCAGAACCAATCGGAACCGTCGCGGACGGGTTTCGCCACATGACTGGAACCGACGAGCCGGCCATGAACGGGATGTGCAGTTCACGAGCCGTGTCGACCATGTGCTTCGCGTCGCTCCAGGCATACGACAGGTGCTTGTCGTTGAACACGGGGACGACTTTGTGGCACTTCTTGAACGTGGCCACGATCTCATCGAAGAACCGCCGACGCGGAAACATGACCTGTTGAGTCTCAGGCACGCTCGGATACTTGCCATGCTCACCGACGGACAGCACTCCGGCGACCGCCAGTGAGTCGGTGCCCAGCGTGAGCGCTTCGTGGATCGTTTTCGCCGTCAGAAATCCATGCTTCTTGGCGAGTGCCGCGCTGAGGTCGTTGTCGCCCACTTGATCGACATACATCGACACCAACTTCAGGTCCGGTCCGAGGCCGCCGTCTTGAGCCCAGCCTTCGAGCACCTTGCCCACAATGACGTCGGCGTGCGAATTCCGATGATAGACCGTGACCACGACGGCGATGGGCAGCTTCTCTCGCGGCTTCTCGTCGGCAAACAGCCGGGGGATAGGATGTGGGTTCCAGAAAGTGATCGCGGCCGAACCGAGCGATGCCTTTAGAAAACGGCGGCGTGTCAGAGGATGGATCATGGGCGTTCTCCGGTGCCGCAAACTAACCCGAAGCGTTAGCGAGGGCGAGCGCTACACAGAGCTTCGATCATAAGATCACTGTCGTTTATGATCACTGTCGTTTATGATCACTGTCGTTTGGAGCGCCCGCCCTCGCTCACGCTTCGGGTTAGAGTGTGCCGCGCTGTGTCAGAACAATTCGTCGATCACATTGCCGTCCGGCAGAAGCGGGATGGGACGTCCCTGAAGATTGACGGCGTTCTGATTGGGGTCGATACCGAGGTGTTTGTAGAGAGTCGCCAGCACATCGCTGGGGCTGATCGGTCGATCGGTCGGCAGGCCGCCGTCGTGACTCGACGCGCCGATGATCTGTCCCATCTTCAGACCGCCGCCTGCCAGCAGTACGCTGCCCAGTCGCGGCCAGTGTTCGCGGCCTCCGGTCAGATTGATTTTGGGCGAGCGGCCGAACTCGCCCCACACGACCAGCAGGAC
>CAZPUJ010000040.1:0-9515 GCA_964589725.1 uncultured Planctomycetaceae bacterium
TTTCCATTCCAGAGAGCAACAGTAGAGAGCAACAGTGATGAAGAAAAATCCCGTCAAAGCCGCGCTCAAGGCGGGCAAGCCGCAGGTCGGCACCTGGTTGTCGTTGGGCAGTGTGTTCGCGAGCCGCTTCATGGCTCGCGCGGGGTTTCCGTGGTTGACGGTCGATCTGGAGCATTCGCCGATCGACTGGAGCGACGCCGCGATCAATTTCGCCGCGATCGCCGAAGCGGGCTGCGTGCCACTCGCGCGCGTACCGCGCGGGGATCATGACCTCATCAAGCGTGTGCTCGACGGTGGTGCGATGGGCATCGTCGTGCCGATGGTCAATACGGTCGCCGAGGCCAAAGCTGCGATTGCCGCCGCCAAGTATCCGCCAGTCGGAAATCGCTCCGTCGGTGGATCGCTGCACGCTCTGAACTTCGACGCCACCGCCGGCGATTACTACAAACACGCGAACGACGAGATTCTCGTCATCCTGCAAACGGAATCTCCTGAAGGAGTCGACAATGCCGAGGCGATCTACAGCCTGCCCGGCGTCGATGCGATCTTCGTCGGCCCGAACGATCTGTCCGCTCAGATGCGCGGGCCCGACGGCATCGACCCGTCACCGACTGAACTCGAAGTCATGCTGCAACGAGTCCTCACCGCCGGCAAGAAAGTCGGCACTCCGGTCGGCCTGCACGTGCAGAGCACCGCCGACGTGCAGAAACGCATCGAAGAAGGCTGGCAGTTCATCGCCATCGGCAGCGAACTGCGGATGATGGTCAGCGGCGCTCAAGACATCGTCAACACGCTGAACCTGAAACAACAAACTGGCGACTTGGCGAGGTATTGAGATTTAGGAGTGCGGCGACTCGACGCCGCTTTGGAATTCTTGGCACTCCAAAAGTGATGCCTCGCGCGGCCATCCGTGAGACATTCTGGCGAGCGGGGTGGCGTCAGCCCCCCGGTGATTCGCCGCAGGACGGGGGGGCTGACGCCACCCCGCTCGCCTGTCTCATTCGAGGCCGCGCGAGATATACGCTACTTCGCCGGCGGGCCGGGCACGCCACTGGCTTGAAGGTAGTCCACTTCGCGAAAGACCAGCAGCGGGTCTTTGCCGAGCACATAAAAAGTGCTTTCTTCGCCAGCCTTGCCTCCTGCGAGTTGTTCCTTCACGACAAACTTCTTTGGCGCGGATTTGTCAGGCTCGTCGAGTTCCTTCACGATCTCAAAGCTTGCCAGTTTCGTGCCCGCTTGCCAGCGCGCGTCGAACATTTGGACCGGCGGCTTGTGATCGGCGACCGTTTCATACGGCTTTCCCGACTTCCAAGCATTCAAGGCCGCTTCGAGTGCCGAGCGAGCCTGAGTCGATGCGGGGACATACTCGGTGTGGCTGCGCGATCCGCAGCCGAGCGTCGCCAACAAGAGCGAGCTGGTTAGAAACAAACTGACACGATTCATACGGTGCCTCGCGTGAGAGTGGGTTCGTCAAGGCGTGGTGTCGTCGGTTCGCCGACAGACATCAATGGATGATCCGAAATCGCCGTCGAGCCGATCGCGCCACGGGACTGTCGCCAACGACGAGCGGCGTAAAACAAAACGGGCAGAAACAGGTCAATCACTTCATCGGCAATCAGAATGCCGCCCAACACCGGAGCGGCCATCGGGCGGATCACTTCCGCACCGACACCCGTGGCCCACAGCATCGGAGCCAAGCCCAGAATCGTCGTCCCTTCGGTGAGTAGCTTGGGCCGCAGGCGTTGCACGGCGCCATTGAGGACGGCTTCGCGAAGTTGAGCGGGAGAGAGCGCGTCCAAGCCGCCCGCGCGATCCACGGCGTCGCGCAGATAGACGAGCATGATCATGCCCGTGGCCGCGGCCATGCCGAAGCAGGCGATATATCCGACGCTCACCGCGACCGAGAACTTGAAGCCGAACAGCCACTGAAACAGCACGCCACCAACGAGTGCTCCCGGCACCGCCAGCAGCATCAGCAGCGCGTCGAGCCAATCGTGATATGTCAGATACAGCAGCAGCAAGATCACCAGTAACGTGATCGGCGTGACGAGGAGTAACGTGCGCGTGGCTTGAAGCGTGTGTTCGTATTGTCCAGTCCATTCGACGAACACGCCGTTCGGAAGCGGCACTCGCTCGGCCACGACGCGGCGAGCCAACGCGACGAATTCGGCGGCGTTACGGTCGCGGACATTCAGCCGCACGTAGTTCCGCAAGAAACCGTTCTCACTGCGGATGCTGACCGGGCCTTCCGTGACGTGGATGTCGGCAACGTCCCCCAAATGCAGTCCGTCGCGGAGCGGGATTTCGCGCAGCGTGGTTTCATCTTCCGTCCACGCGCGGGCCAACGAGATTCGCACGGCCTGGCGTTCTCGGCCAGAGACGATCTCGGTGGCGACCTGCCCACCGAGCGCGACACCGATAAGATCTTGCACATCCGCGAGGCTGACTCCTCGTTCGGCCGCGCGGTCGCGTCGCGGTTCGATGCGGAGATAACCTTTTCCTCGCACCGGATCGGCAATGACATCGGCCGCGCCCGGGAGTTCTCGCAAGACGGCCGCGATCTCTTCGGATGCACGAACGACGTCATCCAGTTGGCGGCCGAGCACTCGCACGCCGACCTCGCAGTTCACGCCGGTCGAGAGCATGTCCACGCGATTCTGAATCGGCTTGGTCCAGACGTTTGTCCAACCGGGCATCTGCAACGCTTGATCGAGTTCGCCGCCAAAGCCGGTCAGTTCCTCGCGATCGCACGGCCACAACATCACTCGGTCGGCGAGCTGTTTGTTCAGCGTCGCCAATAACGGATCGAACACCGGATGCGGGTCGACGGTCGGCAGCGGGCCGTAGGTGACCAGTCCATGATGATGCTCGGCGGGAACCGTTTTTTCCGAGGAACCTTTGACCTTGGGAGTCGCGACTCGCGCTTGTTCGCCTTGTTGCATCACCTTCACGAGCCGCTCGTCGGTGATCGAACAACGAGCCAAAAGTTCCTCCGCGACGAGCCGAGTGAACGTCATCGGCGCGCGATCGAGCAGTTCGTGATTCAACTCGGCGAGATAAGCTTGCCAGTGTGTTCGGTGTCGTGATCGCAGCCACGCGAAGTCATCTTCGCGCGAAGCCTGATGGCGACTGTCGCGAGACGCCGATCGCACGCGCCGCTGAATCTCCGCGACATCGCTCTCCGTCGGTTGCGTGGCCAGTCGCAGATTGATTTCGATGGGCATCGACTGCACGATTACGGCGACTTCTCCCGCCGCTGGCTTTGTGCCCGAGAGATCTATCAAGAGGTGCGTCACCAATTCCTGAGACAGCTCGCGCGCCAAACGGCGTTGAAATTCCTGATGCCGTTGATGGCAGAACTCCCGCAGTACCGCGTCCTGGCGGAACAACGCGGCGTTGACCGAATCGCTCAGCAAGCCGGCCTGTGTCTCGGCCGGCGGGACTTCGATCAATGGCTGCGCGGAACGGGTTGGCAAGCCGTCCCACTCGTGATTGGCGTTCGTCAATGCGGACAGCACGTCGCGAGCGTGACGTTCGGCATCCGCTCGACGCAGCTTCCGTTTGGGCCAGAGATCGCGCGGGCGGAATTCGACCATCGTTTCGATCATGTCCAGCGGCGCGGGATCGAACGCCGTTTCGGCTCGCCCCGCTTTGCCGACGACCATCGCCACTTCCGGGAAGCGACACAAAACCATGTCGCGAGCTTTCAGGTCGTCGGTCGACTGCGTGATCGAAGCGCGCGGCACGCTGATCGGCATGTCCATCACCATGCCTTCGTCGAGCGGGAAACGGTTCTCGGTCCCGATCGGCCGCATCGTCTGCTCGGCGGTGAGCGCGATCAGCAGTAAGCTGGCGAAGGCCGCGATGGCTGAGAAGCGGGACGCGGCCAACCAGGTCGTCACGACCAGCGAGACACCGACGATCGCCAGCAACAGCCAGCGGATTCCCCGCGGCGTCACGCCGAGGATAAACGTCACGCTCATCACCCATGCCAGCGCGGCGGGTTGATCCAGCAGATATTCGAGCACCGGCCGATACACGTCGCGCACCGAGCGGACCAGCCAGCTTTCGGACTCGGCCGGCACACGGCCCTTCAAGAGCACCGTGCAGAGCGCGGGGACGAGCGTGATGGCCAATACGGCGACAGCGAGCAGCGCGAACGTCTTGGTGAACGCCAGCGGGCGAAACATCTTTCCGTCCAACCCGCTCAGTGAGAACACCGGCAGGAACGAAACCAACATGATCAACACCGAGAAGAAAATCGGCCGGCCAACCATCCGGCAAGCGGGCAGCACGATGTGCCGGATGTCGCCGCGCACGGGCCGATCGCCGAATTCGTCGCGCAGCCGGTGCAGCACGTTCTCGGCCATGACAATCGACGAATCGACCAGCACGCCGATCGAAATCGCGATCCCCGCCAACGACATGATGTTGGTCTGAATGTCCGCGATTCCCAATCGTCTCAACATCCACATCATCACGAACGATGACAATGTCGCCAGCGGCAGTGTCACGGCGATCACAAACGACGTTCGCAGATGCAACAGCACCAGCATGACCGCGACCGTTGCGGTGAGGATCGCTTCGATCAGCGTGCCCGTGACCGTCGCGACCGCTCCTTCGATGAGCGGCGTGCGGTCGTAACACGAGACGACTCGCACGCCAGTCGGCAGGCCGGGTTCGATGTCGCGGAGCTTCACTTTGATCCGCCGCGTGACTTCGAGCGGATTGTGCCCAAAACGAATCAGGACCACTCCGCCAGTGACCTCGTTGCCATCTTTCTCGAATGAGCCACGTCGCGGCCGCGTGCCGAGTTCGACCGACGCGACGTCGCCGAGTCGCACGCCGAGGCCATCGCGCGTCGAGATGACGAGCGATTCCAGTTGCGACGAAACGGTCTCCTCTCCCTCGGGGAGAGGGCTAGGGTGAGGGTGTCGAGGCTTTGAAGGTTCCGATGACGGCGGCTCGCGAGCGTCAGAACGATTCGGAGTGTCGAGCGCACCCGGACTGTCGACAATGTATTCGGCGTTGTCTTTGTGAATCACGCCGCCACCGACAGAGCGGTTTGCTCGCGCGAGCGTGTCTTGCACGTCGCGCAGCGTCAGGCCGGATTCGATCAAACGTTGCGGATCAAGGCGCACGTGATACTCGGCGACATGACCTCCGACGCTGGCGACCTCGGCGACCCCCGGCACGGCTTCCAATTGCGGTCGGACAAAACCGTCTTGGATCGACCGCAGCTCGGCTAAGTCGTAACCGGTCCCTTCGACGGTGTACCAAAAGATCTGCCCCGTCGGGATCGCTTCGGGAGCAAGCCGCGGACTGACTCCGTCCGGCAGACCTCGAGCGGAGGAAAGCCGAGACTGCACCCGCGCGCGAGCCACTTCGAAGCCGACCTGATCTTCAAAGATCAAATGCTGCAGCGAGAAGCCGACTTCGCTCGCCGCGCGCACGCTGCGAACGCCTTCAATCCCCTGAAGCTGCAACGACAGTGGATGCGTGATTTGATCCTCGATCGCTTGCGGCCCGTGCCCCGGCCATTCCGTGTAGACCAGGACTTGGTTCTCCGACAAGTCGGGCACGGCGTCGACCGGCGTTTGCGAGACCGCGATCACGCCCCACACGGCCAACACGATTCCCGCCACGATGACGAGACCTCGCTGTCGCACGGAGAACTCGATGATGCGGTTGATCATGGGGGGCGACGCTCCGCACACCAACCCGACGCGTCAGCGAGGGCGTCACGTGGACGGCCTCCGTTTGCGTGTAATTCCCCTCGCTCGCGCGTTGGGTTGGTGTGCATGGTAAATCATTCCGATGAGGGCTTTGACGCAATCCCGAGTTTCTTCAGATACGTGTCGGGGTTGCGTTTGAGTTTGCCCTCACAGCCGGCGCAGCAAATGAAAACGCGTCGGCCGGCGACCTCGACCGGTATCGGGCCGCCCATCGAATCCAACGGCAGCTCAGTCACCGGGCAATTTTTTTGGCGAGCGACCAAAGCCGCGTCTTCGGGCGAAAGTTGTTTTCCTTTGGTCTTGGCCGTGAATCGCGAAGCGGCCGGTGTCTGCGTGGACGACGTGCCTCCCGCGCCAAAGTAACTGGTCGCCACAGCCGGATTCAGTCGCGCTTCGGCGTCGATCAAGAAGGCTCCGACCGTCGCGACTCGATCGCCGGCTTGAAGACCTTTGAGAACGGGGAAGACGTCACCGCGTCGTGGCCCCAGCTCGACAATCACTCCGTCGAACATGCCCGGCATCCGCTCGACGTAGACGATTCGTTCGCGGCCGTTATCGACGACGGCCGATCTCGGCACGTGGAGTTTTGGTGTTGACGCTTCTGTAGGGTTGACTTCGCTGGCCTTGATTTCGCTCGTGCGAATGCCGGCCAGTTGAATGCGGTACGGCGAAAACTGCATCCGTGCGATCACCCCCTCAGGCAGGATGACGGCGTCCCCTTTCTGACGCGGGACAAGGTCCATGTGACACACCGGACAAATACTCGGCCACGTCGAAAGCACTCCGGGACACATCGGGCAGAAGAACTCCGTGTTGCGCGAGACCGCGTGAGCCGTGCGTTGCGAAGCCCACCAACGATGAGTCAGCTTGTCCCACCAGTTCCGCAACACGGGCCATTGCGTCACGACGATGAAGGCCGCCAACAGGATGAGCACGAACCGCAGTCGCACTTGCAGAGCGGTCCCGGCGAAACGAACTCGCGACCAAACGCTCGTTCGATGGTTCGGCGGGGCAAGGGAAGTCATGGATTGCATCTCCTTGGCGTTCACGAGATAGACTGTGTGAGTTCGTTGTTGCTGGTTTGTCGTTCACTGCGTGCTCGCGCCCTCGTTCTTGGGCGTCGGATGCTCCCAATGGGTGAGCATCTCGTAGTCTTCGTGGCGATAGACCCACAACGGATCGATGCCGACGACGATGTACCGCTCGCGGACTTCGGCGTCGGGGTTTCGCAATCTCAGTTGCACGGCGAAGCAGCGCGGCACAACGCCTGCGACCTCACCCAGTATCTCGAAGCCGGCAAGTGTTTGATTCGGTTTCGGCCGCGAGGAATCAATCAAATGCACAACGGGATTGGTTCCCGACACGGGGCTGGTCGTCTGCCTGTTCTGCCGCGCCGTCAGCGCCGCTTCGATGGCTTGCCGCGCCGTCTCGACCTTCGGAACGTACCGCTGTGGGTCCGACCGTGACTGACAGCCGGCGCCGCTCCACATCAGCCCGATGATCGAGACGACTCGTACCCAGCGTGACATACTCTATGAACCCCTCAGGTGGAAATCGTCTCAAAACGGATTGGACACCACTTCCTTGGCGGCACGCGTGCCGATTCCGCGCCACACTGTTAGGTCGATGTTTTGATTGGCGAAATTCACTGTTCCGTCACCCATGAGCACATGCGCGCCGCCGGCGTGATAACTGCCGGCGGAGACTTGCATCGCCATGTTGGTCATCGTGCCGGGAAAGCCGGTGCCTGCGCAGGACTTCGAATTGGGAACGGCCACGTGGTTATATTGCGTGCAACAGTTCTCCCCCATCACCCAGCTATAGCCCCATTTACTGGTCAACGGCGTGGCGGTCGACGGGTTGACGGCCTGGCACGTGCTGTACGTTGCGCCGAGAGATGTCTGATGCGGGATCACGAACAGGTCCGACCTGGGTTCGGGCGTGCCCTGGCCGCGAATTTTCTCACTGAAGAATGCGGTCGTGCTGAGGCCGTCCCTCACGTCGGCGGCCCGCACCTTGCTTCCGAAATAAAAGACTCCGGTTTGAACTTCGCTGGGAGAATTGTCCGTGGGAAGACCCGGCGCGTCGCCACGATCGCAAAGCCAACCACCTTGATTGCCAGCGTAGTTATTCTGCCCCTGCCAGGGATCGCTGGGCTGTTGATCCGAAGGGCAAAAGAACATTGGAATGACGACTCGCGAACCGGCATCGTTGCTGGGGCTGACGTACGCCGGCATGAAGTTGATGACCCCGCCCATGCCGGGTGTTGACGGTGGCGCCGTGAAGGCCAGGCTCTTGTAAAGCGCAACTTGGTCGAGGGACGGCAAAAGCATGGAGTGCTGCGACCAGCGTGCATACCCGGGAGCTCCCGGGTAACTGGCTCCCTTTCCAAACGGAAAGACCTGATGGATTTCGTGATAGTTGTGAATCGCCAAGCCGATTTGTTTGAGGTTATTCTTGCACTGTGCCCGCCGCGCCGCTTCACGTGCTTGTTGCACGGCCGGCAGTAGCAACGCGATCAAGATCGCGATGATCGCGATCACGACCAATAATTCGATCAACGTGAAACCTTGACGTCTTTGAACTGGCATTCTTTGAATGAACATGATGAAAAGCTCCCTATAAGTCGTACACGAAAAAGAATCAAAACCTCGCCGAGCGCAGCTCCGGTCGCGACTTTCGCAGGAATCCCGCGGGCCAGCCATTGTGGAGGTGAATCAACCGCTGAACTTGTCGTCGTTCCGAAAATCGCACGGCCGAAAATCAGCAACGCAATTTCGTCTCAACGCGGTCATCTCACACAGGCAATGTGAGAATGAGCGGACGCCACTCCTCAGGCAAGGACGCGAAGCGAACACTCGCTCGAAGCGCTAGGCTCGTGGCGGACGAAGGATGAACAACCCACAACAGACAGGTTGCACCAACGAGTCATTGTCCCGGCGAATCACGCTCGTGCTCAACAGTGGCACAACGGTGTCCAACACGGGCAGGCAGCGCTCACTGGGCCGAGTCTCTTCGGTCGGTACGCGGGTCGGCACGGGAAACGGCTGCCGAGCACAATCCCAACCGGAACACCCGCAAGGTCGACGATCGCTAGGAAACGAGGGGGTTTCCGGTACGATCGGAGTCCCGTCCGTCGTGTTGGCTGCAAGTTGGATTGATCGGTGATGGCCTGGCATTGCCGCATGCAACAGATAGTCGCCACAGGACGCTTGGGCCGGCGAGGCATCCGCCGATGTCCAGACCGTCAATAAGCCCACCGCCAGCAACAGCAGTCGAGCCAATCTCTGAACACCAGCCATCATCAGCTCACGTATTTATGCGGCAATACCCATTCACCTCCGCGAGGGGTGAGCATACTACTCCGAAACCACGCGATTTGTGAATGGAAAACCTGTGATCTGCAGGAAATTCTTGACCGACCCTTTCACGCAATTGACCGAAGCCAAACCCTCCGGCTCCACGGCCGTGTTTGACAAACGGCTCGACGTACTGCGAACACAAGAGGACTATCACACCATCTATTCGATACCACCCTGATTCGGAAGAAGCAGGTCGCGAAGGCTCTCGACGCGATGTCCAATCGCCGCGATCCGGGTCAAGACATCGAAGAGGTAATTCTAAAGCCCTATCGCTAAGCGGCCAAGTGTCAGTCAAAGGTAGTCACCCGCGTGTCAGTCAACGGTAGTCAGTGGTAGAAGTAGATTCTTTCAAGGGCAATGGAGATGGTTCAAAAAGTCTTTGGAGGATGTTCGTCGCGGAATGGTTTCGCGGGTTCGT
>CAZPUJ010000041.1:0-3248 GCA_964589725.1 uncultured Planctomycetaceae bacterium
CACGCTCCCGACCCCTGTTTTTCTGCGGTTCGCCGCCGGAGGCGGCGAACCGCAGAAAAACAGGGCACTCAACGAAAGTGCCGCCGGCGCTAGCCAACCATCAGATTCACCATCCGGGCAAGCCGGATGGAGTCTTGCCCATGGGTCGCGATTCCTCGATGAAAATCGTCAGGGCAACCACAAACAGCGCAAGTTCAAAACTCGCGCGTCGGGCTAGTGTGAAACACACTGGCACGGAAATCCTAGGACGGGGCGCAATCCGGGCTCGCTTGTGCGTCCAATCCGCTGCCGAGCCGCACCGATGACTGTCGCGGCATGCTGTCAGCGGCTCGCACGGCGCGTATGATGCTTCCAGCAAGGGCTCGGACCTGGAATCGGCCAGAGACAGCGACTGTTCCGAATGAAAATAGTTTTGAGGAGTTCAACATATGGCTCGCTGCGACATGGGCTACTTGTGCGAGGTCTGCGGCGGAGACGTTGAGAACCTCACCGACAGCGACCTCTATCTCCGCTACGTCATTGGTGAGATCGAGGCGCGTCAATTGATGAAGGCTCCCGAACGGCATCTCCGCTGCAATCCGGTGTTGGCTCAGTTCATCGTCGATCCCACGTTCGAACCGGTTGTCGTGGAAGGCCTGTTCGACAAGCGGCAACTCGATCCCGAGGACGTTTCGCGACGAGAAGATCTCACGACTCGTGGTTGGCGCCGGTTGCAGGAGGTTCGCCAACTGGGGCTGCCGATCAGCGAATATCCACTGGCGCGGAGTGAAGAGGAACGATCAATCACAACTGACCAATGACCAACGCATCCTGACCTCCGTCTGGACCGACTGTACGAGGCGGTCTCGGGCTTTGTAAAACAGCGAGCGGTTAGCGTTAGCCTCCCGGTTCGTGGAATATCGTTTGACTCCGTAGCAACCGGGGGGGCTCACGCCCCCCGCTCGCCGATTTCAGGCGTATTGACAACAAATTGTCGATGCGCTTCCTGTAAGTGCCTAAAAGTTGAGGAGATTCCAATGACTGCAGACATCAAGATCATGGCCGACCCCGTCTCCAACGTCACGTGCAAGTTTGCCGTGGACCGTCCCGTCTACGCCGACGGTTCGTTCTACTTCGCCAGCAAAGAGCAAGCCGAGGGCTCATTCCTGGCCGAGCGCCTGTTTGGAATTCCGGAAGTGAGAAGCGTGCTGATCTCACACGATCGAGTGGTCGTGAACAAAGCCGGACGCGAAGAGTGGCCAGTCATCGGTCGGCAGGTCGGGGCGGCGATTCGGGCACACCTGGCGACAGGGCTGCCGGCTGTCTCGGAACAGCTTCGAGCAACCATTCCGCCCGCCGAAGTGATCCGCCAGCGGGTGCAAGAGGTGCTCGACACGCGGATCAATCCTTCGGTGGCCGCGCATGGCGGCCGTGTGGGGCTGATGGGCGTGCAGGGAAACACCGTGTTCATCCAGATGGGCGGCGGTTGCCAGGGTTGCGGCCAAGCTGACGTGACGCTGAAACAGGGCATTGAAGTCGAGATCCACGCCGCCGTGCCCGAGGTCGGCGACATTTTGGACACGACCGACCACGCCGCCGGTCGCAACCCGTATTACTCGCCATCGAAGAAGTAACATGCCACGGGTTTTGTTATTGCTGCCCACCACCACCTATCGGACTCACGCCTTCATGGAGGCAGCCGGACGGTTGGGCGTCGAACTCACCGTGGCCTCAGAAGAAGCGAGTACTCTCACCGGGCTGAATCCCAGCGGCCTGCTGCAGCTCAACTTCGGTGATCCGCAACAGGCGGCACGTCAGGTGGTGCAGTTTGCCCAAGAGCATCCGATCGCTGCGGTCGTTCCAGTGGACGACCAGGTGACCGTCTGCGCCGCGACCATTTGCCATGCTCTTGGGCTGCGTAATAACTCGGTCGAGTCAGCCAATGCGGCGCGAAACAAGCACCGCATGCGCGAGCTGCTCGGACAGGCTGGTGTTCCGCAGCCTCGATACAAACTCTGCTCGCTGGATGACGCCCCGGCCCACATCGCCGATCGAGTGGAATACCCGTGCGTTGTCAAACCGCTCACACTTTCGGGAAGCCGTGGAGTTATCCGCGCCAACACGGACCTGGAGTTTGTCCGGGCTGTCGTTCGACTCGATCACATTCTGCGATCGGAATTCAGCGAGTCGCATTCTTTAGCCGGCCCCCGCAGTCGGCGAAAGCCTTCGCTTAGGACCGGCGCAGAAACGACTGTCGAGAGTAGCCGAAGTCGTGAGAGTTCGGACCGAAGTCTCACGACTTCGGCTACGGCACTTATTCGTGCGCCGGTCTTTCCCGCCACCGCTCGACAGTTCTTGGTCGAGGACTTCGTCGTCGGACCAGAGGTGGCCCTGGATGGACTGCTTACGCGGGGTGAACTCCGCGTACTCGCGCTGTTTGACAAACCGGATCCTCTCGACGGGCCGTTCTTTGAGGAAACGATCTACGTCACCCCCTCGCGTTTGCCTGTGCCTGTCCAGGAAGACATCGCTCGCTGTACCTCCCGCGCATGCCGAGCAATCGGGCTGACTGAGGGACCGGTGCATGCGGAGCTGCGGATCAATGGTGGCGGTTCGTGGATCATTGAGATCAACCCGCGATCGATCGGCGGCCTCTGCTCGCGAGTGCTGCGGTTCGGCACCGGTCTGTCGCTGGAAGAGTTGATCATCCGTCATGCTCTCGACGGGGACTATGCCCCCCCAACACGTGAAAACCAACCCGCCGGTGTCATGATGATCCCGACTCCGCGGGCGGGGGTGCTGACAGAGGTCCGAGGGTTAGATCAAGCCAGGACCGTGGACGGCATTGAGCAGGTGACCATTTCAGCGCACCTGGGTCAGGAGTTGATACCACTTCCGGAGGGCGCTCTGTATCTCGGCTTCATCTTTGCCCGAGCCGCATCCCCCGAGGCCGTCGAAGCCGCCCTGCGCGAGTCTCACGCCCGGCTCGACTTCTTAATTCGACCGCTCCATCGTCCAAGGTAAGCCATCACGGACAAGGCGGCAGAAAACGAAAGACCTTCAATTTCAGGTCAGACTTGGGAAGGCAAAACGTCCGCCTTGTTCGTGTCGGCTTGACCGACTTTTTTGGCGAAGTTTGATCGAATTGCCTTGGTTGAGAATGTGACGACTGTGGCACCGCTGAGTTCTTGCTCGCGGCGTAGGTCGAGGCACATCTGGTGCAAGTCATAGTTGAATTGTCGTGCGTACTCGTCACGAGTTTTTCGGAT
>CAZPUJ010000042.1:0-6151 GCA_964589725.1 uncultured Planctomycetaceae bacterium
CGGCTCGCGCAGCTTGGCCATCGACTTCGACGACCGCACGATGCCGTGAATTAGCACCACGCCTCGACCAGACATCTGCGGCAGCTTGCGAGCCTCTCGAATCTCATCGAGCTTGGCTTTGCATTCGTCGAGCGTGCCTGATGAGTGCCGGTTGTCCTTCCCATCCAACAATCGGTAATGCCCGGTGAACACATTCCGCTGAATCCGCCAGTCGTGGAAAAAGAGCACATCACCCCAAAACTGTCGTCCACCCAACGTCTTGATCGGCATGGCCTCTTCTTTCTCGACCTCGCGCGCCGGTTCATCGGCAGCGCCCGCCGGCAGCCCGCACAACTCGCTGGCCGAGATCAGCAACCAAACGCAAATGGTCGCAAGGCAACGCATGGGTTTTGAAGACTCACTGGTTTCCAGTGTGAGGCGAGCCGGGGTCAGGTGTTCTGATTTCTGTTTTGGCCGTTGAATAGCCGTTGATTTCCATCGCAAGGCAAACTCCAAACCACGCTTGACTCCGTTTGTGACGCCAAAACAGAAATCAGAACACCTGACCCCCTCGCCGACCCCTCGCCCGATCCGCACCAAATCGCAATGTAGGTCTTGCGCCCGCTTCTTCATCATGCGTCCTTTCTGCTGCTACTCGACAACATCAGCATCGCCGCGCCTTTCGCCAGCAAGTCCTCGGCGACGGAGCAACCCAAAGTCACCGCGTCGTCATTGGTCTCGACCGACAAGCAACGCTCGGCTTCGACGCGAGTTGTCCCGTCGAGACTGAGGACCACGGCGGTCAGACGCAGCGCGTCGACGTCGGGACGAGTCCAGACTCCCAGCGGCGCGTGACAGCCGGCTCGCAGAGTCGAGAGGACAGTGCGTTCGGCGGTGACGGCAAGCAACGTCGCGCGATCGGTGATGCGATCCAGAATGGATTGCAATTCTATATCGTCCGCTCGGCATTCAATGCCCAAGGCTCCTTGACCGACGGCTGGCAGCATAAACGGTGGCCGCAACGGCGCGCTGATGCGTCCCGCTAGCTCCAGCCGAGTCAGTCCCGCTTCGGCCAGCACCAGCGCGTCGAACTCGCCGTCATCGAGCTTTCGCAACCGCGTCTCGACATTGCCGCGGGCTTCGAGCATTTGCAGGTCGGGACGTCGATGCCACAGTTGTGCTCGCCGCCGCGGGCTGCCCGTGCCGACGCGGGCGCCAGAAGGCAGTTGGCAGAAGGCAGAAGGCAGTGGTTCATGCTGATCACTGCCGACTGCATTCTGCCTACTGCCTACTTCACAATGCGGCAGCACGAGCACATCGAACATCGCGCCGCGAACCGGCACGGCGGCGAGGATGAGACCGTCGACAGGCTCTGTCGGCAAGTCCTTCAAACTGTGAACGGCGACATCGCCGCGTCGATCCAGCAATGCGGCTTGCACTTCGCGCGTGAAGACACCGGTGCCGCTCAGCGAAGAGCCTCCCAATTGAGTCAACGCCTCCGACTTATCGCGGTCGCCGATCGTCGAAACGGTCACGATCTCGACGGCACATTCCGGCGCGGCCGCTCGCAGTAACTCGGCGACGTGATGCGCTTGCCACAACGCCAAGCGGCTGGCTCGCGTCGCAATGCGGACGGGGATCGAATCAATTGTCACGTGAGCGCCTCGATTCCGGTGGCTCCGGCCATTCACCGGCCTTTTCCAGAGTTTGACGACGAATCTGCGACCGCCGTCGGAACGTACACGTCACCAAACAAGTCGTTTCTTCCGGCACACGGATCGTCAGCCTTCATCCGTGTGTTTCCACATCCGTGTGCGTAGTGCGTTTCTTTGAGGCTCTCTTGGGTATCCAACCAAAATCAATCAGCCACTCCAAACCCAGAAGAGGCGTTTAACCAATCACCTTCTGGAACCGCTCGACCGCTTCTTGTACTCGTTCACGGCTATTGAACGCGCTCAGGCGGAAATAGCCTTCGCCCGCCGCACCGAAGCCGCTGCCAGGGGTGCCGACGAGGTTCGCTTTCGAGAGCAACAGGTCGAAAAAGTCCCAACTGCTGAGGTTGCGCGGTGCCTTGAGCCAAACGTAGGGAGCATTGATTCCGCCGTGAACTTCGATGCCCACGCGTTGCAGTCCCTCGCGGATCAGCTTCGCGTTGGCCAAGTAAAATGCGATCATGTCGCGAATCTGCGACTGGCCTTCGGGCGAGTAAATGGCGGCGGCGGCCCGTTGCACCGGGTACGACACGCCGTTGAACTTCGTGCAATGACGGCGATTCCACAGCGAGTGAATGTCAACGCTCTCACCGGTTGAGGTTTTGCCTTTCAATTTCTTCGGCACGACCGTGAACGCGCAGCGAGTCCCCGTGAAGCCAGCGGTCTTGCTGAAGCTGCGAAACTCGATGGCCACTTCCTTCGCGCCGGGAATCTCGTAGATCGAGTGCGGCACCGTCGGGTCGGTGATGTATGCCTCGTATGCCGCGTCATAAAAAATGATCGCGTCGTTGGCCTTCGCGTAGGCCACCCAGCCAGCGAGATCTTCTCGGCTGATGACGGTGCCCGTCGGGTTGTTCGGAAAGCAGAGATAAATCAAATCCACCTTTCGATCTGGCAGCGCCGGAGAAAAATTGTTCGCGGCGCTCATCGGAATGTAGACCAAGCCACCGTACCGACCGGAGTCATCGGCCGGGCCGGTGCGTCCGGCCATGACGTTGGTGTCGACATACACCGGATAAACCGGGTCGGTCACGGCGATGACGTTGTCAGGACCGAAGATGTCCAGGATGTTGCCCGTGTCGCACTTCGAACCGTCCGAAACGAAAATCTCATCGGCCAACACGTCGGCACCGCGAGCCTGATAATCGTTCTGTGCGATGGCAGCTCGCAGGAAGTCATAGCCCTGCTCGGGGCCGTAGCCTTTGAACGTGTCGCGGCGAGACATCTCATCGACCGCCTTGTGAAACGCCTCGACGATCGCCGGCACCAATGGTTCGGTGACGTCGCCAATGCCCAGGCGAATGATCGACGCCTGCGAATTCTCTGCCGCGAACTTTGCCACGCGGCGGCCAATTTCCGGAAACAGATATCCGGCTTTCAGCTTCAAATAGTTGTCGTTGATGCGGGCCATGTTGAGTCCTGAATCGTAGAGGTGCTACTTTCGTCGCAGGATCAACACGATGTCCTGCGTACGCTTGTCGATGGTAACGGGCTGCTTCAGATCGTAAGCGAAGTCGTACGTCGCGACGTGTTCGAGATCCGGGACTCGCGCCAGCAGATCGAACATTTGCTCGGCCGAGTAGGTGCGGTAGTGCATTTCGTCCTCGATGCGAAAGTGTCGCGTCGGCATCCAAATGTCGAGCGTCATGCCGAGTTCTTCCATCCGGCGCTGGCGATCAAGTTTCTTCGTCCACATCCGCGAGTTGACCTGGACGTGGCCTCGGCGCGCGACCCAAGATTCCTCTTCATCGCGCGGCCCGCGTGTCGGCAGCAGGTGCAAACCTAACGCGTAGATTCCGCCGGGAGCCAATGCCGCCGCCAGACACTGTAAATGCGCTGCAGCGGTTTCTTCCGTCGGCAGGTGCCGAAACGTGTTGATCGTGTTGAACGCCGCATCGACCGGCTTGGGCAACGCGAAGTCCGCCATGTCGCCGACCGAGACCGTTGGTTTGAAGTCGTGCTTCAACAGCCGCTGATTGCAGTACGCAACCGCTTTCACGTTGAGATCGTTGCCGGCGACCTTGAAGCCCGCCTTCGCGAACTTCAGCAGCAAGCGGCCCGTCCCGCAAGCCGGCTCGAACAGGCTACGGACTCTGCGCGTCGCATGCTTCTCGAAACAGGCTCGCAGAAAGTGGAACTCGGCCCGCCAGTCGGAACCGAAGAGCAACTCGTAATACTGCGGGAAGTCGTAGATGCTGGCTTGAATGGTTACGGGCATGAGTCACGGGAGGAGTGGGGTTCGTGGCCAAAGGCTTGGAGCAGCGCGGATCGTAAGTGGCGCGCCCTTGATTGGGAAAGTCCGTGGCCGCGTTGGTGGCTGCGGGCGGCAGGAGTATGATGGTTTTGGCGTACCTGCGTAATTGGTTAAGTGGTTTGTCGGAAGATTGGAGACGAACAGTGCCCTCACCGTTTGTTGGCATGGACCCGTTTCTGGAAGACCCGGCGATCTTTCCCGATTTGCACGACCTGCAAGCCGTGTTCGATCGGTGCTACGAAGTGGGCTTGTACGCGCGCCGCGTGAAGTACGCCGAGCGGACTCTGGTGCCGCCGCTCTCGCCCGCACAGGCCCAGTGGACGCAGGAGGTGCTGCGAACCAAAGGGCTCGTCAGCGAGAGCGCGTAGGTTCTCGTGGCACATCGTCGCGCCAGCTTGGCTGTGATGACAGCCTCCCCGTATCATGTCGCCGTCGAGATCGAATGTCGCATTGTCGGCACGAAGGCCCGAACTGGTCCGGGCCGGCCACCGAGATCATGCCTCCAGGAGCCATTGCCATGTTGCGTCGCACGTTGCTGTCCGTGTTGGGACTGATTGCTTTGAGTCTGTGTATGGAGGCATCGCTCTTCGCCGCGGAAAAGGCCAAGATTCTGTACCTCACCGAGAGCAAGGGCTTCAAACACGGATCGGTCAATCGCCAGCAAAAAGATTTGTCTCCCTCCGAAGTCGCGCTGACACAGCTTGGTCAACAGACGGGGTTGTTCACGATTCATTGCACTCAGGACACGCAGGCAGACTTCACGAAAGACAACCTGAAGAACTACGACATCGTCGCCTTCTACACGACCGGCGAGCTGCCGATCTCGGATGAAACTCGTGACTACTTCATGAATGAGTGGCTCAAGCAAAAGGGTCACGGCTGGATGGGATTCCACTCGGCCGCCGACACGTTTCGCACGAACGATCCGGCTCACAAGTGGTATTGGGATCTCGCGGGTGGCACATTCAAAGGGCATCCGTGGAACGCCGGGGAACTGGTGACCATCACGATCCACGACAAGACGTTCCCCGCGATGAAGGCGTTCGGCGACGAATTCCAAATCAAGGACGAGATCTACGAGTACGACCACTGGGTGCCGGAGAATGTGCATGTCCTGATGAGCTTGAATATGGAGAAGTGCCTCACAAAGCGGCCGTATCAAGTCCCGGTCGCGTGGTGCCGCTCCTGGGGCGATGGGAAGATCTTCTTCAACAACTTAGGCCATAACGAATCGACGTGGACCGACAAACGCTTTCTCGATTCGACCGAAACGGCGATCCGCTGGATTCGCAACGAGGTCTCCGGCGACTCGGCTCCAAACCCGGACGTCTCCAAGGCCTGGCAGGAAAAGTCGGCGAAGGACGGCGCGGCGAAGTAAGAACCTGTCCAACAATAAATTCGTGGAGTTCTTTGGAACACGCTGTGAATTCCGTATTCCTTTGCGAACTCTGCGGTCTTCTGTTCAAACGGAATGAACCCCATGTCTCAAGATCATTTTTTGAACAGAAGGGTGCAAGGCACCATTTCCCATGAGGCCATCTGTAGCCCGAGCCCTTGTGGCTCGGAAGATTCCCTTTGTTCTGCGAATCATCCAGGCCACAAGGGCCTGGGCTACAGGATTCTGGAAATGCTGTTTTGCACCCGTTCCGCATGAACCGCGTGGTGATGATGTTTGCAAGTTTTACACATACGTCGGACGGTGTTCCGAAGTGTCGTTGAAGCGGTAAACTCAAGGTGGGCAGGAGGCAGCGGCAAGAGTGAGACTGGCCCGGGCCTCTCGGACCAGCGTTTGCACTGAGGGCCGGTGTTCCCAGGGAGCAACGGGCGAAGCCACCGAGTCATGGACGACGAGGCAGCTTGAATGGTCAGCAAGAATGCGCGGATGTGGCGTTTTGTCGGTGGACTCTTTTTGCTTTGTGCCCTGGGCGCGAAGCACGTCACGCCGAACTTCGAGGTCGAAGCTCCGACGGCGGCGATGGCCGAGAAGGTCGCGCTGACCGCCGAGCGATCTCGCGAGGAGCTGGCGATCGAGTGGCTGGGACACAAGCTGCCGAACTGGTCGGCTCGGTGTCAGGTCCGCGTACGGGTCGGGCAGATGGGAGCGGGCGGCGCGACAACGTTCTCGTTCGGCAGCGGGCATGTCTTCGGTTGGGATATGAATGTCCAAGGATCGTTGGAGCGGATTCTCGGTTCGGTGATTCCGCAC
>CAZPUJ010000043.1:0-31781 GCA_964589725.1 uncultured Planctomycetaceae bacterium
CCTTTCAGCACGTCGTTGCCGTCTCGACCTTTCAGCGAGTCGTTGCCGACATCTCCCTGAAGCGAGTCATTCCCCGAACCGCCAATCAGAGTGTCATTGCCCGCAGCGCCGATGAGCGTCACGTTGCCGGTGAACGCGCCGGCATTGAGCGTGTTGTTGCTCGCACCGCCGGTGAGATCCGCGGCCTCAATGCCAAGCAGCGAATCGGTGCCGCTGCCCGTGAGCTGCGAGTTCGTCAGCGTGAAGTTGACGTTGCCGGACGCGATCAGCGTGTCACCGAGGCCGTTTCCGCCATCGAGCGTGTCGTTGCCAGTGCCGCCAATGAGGGTGTCGCCGTCACCGTCCTGGCCATACAGTTTATCGTTGCCGGCTCCACCCGTCAGTGAATCGCTTCCAAGGCCGCCGTTGAGCGTGTCATGCAGGTTGCCACCGACGAGCGTGTCGTTGCCGTCTTCTCCGTTGAGCACGCTTCCCAGGGAAGTGGTGCCAGTCAGTGAATCATTTCCGCCAGAACCGCTCAAGGTCACCAAGCCGTTGAAAGCGCTGGCATTGATGATGTTGTTGCCCGCGCCGCCCGTGAGGTTGGCCAACTCGAAGCCCGCCAGAATGTCGACGCCCAAGCCGCCAAGCAACTGCGTTGGCGAGAGCGTCATGTTCGCGTCTCCGACTTCCAGCAGCCGGTCCGTTGTGCCGGCACCGCCATCGAGCGAATCGTTGCCCGTGCCGCCACTGATCGTGTCGGAATTCCCGCCTTGTCCGAGAACTGTGTCGTTGCCGGTTCCGCCGTTGAGCGCGTCATTGTTCGCGCCACCCTGGATCGAATCGTCTCCGGCCCCGCCGTCGACCGAGTCGTCTTCCGAGTGGCCATTGAGATCGTCGTTGCCGCTGCCGCCACGAAGCGTGTCGATCCCGGCGTTGCCTTGCAGAGACACATTCAACGCGACGGCCGAGGCGTCGATCAGATCATTACCGTTGTCGCCCGTGACCAGCAAACTGGCCGCGAACAACGAGTCCACGGCCGCCAGCGTGGCGCTGTCGTTGGCGTCCGCCAACTTCAGGCTGAACGATGTGCCGGGCCGCGCGAATTCCACGGGGGTGCTCGTGGAAACACTCGTTAGTCGCGACCTTCCGTTTCCGGCGGTCGCGTCGTCCGCGAGCGTGACCACGTCGGCCGTGTTGCCAAACTGGTAGGTTCGGTCGTTGACGGTGAGCCGGTCGATGATCGTGGACTCCACCGATTGATAGGTCACGAAGGAAGTGATGGTTCCCGAAACCAGCGAGATCGTGCCGTCGGTCGCGTTCAGGAACACGTGCGTCACGCTGTCGAAGGTGCTGACGGCGCTCTCGGTGAGCACCAACGCGTCGCCCGCAGTCGATCCGCCGCCATTGAACAACAGCCCGCCCGCTGGAATAAAATTGCCGCCGCTGAAATCGAGTGTCACGGTGTCGTCAGCCGCGCTCCCCGTCACAATCAACGTACCCGCAGGGTCCAGAATCACCGTATTAATGACCGTGCCGGTCATGTTGTCCGTGAAGACCACTAACGAACCGCTCAACGTGATCGTGATGTTGGTCGACGGAGGAGCGAGGATCACCTCAATCTGTTGCACCTCATAGGCGCCGATGTCCGCACGGGCTGTGCCGTCGTTATTGCCGTCCACCACACGGTACAGCAGCCGTTGATCCATGGTGCTCGACGCGGTGGCGCTATTGGCATCAATGGCCTGGCTTCCGGGCAGCAGTGCATGCGTGAACGTTGGCCCGCCGTTGTCTTGCAACGGGCCAAGTTTCGGATCATTGATATTCTGCAAATCGCTGCTCACGAACCCTGAGCCGTCCGAGATTGAGATTGAGCCGATCAAGTTGTACCCGAGGCTCGAGACCGCTCCCGAAAGATTCGGCCCCGATGTGCCAGCGGTGTTCAACGCGAGGACGGTTCCGGACAAACTGATCGTCCCTTGTCGAAAGAGTCCGCCCCCATCGGCCGCGGCCGAGTTGGCGGCGATCGTGCAATCTATGATGTTGGCTTGAGCGGATGTCGCGTTGAACAAACCACCGCCATTGTTCGCGGCCGAGTTCCCCGAAAGCGTTGACAGCAACAGCATCGCGGACGTGGGGTTTGTGAAATTCACATTGGCGATCGCGCCGCCGTCGCGAGCGGTGTTTTTCGAGAACGTGCTGCGCGTGATCGACACGATGCTGTTGTTGTAAAGTCCGCCTCCTTGATAGGCGATGCCGGCCGTGTTGTTCTCGACTGCGCTGGTCGCAAGGCTGAGTGACCCGCTGCCGGAATTCACGATCGCTCCGCCGTTGTACAAAGAACTGTTGTTTGACAACACACTGCCCGTGATGTCGGTGGTGCCAACGGTGTAGATCGCACCGCCGCCGTTCGACCCGCTGGACAGATTGCCGTCGAGAGTCGAGTTGGTGATCGTCAGCGTGCTGGCCGACCCCAGGCTGGCAATCGCGCCGCCTCCGCCGGACGCAGCGTTGTCGCTCAGAGCGACGTTCTGCAACGTCACATTTCCGAAACTGCGAATGCCTCCGCCGTCTCCAAAAATGGCGGTGCCACGTTTGATTTTCAGATCGACCATCTGGACGTTCACGCCGCTCAGCACATCGAAGACTCGTTCTGACGCAAAACCGTCGATACCGTCGATAATCGTTTGATTGGCTCCCTCCCCGGTGATCGTCACGTCATCGCGGAGATCCAAATCTCCGCTGGCGGCATACTGCTCGCCCTGACCCTGCAAGGACAGTATGAAAGTTCCTGCCGGCAAGGTGATCGTGTCGGCGCCCGCCAACAGGTTGGCTTCTTGAATGGCAGCTCGCAGCGTCGCGTGACCGTTTGCGTCCGCGGCGATGCCATCACCGAGATTTGCGTCGACGGTGTCCAAGGTGCTGTCCACGACGAAGGCCGCCAACAGCGCGCGATCTTCCAGGTGTTCAGCGCGGCGGGAACGGCTTAACAGCCTTCGCGGTCGATAGAGCCGGCATCTCCACCGGACGAGCCAATCAATTCGCATATCACGCCCTCAACACAGAAGGATGCCACCTGGTTTCCCACAGAGCACAATGAGTCTGTCCTCGATGAGATTTCCCATGTGGAAACATGCGCTTCAAAAGGACTATTCCTTTTGGTCACCGCGCAGACGTTCCACCGCGAAGAAGCTCTGGCCCGCTTGAGCTTCGCGGTCCGTCCTTGGAAGGGAATCGCCCGCGTTTAGGTCCGCCAAAGGCGGCAGGCGTTTGATTAGCCGAGATCTTATCGACCCGCCGAAGCAACATCCAGCGTGTTTTTCCCGGCGGCGACACTCGCGACCGAGAAGGAATCTGTGGACAACCATCACTTCGACGGCAATCCGGACAAAGCCCGACTTCAAATCCGGTCAGTTGGCATTGCGAAGACTGACCGACCTGGAGAACTCAATGACGACGCACTCGCCGTCAACGCCATGACTGTGATTCAGGCTCCCATCGGCCGTTGGCGAAGGGCCGCACCTAGGAAAAGTGAATGTTGCTTGGCTGGATTCTGTCGAATGGCTACGTTCGGCGTATGAAGTCCGCATGGCGAGCTGCGTTGTTCCTGGCGGTGCTGTTCGCGATTCCGATCGTGCCCTTCGTGTGGTGGGGGGAATCGTTCGAGGCGAGTTTGCTGCGGGCGTTGCAGGAACCCTCGTCAACCACCGTCGTGTCGAGTTGGGTCATCGGGTTGTTGGCGGCAGACATGTTCTTGCCGGTGCCGTCGAGCGCCGTGATCACATATGCCGGTGGAGTGCTGGGCGTGTGGTGGGGCACGGTGGCCTCGTGGCTGGGGTTGTCGCTCGGAGCGTTAAGCGGGTTTGGTTTGGCACGTCTGTTCGGCGAAGCGATCGCTCGGCGGTTCTCGGAATCGGAAGACCTCGCACGGATGCAACAACTGACTCAACGTCACGGCATGGCGGCGTTGGTGTTGACGCGAGCGTTGCCGATTCTCGCCGAAGCGTGCGTGCTGATGCTCGGCGCGGCCCGGATGAGTTGGCGTCAGTTTCTGCTGCCAATGCTGGTCTGCAACGCACTGCTGACGGTGACGTATGCGGCAGGCGGAGCGTACTTCCGCGGCTCGAATGCGTTTCCAATGGCGATTGTCGCATCGGGCGCGATCCCACTCCTGGCGGCACTCGCGATTCGGCGGTGGTGGTGGAAGCCGTGATTCATTCGGCTTGAGTTACCGCTGTGTCTCCAGAAATGCGATCACGTCTCGCAACTCTTGCAGCGTCATTCGTTCGGCTAGCTTGTCGGGCATGACCGAGATTTTCTGTGGGACGCGCTGAGCGATGTCGATTGTCGTCAGTTCGGTCAGCTTGCCCTCGGCATCACCCACAATGGTTTTGCCCTCGTTCTCATGGACCACCATGCCGGTGATGACCTTTCCCGAATTCAGCTCGAAGGTCCACGAGACGAATTGCGGAGCGATTTCGCGGCTCGGTTCGAGGATCGACTGAATCAGTTGGACGCGGTTCATGTTGCCGACGGCGCGCGACAAGTCGGGACCGACTCGGCCACCTCGGCCATCGACGATGTGGCACTTGAAGCAGCCGGCTCCGTTCGGATTGAAAAAGACTCGTCGCCCCGCGGCCGGATCGGCGTCGCGGCCGCGGTTCAATTGAGCCATCCACTCCTGTCGGTCTTTAGGCTTGGCGGACGTCAGGAGTTTGATCGACTGCGGCGGATCGAGCTTCGCTTCAGCGAACGCCAGCGCGATTTGATCGGACAGTTCGGCACCGATGGTTCCGTCTTCCAAGCGGATCAGAGTCTTGGCGATGTCCAATAGACCGTCGCGGAGTTCAGCATCTTCGGCGATCAACGGACGAGCGGCTCGCAGCGCTTCGAGGCGCAGCGGGACGAGGCTGCTGTTGTTCAAGAACGTTCGCAGTAGTTTGCGAGTCGGGCCACCGACTGGTTCGCTCTTCGCGACGGCAGCCAGGCCGACGAGGGCTTCGGCTCGCAACGTGGCAGACGCTGCCAGCGTCTGCTTGTCTGCATTGCCGACGCTAGCAGCGTCGGCCACGGCGCGCAGCAACGGCCCCGCGATCTCCGGCTTGGCAGCCTGCAAGGTCCGCACGGTTTCCAGCCGCAAGGTTTCGTTCTCGGACTTCAGCAGGCTGGCGAACAACGGCGCGTCGAGCGACTTGTCGGTCGGCGACACGAGTCGCAGGGCTTGTGATCGGACGGCGGGCGAGCGTTTGTCGTCTTTGAGCAGCGGGACGACGTATTGTTCGGCCGGCGTCTTGTCGAAGTCTTCGGGCTTCTTGCCGTCGAGCATCTCCAGCGCGGCAATCGTCGCGAGGAACAACTCGGTCGTCATGCCTTTGCTGTCAAACATCGCGGCGATGCGCGGCTTGAGGTCCGTCAATTTCTCCTCGGCCACCCACTGCACCGCCAGCCGCCGCACGTCCGGGTCGTGGTCCGAGAGCGCGACGCGCAGCAACCGGTCTTCCCGCGGTGCCTGCTTCCGAGCCGCCAGCAACATCGCCTGACGAACTTTCGGAGCAACGCTTTTCACGTCGGGTGTGGCATCGGGGATGAGGTACTTTGAGAAGTCATCTTGAGAAAACTGCTTCGCCAGCTCTGAAACGACGACTGAGAAGACGAATGGATCATCATCAGACAACGCAGACTGAATGAACGGGGGGGTATCAACAGTGTTCTTTGTCAGATAAAACATATACATCGACAATACTTGCTGATCGACGACGTTCGATTCCTTTCCGGCATGCATCTTGGTCAAATACCACGACTGCTCTAGATACTCGTTACGCCCCGGGAGAGTTGCGAGATCATGAGAGGACTTTGCACAAAGAAGTTCGAATTGTGCTCGCACTGTGGACCTGCGTTTGTTCCACGTAAGTATGTTCTTCTCAAATCCGGGTGTACTCGACAATTTCTGAGCGGCAACTCGACGAACCTCGTAGCGAGGCGAAGTATTCACCAGCCGTGTCAGTTCGTCGGTTGAGAGCGATGTGACCGTCTCCAATTCAATCACTTTGGATGTTCGTGGTTCCTTCGGCGCGATCCTCCAAATTCGTCCGTGTCCGTGCAGCTTGTAGTCTCGCAGCACCCAATCGGTGCAGAACAACGAACCGTCGGGAGCGGTCGCGAGGCCGACCGGGCGAAAATTCTCGCCGCCGGTGATGAGCGGTTCGGCCAGCGACGTGAACGACGTCCCCTTCGGCTGCAAGCGAAAGCGGTCGATGCGGTGGTCGCCCCAACTGGTGACCAGCAGGTTGCCCAGATACTCGTCCGGCAGGCCGTCCGACTCGTAGGCCAGGATGCCGGAGGGAGCTTCGCCGGTCCCCGCGACCATCGGCAGCGTGCCGGGAATCTCGCCGTTCCAGGCGGTGAAGGGGTGCAGCCCTTTGCGACCGTTGCGGAAGCGGTAGCCGTAATCGCCTCCCGGAATCACGTGTAGCAGCCGACACGGCGGACGGCTGTCCGCATCGTTGTCCACGGTGAAGAGTCGGCCGAACGCATCGAAGCAGCTCGCATGCGGATTCCAAAAACCGGTCGCGACCTGGCTCAGCTTCGAGCCATCCAGCCGGCACCGATAAATGTTGCCTCCCTCGCCGCCACCACTGAGCGTCATGCCGTCCGAGCCGATGATCTTGTAATCGGCTCCCAAGTTCTCGCCGAACCCGAAGTACATCCAGCCGAGCGCATCAATCGCAAAACCGGCGAGTCCGTTGTGCGGATAATCGCCTTTCGTGTCGAGATGCACGAGTTGTTCTTGTCGATCGGCCTTGTCATCGCCGTCGTCATCGTGGAGTTGCAGAATTTCGCGGCGGGTGGCGAGGAAGACGGAGGTGTGATTTTCGATTTTCGATTTTCGGGTCGTCGGCAACCTGAAACCACAACGGCCGGATCGCGATGCTCATCGAGTGCGTGAGCCCGTCGGTGAAGACAGTGACCTTGTCCGCCTTGCCGTCGCCGTCGGAGTCGCTCATCACGAGCACTCGGTCGGTCGGATGCCCTTTGTAATCGTCGGGCGGGAAGTGCGTGTTGCTCTCGATGGCCCAGACTCGACCTTTGTGGTCCACATCGATGCCCGTCGGAGTGACGATCTGCGGGTGCTCGGCGAAGAGCTCGATCTTCAGTCGCGGGTCGAGCGACTTCGGCGGCTCGTCAGCGCGCGCTTGTGGTGCAATTGCCAGAACAGCGAAGACTAAAAGCGAGAGTCGCTGCATGCGGGAGTCCTTCCGAGCAAGGGCATGGATGAAGAGTCATTTGCGCTGCCCGATGCACCACAGATTCTGGTACGTACGGATGAAGAGTTGGCCGTCGCTGGGGACGATGGACGAATTGGAATGCTCACCGAGCGAATTGGTCGCGACGAGTTCAAACTTCGGGTCGGCTTTGAAGACAAAGCAGTCTCCCTTCTGCGTGATCGTGTAACACAGACCGTCGGCGAGCATGACCGAGGACCAGTTCGTGCCGCCCTCCAGACGTTGCTCCCAGACGGTTTCGCCCGTCTTCAGATCGAAGCACTCCGCGATGCCAGGGTCGTTGTGGATGTAGATGTGGCTGTCGTGAATCACCCCCGAACCGATGCGCTGCTTGGTCTTTGGATGCCGCCAAAGTCGTTGTTCTTTCGTCACATCATCGTTGCCTCCAGCCTTGAGCGCGATCGACATGCCGTTGAAGCCACCCATCGCGACAACAACGCCATCCGCGTAAATCGGTGACGTGTAGACCAGTGCGTTGATGCCGGTGCAAGTCCAGAATTCTTTGCTGGTGGCCGGCTCCATGCCGCACACCCGGAACGGAAAGCTGATGAGCAATTCGCTGCGGCCGTTGATGTCGCGGAAGATCGGAGAACTCCACGAGCCGTAGTAATCGGGATTCCCGGATTTCGCCTCGGATGTGCCGTCCTTGTTGTACGGCTCTTCGTGTTTCCAGACATCCTCACCTGTCTGCTTGTTGACGGCGATCAAGAACGACCGCTCACCGGGTCCAAAGTGGAGGTAACACAGATCCCCGTGCAGCACCGGCGAGGCGCCATAGCCCCAAATGTGCTTCTGGATGCCGAGGTCGCGCTTCCACAGTTCGTTGCCCTCAAAGTCATAGCAAAACATCCCGGCTGAACCGTACCAGGCAATGACTCGCTCCCCGTCGGTCGCGGGCGAAGAGGCGCAGTACGGATTTGTTCCGTGAGTCGGCTCCTTTTCTTTCCACTCGGTTCCCTTTTGCCAGAGCAGTTTGCCGTCGTTGCGATCGAAGCACATCAGCGTGCGACGGCCTTCCTTCTCAATCGCCTGAGTGACGAAGACTCGATCACCCCACACGACTGGCGTCGAGTTGCCGCGTTCCGGCAACTTCACTTTCCACGCGACGTTCTCCGTTTTGCTCCAGGTGGTTGGCAGCCCCTTCTCGTTGCAGGTGCCGTCGCCGCGCGGTCCGCGCCACCCTGGCCAGTTTTCGGCCGTCGCGGGACCACTGAGAGCGAGGAAAGTGACCAACGAAAACCAGCGGTGCATTTGTGACTTCATTGTGGAGTCTCCGGAGCAACATGGGACGCGGTCATGGTGGATTCGATTCCAGTCTTGGAAAACCCGTATGCGATCGTCTCGTACGGACAGCGGCTTGAAGCGGCTCGATCATGCTACGGGTTCCAGTCCCAAATCGACTGGTTGATCTTATCTCGTCAGCACTTGGTTCCGCATCCGTTTGCTGCGATTATGTCTCTGCCTGAAAGTGGACGCTACATTCTTCGATTCTGTGTCCTCGACCTGGAGGTGGAAATGGTTCGTTCACCAAGATGGTGTCCAGCTTTCGTGCTGATTGGATTCACCTGGTTTGGCGGTGTGATCTCTGCGGAGGATCCGACGCCTGGTACGCAGGTCGAGCAGTCAATCGTGAGTCCGGCGTTGCCGGGTGAAAAATTCGGTTACTTGTTGTTCCTGCCGAAGGATTACGGCAAAGACGAACGCAAGTGGCCGGTGATGTTGTTTCTGCACGGGGCAGGAGAGCGGGGCGACGATCTCAAGTTGGTCCAGGTGCATGGGCCGCCGAAGCTCGTCGAGCAGCGGCCGGACTTTCCGTTCATTGTCGTCTCGCCGCAGTGCGCGAAGGATCATTGGTGGCCGGGGGACGTGCAGCAACACTTGCTGGCCGAGTTGCTCGACAACGTGCTGTCTGGATTTCACGCCGATCCGCAACGAGTTGTCGTGACCGGCTTGAGCATGGGAGGCTTTGGTTCGTGGACGCTCACCGCTCGGCATCCGAATCGATTTGCGGCAGCGGTTCCGATCTGCGGCGGCGGAGACCCGGACTCGGCCGAGAAACTCAAGAGCGTCCCGTTTTGGGTCTTTCACGGTGCGAAAGACTTCGGCGTCCCGCTGAAGCTTTCCGAAGACATGGTCGCCGCCGTGCAGAAGGTGGGCGGCAGCGCCAAGCTGACGGTCTACCCCGAAGCCGAGCACGACAGTTGGACCGAAACGTACAAGAACGAAGCGATCTACGATTGGCTGCTCGCTCAACGACGAACGTCTCCGGCACCATTGCCGACCGCGAATCCGTGCGTCGCATTCGCGCGTCTTGGAAAGATCGACTTGAAGCTCGGCAATCCGGACGACAAGAACACGTTCGCCGCCACGATCTTTCTCAGCACATCGGTCGGCTGCGGCCCATGCCTCCGGCAACTCATCGAGCCTTGCCGCGACAAGCTGCTGACCGACATCACCGCGTGGGTGAATTCGCAGTCGCCCGAACAACTCGCTGGCAACGCCGGCCGTCAGCGTGCTCGCCTCGCCATGCAACAGATGTGCGACAAGACCCTTTTGCAAGGTCAGCCCGCTTTCGCGACCGAGGTGGTCTTCGACCAGTATTTCGTGCGACACAAGGGCGTGCTGAAACTCGAAGCGAAGACGAATTGAAGGAGACGACGAATGGGCAGAACACACGCGCGGCGATCATTCGTCGTCGCCTTCAATTCGACGTACCCTTTCTTTTTATTCCTCATGCTCGCCTCAAGCGTCAAAGCCCAAGAGCCAGCGAAGCCGGCTTGGCAATACGCGCCGGAACTCATGCGGCCGTTTTGGCAAGGGGACGTCATGGAGGGCGAGTCCGTCCTGTTCATTAAGGATTCCAAGACGGGTGAAGCGAAAGCCTCGGTGCTTTTTCCAGTGCGGCAAGTGTTGGACGTCCGCAACTCGACGGAAGACGTGACCTACGAGAATGGCCGGGACTATGTCTGGAAGCCGGAGTCTCGCGAGATCGTTATCCCGGCTAACTCCCGAATCGTGTCGCGTACGCCTCAAGAGATGCGCCGCCCGGCGAAGTCACAAAAGTACGAACTGACGCATCGGGACGGCAACGGCGAAATTTTCTTCGGTGGGCGGCTGGAGTACGCCGAGATGCAGACCTGCATCACATACTCCCACGCGCCGAACTTGTGGAGATCGCCCGTGCCGAAGTTCGACGCGAAGGCGTTGCCCCGCTCGGTTCATAAGCTGCTCAATAAGCAACCGCTGTCGATCGTCGTCGTGGGAGACAGCATCTCGGCGGGCTGCAATGCTTCCGGCTGGGCGGAGGGTGTTCCGTTTCAGCCGGCGTATCCAGAGCTGTTGCGGCGTCATCTCGAAGCGCGCTATCAGGGCAAGGTTGCGCTTCAGAATCCTTCCGTCAGTGGCACCGACACGCGCTGGGTGCTGACGATGATCGACAAAGTCGTTGAGCCTCAACCCGACTTGGTGATCGTCGCCTTCGGGATGAACGATTCGGCCGGTCGTTCCGCAAAGGATTATCAGGCGAACACCGAAGCGGTCTTGGCCAAGATTAGAGAAAAACTCCCCGACGTCGAGTTCATTTTGGTGGCGTCCATGCTCGGCAATCGGGATTGGACCAGACTCAAGCAGGAGCTCTTTCCGGAGTATCGCGATGCACTGGCAAAACTCTGCGGACCCGGCGTCGCATTGGCCGACCTGACTTCCATTTGGACCGGATTCCTGGAACTCAAGCAGGACTGGGATCAGACAGGAAACGGCGTGAATCATCCGAACGATTTTGGCCACCGTGTGTATGCCCAGGTGTTATCGACCCTGCTCGTTCCCAACGGCGAACCAGCCGCGGACCCCGAGCCTCCGAAAGCCATTGAGGCGGGTCCACTCAAGTTCACCGAGCAGCGACTGCTCGGCAATTACACGTACTCGTATGCCTGCACGGCAGCCGATCTCGACGGCGACGGCGACCTCGACCTGACCAGCTCCGACGCCGAGCCCAACAGTAACCTGTATTTGTTGTTGAACGACGGCAAAGGAAACTTCCAGCACTCTTTCATTCAGAAGTACGCGGCTCAAGAAGACCAGCCGATCCGCCTGGAGCGACATGCGATCGGCGACATCAACCGCGACGGCCGGCCTGACGTCGTGATCGTGGACAACCTGAAGTGGGACATCCGCTGGTTCGAGAATCCTGGCAAGGACTCAATTGCTCAGCCGTGGAAATTACATCGCGTCTGTGCCGCTAAGGAAGTCCCCGGCTCTTACGATGTCGCGATGGCTGACCTTGATGCCGACGGCGATCTGGACATCGCCGCGTCCAGTTGGCGGTTCGGCAACCGATTCGATTGGTTCGAGAACGTCGGCAGTCCCGGCATTGGCGATAAGTGGGTTCGGCACGAGATCGAGAGCATGATCGGCGAGACTCGCACGATCGCCGTGGCGGACTTCAATCGGGACGGGAAGCCCGACCTGCTCGGCACGTCGCGAACCGGCAATCAGATCGTCTGGTACTCGAACTCCGGCAAGCCGGCCACGGAACCGTGGAAGAAGACCTTGATCGACGCCACGACGATCGCCCCGGCCCACGGTCATCCGGCCGATATCGACGGCGATGGCGATCTCGATGTGGTGATGGCGTTCGGCATCGCGGCTGGCGTTGGCAATCAATCCCCCGACTCGCATCAAGTCGCCTGGTACGAGAACGTCGGCCAGCCGGGCCTCGGAACCGAATGGAAAAAACACCAGATCGCGGCCAACTTTCCGCAAGGGTTTGAAGCGGTAACCGGCGACCTCGACGGCGACGGCGATCAAGATGTCGTCGCCACCGGCTGGAGCCCTCAAGGACGACTCGTGTGGTTTGAGAACACGGGTGATCCGAAGAGCGGTTGGAAGCAGCACGTCATCAAACAGAATTGGTCGAACGCCGTCACCGTGATCCTCGCCGACCTCGACAAAGACGGCCGTCTCGACATCGTGGCCTGTGCAGAACGCGGAGCCAACGAACTCCGCTGGTGGCGAAATGCAGGCAAGTGAATGTCACCGCTTGCGACTTCACTCGCACACCGGCAGCAGAAGTTCCGGCATCTCCGCCGAGCGGCTTCCGGGGATCGGCCGATTGTCGTTCGACCGAAACGTGAACACGACCGAGTACTTTGTCTGCGAGGTGTGATTGCGGCTGGCGGCGTGCAACGTTTTGCAGTGGAAGAACAGCACGTCGCCAGGATCGAGCACCACCGGCACCGATGTCGCAATGACGGCTTGATTCTCTGGCGAGTCCGAACGGAAAAACAACGCCTCGTCAAAACCGTCGCGTGCGAAGCACATGCGGTGCGAACCGGGGATGACTCGCAGACAGCCGTTCTCGACACACTCGGGAACGAGGCTGATCCACGCGCTGACTAAATCCGGCCGCTGATACGCCCAGTAGCGAATGTCTTGATGCCAGCCAGTGTCGCTGCTGAATTTTGGCTGCTTGGTCATGATGCAGTTGTGATGCGCCAGCGGCATCACGATCGTCGGGCCGAGCAAATCGGCCAGCCGATGCGTGAGTTCGGGATCGCACACCAACTGTGTGAAACAGTAATGCCGAGTCAGCGCCTGCTTGAGCCGCCGGATCGTGTGGCCTCCCTCGCTCGCCAGCGACGCCGGCGCTCCGGGATATCGCAACTCGGCCTCGAACTCGACCGGAGCGATGCCCCGCTGCAGGTCGTTGAGCGTCACGGCCAACATTTGCTCACGCAGCGCCAGAGGAACCAACTGCCGAAATACGACGAATCCGTCGCGCTGAAACTGCTCCCACTCAGTGGACGTCAACCGACGAAAGTTTTTCGGAGGTGACGTAAGTTCCGAAATCGGATCGATCAGCTCGGAGAAAGTATTCATCAAAGGTGTGTTGGTTCAGCGTGAATTGGAGTTTGGCGGATCGGGTGAACGGGTTGAGGGATTGTTGAAAGTTGGACGTTTGGGTTTCACGCATTGTGGTCAAGATGGCGACATCGCGGCCGGCGAGTTGATCGGCGGGCGTGAGGTCGGCGATCACCGAGTGCCACCTCGCCGTATTGTAGTGCTCCGCATAGCGGGTGATGAGTCGTCGGGCATCGGGCGGGGCCAGCGGCGGCACGGAAGAGCAAACACTGATCAGGACTTCGTGCGATCCTCGGACGTGAGATCGTCCGCAGTCGCGATCTCGCCGGGAATGCGAGCCATCGAGACGAGCGTGTCGTCTTCTTCCAGACGAATGACTCGCACGCCCTGCGTGTTGCGGCCAATGATGCTGATGTCGGCCGCCCGAATGCGTTGAACCTTGCCGCTGGCCGTGACCATCAAGACTTCGTCGGCGTCGGTGACGGCCGCGATGTCCACCGCCTTGCCGTTGCGCGCGGATGTGCGAATGTCGCGAACGCCTTTGCCACCTCGGCCCTGACGACGGTACTGCATGCCGCTCCTGACCGAGTCGTCGCCAGCTTCAACGTCAGCAGCCTCAGCGGGCACAGCCGAATCGTCGGAGTCCACACCAGCCGCCAGCGTGTCTGTTGTCGTAGCTTCGTCACCGACACTGTCTCCATTCGGCTCGCTGGCGGAGGCGTCGGCCCCTTCGGCCTCACCCGACCCGAACGGTGTTCGCTTGCCATAACCTTTCTCGCTGACGGTCAGCAGCGTCATCGCCGGATCGGCGATCACCATGCCGACGACAAAATCGTCCTGCGACAGCCTGATGCCGCGAACGCCTTGAGTCGCCCGGCCCATGCTTCTCGCATCCGACTCGCCGAAGCGAATGGCCATGCCCTTCGCCGTACCAATCAGCACATCTCGCCCGGAGGTGACAAGCTGCACTTCGATCACGGAGTCTCCTTCCAATAGCGAGATCGCGATGATGCCGCCTTGCTTCACACGCGAGTATTCGGCGAGGGGCGTCTTTTTCACGGTGCCATTACGAGTCGCGATCATCAAGAATCGCTCGTCGTACTCACGCACGGCGACGCAACTACAAACCTTCTCACCCTCGGTGAGCGACAGCAGATTGACGAGTGCTCGGCCCTTCGCAGTCCGAGTGCCGAGCGGCAGGTCGTAAACCTTCGACCAATAGACCTTGCCCTTGTCGGTGAAGAACAGCAGCCAATCGTGAGTGCTGGCCACGAACAGGTGCTGGATCGGGTCGTCGTCCTCAGTCTTGGCCCCGATGACCCCTTTGCCGCCGCGGTTTTGAGCCTCGTATTCCGTCAACTGTGTGCGCTTAATGTATCCGCGCTGCGACAGGATCACGACCATCGGTTCTTCGGTGATTAGCTCATCGCGGTGAACGTCTTCGGCCTCGGCGTCCTCGATCGCCGTGCGGCGCTTGCTGCCGTACTTCTCCTTCATGTCGAGCATGTCTTGCCGCACGACGGCTCGGATATGAGTCTCGTCCGACAGCAAGTGCAGATAGCTGAGGATGTCGGCCAGCAGCTTGTGGTATTCTTCAGCGAGCTTTTCGCGTTCGAGGTTCGCCAGCGAGCCGAGTTGCATCGAGACGATCGCTTCCGACTGATTCGGCGACAACGAGTACGTCGGCTGCGTGCCGTATTCGTCTTGAAACGCTCGAAAGCCACCGTCACCGAGTGCCCTCGCGATGAGTTCCGCGGGGACGCCAATTTGTTGCAACCGGACTTTCGCCTCGCTGCGGCTGGGAGACTGCCGGATCGTTTGAATGACTTGATCGATGTCGAGCTGCGCGATCATTAAGCCTTCGACCGTGTGCTTGCGCTTGCGAGCTTCACTGAGCAAGAACTCCGTCCGCCGGCGAATCACGTCGACGCGATGCAGGATAAATTGCTGAATCAGTTCTTTGATCGTCAGCACCTGCGGCCGGTTACCGACAAGAGCCAGCAAAATGACGCTGACCGTCTGCTGCAACGGCGAGAATTGGAAGAGCTGATTCAATACCACGTCTTTGTCGGCGTCGCGCTTCAGGATGATGTGCAGTCGGACCTGCCAGTTCGGGATGTTGCGGTCGGTCAGGTCGACGACTCGCGCGATGCCTTTGATCTTTTCATCTTTGACAAGTTCTTCGAGCTTAACGCGGATGCGGTCGCGAGTGTCGAGATAGGGAATCTCGGTGACGACGATGACGTCGGAATTCTTCTCCGTTTCAAAGTGCGTGCGTGCTCGCAGCGTGATCGTCGAGCGGCCCGTGAGAAACCCCTGCGAGATGCCGGCTCGGCCGCAGATGATGCCGCCGGTCGGGAAGTCCGGTGCGGGCAGAACCTGCATGACCTGGCCAATCGACGCGTTCGGGTTGTCGATCAGCATCACGATCGCGTCACAGACTTCGGACAGGTTGTGCGTCGGAATGCTGGTCGCCATGCCAACCGCGATGCCGTTGGAGCCATTGACCAGCAAGTTCGGAAATTTCGACGGCAGCACGACCGGTTCGGTCCGTTGCTGATCGTAGGTCGCGGCGAAGTCGACTGTATCGCGGTCGAGGTCTTGCAGCATGTCACCAGCGGCCGCCGACAAACGAGCTTCCGTGTACCGCATCGCCGCCGGAGGCAGTCCGGCCAGCGAGCCGAAGTTTCCCTGCGTGTTGATCAGCGACTCGCGCATGGCCCAGTTCTGAGCCATGCGGACGAGCGTCGGATAGATCGCCCCATCGCCGTGCGGGTGATAGTTGCCCATCGTCTCGCCGACGATCTTTGAGCACTTCGTCCGTGACGCCGTCGGACCGAGATTCAGGTCTCGCATGGCCACCAAAATGCGTCGCTGTGAAGGCTTCAGCCCGTCGCGCACGTCGGGCAGCGCACGGCTGATGATGACGCTCATCGCGTACGTCAGGTAGCTGTTGCGAATCTCGTCCTCGATCGCCAGCGGGACGACCTTTCCTGACGAGACGTTTTCTGGCGGTGTCGGCGGTGCCGACTCATGCTCTCCGTGGCCGTCGGACAACTCGAACACTCCTGTCGGAAGACGCTGGCAATCGCTCCGTCCAGCCGGGCCATCGTGGCCGCAAAACGCCGAACAGACGGCTCGCGAACGAGCAGTTCAATCACCCCAAAACTGGGCGATTGACGACAGGTGGAATGATAGTCGCTGCAATCGTTCCGAACAACGAACTGCGACGCCTCTGATAGTGTTAATCAGAACAGGTTCGGCGGCCTTGCCAAAGCTGCGCGCAGGAGCGTGATGCGGCTAAGTGGACCCGCAGTAATAACTGGCCAGTCTAGCGGGGGGCGTTAGCCCCCCGGTTGTTCGAATTTCAGGCGACTTTGGAGGAACCTGGGGGGCTAACGCCCCCCGCTAACCTGCTTACCTTCCTCCGCGGGTTCACTTAGTTTGGCGATTCGGTATCGAAGGTCTCATCCACGGCCGGAGCCGTCGACGTCGGCGTGTTGCCGACCGCGTTTTTCGTGTGCTCGTTCTTGACGTAGTGCTTCAAAACGTCTCCGCGATACGTCCGCAGTGGGCGAACGAGTCGTCGTTCCAGATGCTGCTTGCGAGCCGACCAATCCGCCACGTTGACAACCCCTGAAGCGGCCAGGTGATCCATCGTGGCGAACGAGACTTCCGTCGCCGCGATACTCCGTTCGATGTCGTTGAGAGCCACTCGCGATGACGTCGGTTGAAATTCCCCGCGAGCGTCCCAGCGATTCACCAACCTCTGCATCAGCGCGTTGAGCTGATCGAATCGCTCCGCAGGATCGGGGATCGCATCGGGGGTCGAGTTCACGAACTGCAGCGCCTCGGCAACATTTCGGATCGACCGATCGGCTGGTGTCGAAAAATAGATCGCGGCCAGACGGTGATGCAGTTCCTGTGACCACTCGCGGCGTTCGCAGCGCGGGCACATCTCGACAATCTCCTGATGCAGAAACGGACTGATCAGCGGATCGAACGGCGTGGCAAATCTCCGAATGCGGTCAAAGTCCGCTTCGGTGGGATGCACGATGCGAGCGACCTCGCCCAAAGTGCGGAAATAGCCGACGCGACGTTCGTCGTCGGGATGGAGGCCCGACTTTGTCGGCTTTACGCTGACCTGCTGGATCAGCGAACGGGGTGACTTCGTCAGGTGCGCGCGGACTTCTTTGCGATATGCCCAGAACTCATCCGAGTGCCGGCGAATGATCTGCCGCGACAGCTCCCACTCGCTCAATCGAATCGCGACCTCCGGAGTCCCCGCCGCCGCGCCGCCCCACAAGCCCAAGAACTGTTCGCGTTTCGCCAACTCCTGCCGCACTTGCTGAAACTTGTTGTCCCACCGCATGACTTCCATCGGCAGCCGGAACGGCCACGTCGAGTGCGAGCACGTGTTGATACCGACGCCGCTTTGATCGCTCAGCTCGCGAATCGCCGTGTTGTCTTGAATCGGCAGACGCAACGGTGTCGACCAATCCCAGCCGATCGACGCCAACACCTGCCGCACGTGCGGACGCTGCAAGCGATCGACCAGCCCTTCGCGAGCGAAACCACATTCCGAGTTCGTTGCCAAGAAAAGCATCTCACCCGGAGCCATCTCGACCGCCGCGATCTCAGCAAACACCGACGACATCGTCTTCGCCAACACTCGCAACGGCCGCGGTCCGAGATCGACGAGCGGAAACCGTACGGCCAGCAAACCATCTTCGGTCAAACACCGCGACGCCGCGCGGAAATACTCCTGCGTGAAGCCGTTCGCCGCCGCCGGCAACGACGGCTGATCGGACGAGGCCACGATGACGTCGAACTGCTCGCAGAGCCCTCGCACCGCAAGGCTCGGTTCGCAAACGCGCGTCTCGACTCGGTCGTCGTCCAACGCGATCAGCCCACCAGCTCGACCGAGCAACTCACGACACAAACCGATCGCGCCGCGATCCGCTTCGACGCACAACACTCGCTGCACAGGAAACGCCGCAGCAGCAGTCAGCGATTCGCCACCACGCAGCCCCAGCAGCAACACACTCTGAGGGTGCTCGTGAATGACCAAGGGTAGCACGCTCGGCAACACATCCGGACCGAATCTTGGAGCCAATCGCGTGTCGCCGGCCAGCGTCCCTTTCGGCACTCCATTCTGACGGATCAAGAACCGCGAACCTTGAAACTTCCAAGCCGTCAACGTGCCGCAATCTCCTTCGACAACCGCCACCGCACGGCCTTCGTCCAACACCGGCAAGGTGTTCCAAGGCGCTCCCGATCGATGCGAAACAAACACGCCCGTGTCGAATAACACCTTCGCCGCGTGCGCCGGCTCAAACAGCACCCACGCCGGAGCCGTCACCGCGAACAAAATCAAAACCACCGTCGCGAGCCAACCGATTCGGCCAAACAATCGAGCCTGCTGGATAAAAACAAACCACCGTCGAGCCGCTTGCCAATCGCAAGCGACTCCGGCGGCGAGCAACAACAACGACGTCGCCAACGTCACCGTGTTCGAAACTCCGAAAACTGGCAACAGCCAACTTGCCGCTGTCCCCGCGAACAGCACCAACGCGATAGACAGATTCTGAATGACACGTGACTTTTGACAGCCGCTCCAAACACCGCACATCAGTCCGCCACAGAATGCGATCGGGCCGAGCACCAGTCCCGCAAAAAGCAGTCGCATTGGCAACAACAACCACACCTGCGACACGTAAGCATTCTCGTTCAGAGCCAATCGGATTGATAACGGCAACGTCGCGAAGCACAACCAAATCCAACACGCCAAGCCGAGACCACTCCAAGCCATGACTCGGCGCAGGCTCACGATGACGACTGACTGGCCCCACGTCAGTCCCGCGATCAACACAGCCCATTCCGTCGCCATCAAAGTGAACGAGTCGGGGACGATCTGTCGCACAACGCGCTGAACGACCGGCCATAATAACCCGATCGCCAACAACGCCGAGAGGCCGCTTAACCGAACTTGCCAAACGACTGCTGGCGGCGTGAGCGTGCTTGTTGGAATGTGTGTTTGCTCGACCGACTTCTTGTGCGAATGCGACCAACTCACGATCGTCACCAGGAACGCCACCAATCCCAACACGGCCGCGAACAATCCACAGCCGTCGACTCCGATCCAAGGCGCCAGACCCAACGCGCCAATCAATATGCCGATCACCAAGCCGATGCCGACAATTCTGTCGCTCACTGAGTTCCGGCAATTGGGCGCCCGGCACAGGACCGCCGGCACCAGCAGCGCCACACAGGCGATAACGCCAAACCAACAGCTCTGCGCCAGGATCGATGACGTCGGATCAGTCTTGAAGGAAGCCAGCAGACACCAAGACGTTTCGAACAGCGATGGCAGAGCAACGGTCCACGCCGAGAGCGCGAAGATCCGCACCGCTTGCGGCAGCAGATCGCTTCGCCAAGACGCCGGCAGCACCGAACGGATGGCGATGGCGAGCATCAGCATGCTCGCCAACCCGGTCTGCGCCGCGAGCGACGTGCCGCAATGCAACCAGAACTGGCAAACTCCCGAAAACAGCGCCAGTCCGCTTAGCAGACCCGTGACAGCGTGGAACCACTGCGATGTTGACATGAGCATCCTTGCTCTCAGTTCACTCCCGGTCCGACATCTCAGATCTCGGAGATCGAATTTCAGATTTCCTGAAGAGGGCGGCTTGTATCGCAACCCCGAAATCAGCGACAAGTCCAGATGACCAGCCAGGCGACTTCCCGGCTCCCGCGTGCATCACAGCAATTCCCGAATCCGTGGCCCACGCCCTTGTGGCTTGCATGATTCGTGATGCCGTCATGATGGAAGCGGCGTGCGCCAACCGCTAAGTTGCCAGTGCGGCAAAGCCGCAATGTAGTCGTCTCTCGCCGAGAGCCGATTCCCACTCTCGGCGCGAGCGGGCTACACGAGCGACTATTTCCGAACAACAAGGCAACACAGCATGGCTAGCCACTTCCCCAGCGTCCCGAAGATCGCATTCGAAGGCCTCCAATCAAAGAACCCGCTGGCGTTCAAACAATACAACGCCGACGAAGTCGTCGAAGGACGCTCGATGCGGGATTGGCTGCGGTTTAGCGTCTGCTACTGGCACACGTTCCGTGGCACGGGGAGCGACCCGTTCGGCCCCGGCACGATGCAGCGACCGTGGGATGACGGCAGCGACTCGGTCGATAATGCGTTGAAACGCGTCGACGTCGCCTTTGAGTTTATCGAGAAGCTCGGTGCACCGTTCTATTGCTTTCACGATCGCGATGTGGCTCCCGAAGGATCAACCCTTGCCGAGACCAACAAAATCCTGGACCAAGTCGCCGCCAAGTTGAAAGAAGCGCAAGGCCGCACTGGTATCAAACTGCTGTGGGGCACGGCGAATCTGTTTTCGAATCCGCGGTTCATGCATGGCGCGGCGACAAGCTGCAACGCCGAGGTGTTCGCGTACGCGGCGGCTCAAGTGAAGAAAGCGATCGAAGTCACGCATAGCCTTGGCGGCGAGAACTATGTCTTCTGGGGTGGCCGTGAAGGCTACATGAACCTCTTCAACACCGACATGAAACGTGAGCTGGATCATCTCGCCAAGTTCATGCACATGGCTCACGACCACGCCAAAAAGATCGGCTTCAAAGGTCAGTTCCTCTTCGAGCCAAAGCCAAAAGAGCCAACCAAACACCAGTACGACTACGACGCCGCCGCTTGTCTGAACTTCATCCGCGCGAACGGCCTCGAAGGAATCGTGAAGCTGAACATCGAAACCAATCACGCGACGCTCGCCGGCCACACGATGATGCACGAGCTGGAATACGCCTCGATCCAAAATGCCCTCGGCAGCATCGACGCCAACACCGGCGACCTGCTGCTCGGCTGGGACACCGACCAGTTCCCAACCGACATTTATCTCACGTCGCAGTGCATGTTGGTGATCCTCAAACAAGGCGGCCTCGCGCCGGGCGGCGTCAATTTCGACGCCAAGGTTCGCCGTGAATCGTTCGAACCGATCGACTTGTTTTACGCACACATCGGCGGCATGGACGCCTTCGCTCGCGGCCTGAAGATTGCCGCCGCGATCCGCAAAGACGGCGTGCTCTCCGAAATCGTCAAAAACCGCTATCGCAGCTACGACAGAGGTATTGGCCAAAAAATCGACGCGGGCACCACGAACTTTGCGGAGTTGGAATCGTACATGCTCCAAAAAGGCAACCCTACCCCTAACGAAAGCGGCCGGCAGGAATTGATCGAGAACATCATCAACGAGTACCTGTAACCCAGCCCCGACGCATTCCCACCGAGTGGAATCATCGACCTAACACAGCTCATCGACCGGTGTGCCGAACGGCAGGACCGGGATGGGGCGGCCGGCGCGGTTGATGTATTCGCGATGGATGTCGACGCCAAGATGGCGGTAGATCAGGGCGAGCACATCTTGTGGAGATTTGGGATTGGATTTGGGGAACGCGGCGATGGCGTCGGATGAGCCGACGACTCGGCCACCTTTCACCGGACCGCCAGCGAGGACGGCGCTGAAGACGTTGGGATAGTGGTCTCGGCCCGCGTTGTTGTTGACTCGTGGCGTGCGGCCGAATTCGCCCCAGCCGACGACCAGGGTCGTGTCCAACAGGTTCCGGCGATCGAGGTCTTCGATCAACGCGGAGAAGGCACGGTCCCAGCGCGGCAAAAAGCCCTGGCGCAGTGATTCGAAGCCTTTGACGTGCGTGTCCCACCAGCGAACGTCAACTGTCACGATACGCACGCCAGCCTCGACCAATCGACGAGCCAGCAGGATACGTTGACTCCACGCGGGAGCACCGCAGCGGTCGATGGCCTTGGGGTCGAATGCCGGCATGAAGCCATAACGCTCGCGGATTTCGCGCGGCTCGGCGTCGAGGTCGAAGGCGTCGCGAGCTTTATTTGAACTGAGGATGCCCCACGCGGTGTCTTGAAAGCGGTCCATCGCGGTCATCTGGCCGGCGCGGTCGATCTCGGCGCGGATGCGGTCGAAGCCTTGCAGCACTTCGCGTCGCGAGCCGAGTCGGTCTGCGGTGATGCCGTCGGCGAGCGCGAAATTCGGAACCTTAAACGATCCCTCTTGAGCCGGGTCGGCCAGCGTCTCGAACGGCTTGTGAGCGACTCCCAAGTACGCTGAGTTCGCTCCCGGCAGCAGCTTCGGAATCATGACATACGCGGGCAGGTCGCGATTCAGATGCGATAACTGCTCGGAGGCGATGCTGCCGCAACTTGGATGAATGTTCTCGTCGGCGTTCGGCCCGGAGTTGTACCCGGTGAAGCAAATCTGGTCGCCGGTGGAGTGTCCGGCGTCGTGATGATTCAGGCTTCGGATGATGGACCACTTGTCCATGCAAGCCGCCGACATCGGCAGCATGTCGGAGAGGATAATGCCAGGAACTTTGGTCGGGATGACACCGAACTCACCGCGGTACTCAACGGGAGCGTCCGGCTTAGGATCCCACATGTCTTGATGCGCCGGCCCGCCGCGCATCCACAGAATGATGACGTTGTTCTTGCGAGTCGAGCCTTCCGTCGCCGCCTCACTTCGAAGCACATCGGACAGCGACAACCCAGTCGCTCCCAGGCCGAGCATTCCTGCCTTGATGAACCCTCGGCGAGACAGCAACCCGCGGCGAAACTCGGAACAACCGACGCGATTGGCTGTCTGAGTCATGAGCAATCCTTGGCAAGGCAGGGCGAGTCGGAAGGGCAAAGGGGGCGGGAGAACATTTTCACAACATCATTTCTTATCGGATCGCGAGCCTCATATCAAGAAGTACCAATGATTCGAAGCCAATTTCGTTAAGTCGGCCAGCATCGCGCGGCAGACTCTCCGGGCCGTGCGGATCGTTTCGAGTCGTTACGTCGCCTGATAAAGTCTCACATCGTCGCCCTGCATGCTAGCCCCCTCGCCCCGCGGCCAATCCCCCCAGGCCTGCGGCCTGAATCTCAGAAACCTGTTCCATGTCAAACCATCAGTCCCACTCTTAATCCAGCGGACGCAAAACTTGGGCAGGTCCAACCCCGGTGGGGCGAGGGGACCGGGCAAATCAAAAAATCAAAACTGACCCGAAGCGGATAAATGCAAACGTTACCGTTTCTTGCAAGGAGCTTCTCGTGCCGAACGTGTTGGATGACATTGTCGCTCACAAGCTGACTGAGATCGCGGCGGCGAAACTGCGGACGCCGAGCGAGGCGTTGCAGGCGCGGTTGGAGAATGCTCCGCCGGTCCGAGATTTCTTGGCGGCGTTGCGAGCGGCGGCGGAGCGAATCGGCATCGGCATGATCGCGGAGGTGAAGAAGGCTTCGCCCTCGGCTGGGCTGATCCGAACGAACTTTGATCCGGTCGAGATCGCGAAGATTTACGAAGCCAACGGAGCGGCCTGCATCAGTTGCCTGACGGACGAGAAATATTTTCAGGGCCGCTTGGAATACTTGACCGCGATCAAGCAAGCGGTCTCGCTGCCAGTGCTGCGGAAGGATTTCATTGTCGATCGATATCAAGTGCTCGAAGCTCGCGCGGCGGGAGCGGACGCGATCTTGCTCATCGCCGAATGCCTCGACAACTGCCGGCTTCGCGACCTGTATTTCTACGCGTCCGAACTCGGAATGGAATGCTTGATCGAGTTGTACGAACCCGAAAACCTCGATCGAGTGCTCAAGCTGCAAGCTCCATTGATTGGTGTCAACAATCGCAATTTGAAGACGATGGTTACGGACCTCGACCATACGATCCGCCTCGCGCCGCGCATCGTTCCGGAAGCGTTGCTCGTCTCCGAAAGCGGCATCCGCTCGCGCACCGACGTCGATCGCCTGCAAGCCGCCGGCTGCCGAGCCATCTTGGTTGGGGAATCACTCATGCGCTCCGCCGACATCGCTGCGAGCGTTCGCACGTTGATGGGACTTTGATGGTGCAAGCGAAGGACCATGCCCGATGATCCATCAGACCGTTTCCTTGTGCATTTCATCGTGGCGTCACAGTTAGCCAGCCGTGAACTGTGCCTACATGAACGGGTCGAGCACTGGTCCGCCAAGATGCGCACCAACGCCCTGGAAGAACGCATCAACCGCGTCCGTTGATATTCCCGCGCCCGTTATTGTTCGACGTCCTGCTTCGAGTGAGTCGCTCACCACGACGAGCGTACTGTCGTCGTCGTTGTCGAAGAGATACCCGATTATCTCTTCGCGTGCGACGACCGACGGCAGATCCACGTGAACGAAAGCGGGACTCGTCAGAAGTGCGTCATGAGACGCGCTGAATTCACGGTCGTCACGAGGTGTCCGGCCGATCAACCCTCCGAAACCGGTGGCGTCAGGATCGATCAGGATTGTTCGATGTCCTGCTGCGAGTGAGTCGCGCATGACATCAAGTGTGTTGTTGTGATCGTAGCCGAGGGTATGCCCGATCTCGTGTGCGACGACCGACAGCAAATCCATGTGGGCGAAAGCAGGGCTCGTCGGAAGTGCATCATGAGACGCGTCGAATTCACGGTCGTCACGAGGTGTCCGGTCGATAAACCATCCGAAACCGGCAGCATCGCGATCGATCAAGATCGTATGCTCGAACGACGTCCCTAACGTCTGCCCTGGAAGGTCCGCAATATTGAACTTGATCGAGCCGGCGACGGTGCGGATGGCATCGTGCATGCCGGCTGGAGTGCTCGTCAGCCAGCGCGCGATCGCCTCTTGGCCAATCCGCGCGAGAGCTGCGTCAGTGAGCGTTGAGCCGGTCCGTGCGCTGCCCGTCACGGACGCCGTCGAAGCGGCGATGAGTGAACCTCCCGATCCATAGGTGATCGTGAGTTTTGGCCGGTTAGTGACGGTGGTCGCTTCACTAGAGTCAAATTGGACGGCGTCGGCGGTCGTCGTCACATAGTTCTGAATCGTGACGCCGTGGTTGGCCGACGGTGTTTTGATCCAATTCTGCACCATCGCAACCCCGTCCGAATTCAAATTGATCGTCACAAAGCCGGTCGTTAGCGGAGCGAAGGACGCCAAAACCGCTGCGCCGCGATCGACACCAATCTGTTGTGCTCCCGCCGTTGCCCACGCAGCTCCAGTGGCGTACTGGTTCCAAGTGGCGCTTTCTTCCGTCCAACTCCGCAAGAGTTCGTAGATGTCATAAGTGCCGGTGGTGCGGTTCGTAACCCACACTGTGATCGAGGCCGATTGGACGATGCTCCCCATTGGAATCGAAGGCAATTCCCAACGCACGAGCGATCCCCGATCCGGGTCGTCTTTCGCTTCCACGGTCGCGGCCGACGCACCCGTCGTCGACGTCGGATAATCGCCTTTGATCGTGGTATCGATCGTCCCGGCGTAGCCGTCGACCCCGTCCTGGAACGACACCGTTACCGAAGTACTCACGGTCACCGTCCCCGTGAGGCTGAAGTTGAAGGGGTTCTCGTCGCTGTCGTTGGTGGTGAAGCTGACTTGGCCGCTCTTGGTGCCGGCGGTGGCGGTGTCCAGCCGCACGGTGAACGTGTCGGACGTGCCCGGAGTCAGGCTGGCGGCGAGGGGCTCGGTGAGCGTGAAGCCGGCGGGGACGAGCAGCCCGCTCAAGGTCAGGTTGGCGGTGCCGTCGTTGCGGACCGTGAACGACTTGCTGACGGGCGTTCCGCCCTGCAGGACGCTGCCGAAGTCGGTCCCGTCGGCCGCGCCGGGGGTCGTGTCGCCATCGGCAATCCCGGTCCCGTTCCCTTCCACCGTCACCTCGGGCGCGGGTACGGTCACCGTCCCCGTGAGGCTGAAGTTGAAGGGGTTCTCGTCGCTGTCGTTGGTGGTGAAGCTGACCTGACCGCTCTTAGTGCCGGCAGTCGCGGTGTCCAGCCGCACGGTGAACGTGTCGGACACGCCCGGTGCCAGGCTGAAGGCGAGGGGCTCGGTGAGCGCGAAGCCGGCGGGGACGACCAGCCCGCTCAAGGTCAGGTTGGCGGTGCCGACGTTGCGGACCGTGAACGACCTGCTGACGGGCGTCCCACCTTGCAGGACGCTGCCGAAGTCGGTCCCGTCGGCCGCGCCGGGGGTCGTGTCGCCATCGGCAATCCCGGTCCCGTTCCCTTCCACCGTCACCTCGGGCGCGGGCACGGTCACCGTCCCCGTGATGCTGAAGTTGAAGGGGTTTTCGCCGCTATCGTTGGTGGTGAAGCTGATCTGGCCGCTCTTGGTGCCGGCGGTCGCGGTGTCCAACCGCACGGTGAACGTGTCGGACGCTCCCGGCGCCAGGCTGACGGCGAGGGGCTCGGTGAGCGTGAAACCGGCGGGGACGACCAGCCCGCTCAAGGTCAGATTGGCGGTGCCGTCGTTGCGGACCGTGAACGACTTGCTGATGGGTGTCCCGCCCTGCAGGGCACCGCCGAAGTCGGTCCCGTCGGCCGCGCTGGGGGTCGTGTCGCCATCGGCAATACCGGTCAAATTCCCTTCCACGGTCACTTCGGGCGTGGGCACGATCACCGTCCCTGTGAGGCTGAAGTTGAAGGGGTTTTCGTCGCTGTCGTTGGTGGTGAAGCTGATCTGTCCGCTCTTGGTGCCGGTGGTGGCGGTGTCCAGCCGCACGGTGAACGTGTCGGACACGCCCGGTGCCAGGATGGTGGTGAGCGGCTCGATGACCGTGAATCCCGCGGGGACAACCAGCCCGCTCAAAGTCAGAGTGGCAGTGCCGTCGTTGCGGACCGTGAACGATTTGCTGACTGGCGTCCCGCTCTGCAGGGCGCTGCCGAAGTCGGTCCCGTCGGCCGCACCGGGGGTCGTGTCGCCGTCGACAATCCCGATCTCGTTCCCCTGCACCGTCACCTCGGAAGCGCCCGTCGTGTACGTGATCGTGAGTTTTGGCCGGTTAGTGGCGGTCGTCGCTTCGCTGGACTCAAAGCGGACGTTGTCGCTGGTCGTATTCACATAGTTCTGAATCGTGACGCCATGGTTGGTCGACGGTGTGTTGATCCATTTCTGCACCAACGCAATCCCGTCCAGATTCAGGTTGATTGTCACAAAGCCCGTGGTCGGCGAAGTGACGGAGGCCAGAACCGCTGCAGCACGATCGACGTCAATCTGCTGTGCTCCCGCTGCTCCCCAAGGGGTTCCAGCGGCAGACTGGTTCCACGTGGCGTCTCCTTCCGTCCAACTCCGCCAGAGTTCGTAAGGCTCATAGGTACCGGTGGTGCTACTCGTAACCGACAATGTGAGCGAGGCCGATTGGACGATGCTCCCAGTTAGACTCGAGGGCAGTTCCCAATGTACGAGCGATCCCCTATCCGGGTCGCCGTCAGCCTCAACTGTCGTGGCTGACGAACCAGACGTCGACGTCGGTTGATCGCCTTTGATCGTGGTATCGATCGTCCCGGCGTAGCCGTTGACCCCGTCCTGCAAGGTGACGGTCGTAGTCGGCGCCTCGTTGACGTTCGTGACGTTGATCGTGAAGTTCTTGGAGAAACTCAACCCAGTCGAGTCGGTGCTGAGAACCGTGACCGTGTGGCTGGTGTTCGTCTCGAAGTCCAGCAGGCTGCCGTTGGCGACGACCAATTGATTGCCGGAGATGCCGAAACGTCCGCCAGCGTTGTCCGTCAGTGAGTAGGTGTGGGAATCGCCCGCATCAGGATCGGTCGTGGTGAGCGCGCCGATGACAGTATTGTTGGCGGAGTTCTCCGCAACGGAGTTGGCCGACAGGGCTATGTTCGTAGGTGCGGAGCCGCTGTTTGGAGACGTGAGGGTGAACGAATCCGTCGTGGACCCGCTGTCCGCCCGAACGTAGGACACCGTGAGACTGGTGGCGGTGACGCCGATCTTTAAGAAACCCTGTTTTGACGTGGTCGTGCTCTCACCGCCCGTGCCACAGATCACCTGAATGAGTTGGTTGCCCTCGGAGAATTGAGAACCGCTGTTGCTGCGGCTGTAGCTGTGTTGGTGTCCGCCTAGAAGCACGTCGACTCCCGCGGCGCGGAGTTTATCAGCGAACGAATCGGTGGTGGACATCGGGTGATGAAAAAAAATGACCTTCCATTTGGCCGTGCTGGCCTGCATGTCGGCCAGCATCCAGTTGGCCTCCGCGGTGCTGATGCCGTCGTTGCTGTCATACGTCAAGATGTGGGCATTACCGAAGTCGAACGAATAGTTGTTCTCCGCGGGCGCGCCGGCCGGCCCATTCACGGAACTGGTGACTCCGGCAACGGGAATCGGCACCGCGTAATTGTCGCGTGACGGCTGGCCGCCGGCTGTATAGACATCGTGATTTCCGAGCCCATAGTATTCCACGTGGTTCTTGTTGTACTCTGGCGTCGCGGCGTTGATGGTCGGATCGAAACGAAGGTCTAACTCCGCGTGTGTCCCGCTATCGTAGGCATTGTCTCCCATCAGCACGGAGAACGACGAAGTGATCGTATTGATGCGGTTCTGCACGTTGATGAATCCCTTGGGCGGATTGCCATTCGCCGAGTCCCCGTAGGCCACGAACGTAAATGGTTTGGTCGATCCCTTGGGAAGCCGCGTGTGGAATGGGGCTTGATAGTCTTTCACGACCGAGCCGTCGCGCATGTGCCGCACGCGGTATTCGTAGTCGGCGTCATAGTCGAGCCCCGTGACGTCCACGAAGCGGTTGACGCGGCTCGAAACTCCCGTGTTGATGGTGCTGCTAGAGCCGGCATCGACCCAAGTCGCCGCGCCCGCGCGCCGGTACTCCACCACGAAACTGTCGTTCCCGGTGCCGCTGGCTGGAACTGTTTGCCAAATGATCTGAACCCGATCCGTTGCACTGCCCGCGAAACCGGCCAGCGGCGCGTTGCCAAGCTGAAGATAAGGAGTGTGGTTAACCAAGTACCTACTCAAGAGACAGCGGTCTTCCAGCGCCTCGACACTGAGCCAGCGACGAGTCGCGGTAGCTCGGCGTGCTCGTTGATGGGATCGAGCGATTGGCGTCCATTTAGAGAAAGAAGCACGAGCACCAGCGAGGAGAACGCTCAGCATTTTCGGACCTCACTATTTGCGCAAGTCGCGAGTCAGAGTGTGACACGCCCATTGCGCGAAGGACTCAATCGCTTAGTTCAGTTTTTTCTTCGTGGCCCGCTCTCCACCTGAATGCTCTCCAAAGGGACGCATTTCACCTAGACCACTACGCCGTCTCACCTTGGCTGGAAATGAGATAGTCTCCGGCCTTACAATTGTCAATTCAGGACTATTGAGAATATTGAGAAAGATAAGAAGTTGAAGTTAAAATTTTGTATTTGGAAGACATTTTGTATTGAGTGATTCACATTTGAATTACTGGGATGAGTAACGAGGATGGAATGGATAAAGAGACGTTCGGACGCACGAAGTCTTTGAAATGGAGATCTAGATAAATAGAGTGGAAATGCATAGCATTGGAAAAATGGTGAAATGGAAAGATGCGCGGGGTTCGAGACGGCAGGACAACGATTGCCAGGAAGGTTCTGGGCTTCATCCGCGCCAGGGCCAGTACATGGGCGAGTGTCAGCACCGCCACCACGTACGCTCCCGACTCAGCGCCCCGCACCAGCTCGATGTCGCGATACTCGACACACCGCAGGCATCCGGTCAAATCGAATGGCCACGAGGACTCTCATTGGGATGCCTCGCCAACGTGCAACGGGTTGGCGATTCCCAAACGTTGCTATTCGTCTTGCGGTGACGGGCCGCGCGGCCTCTGCTGGTCCGCTTCTCGCCGCTTCTGGCTGAGCTTGCGGAAGTAATTGGGAATCATCTGCGACAACTGGGCCAAACCGGGCCCCATGTCGAAAAGTGACTGAACGTCGCACCTGTACCCCGGGTGCAGCAACTGGAGCAGAGCAGGGATCGCCTCACGGCGCCTGGGCGATGGCAGGTAACGGTGCCGATGCCTCCCGAGTGCCACGGAGACGATCCACTTCAAGTCCAATTCGAGGTTTCGCGAGCGGAGCCCCACCGTGTACGTGGAATTGGGAGGGACATCTTCGCTGGGCGGACCGTGCAGATACAAGTCGGCGAGCCGCGCGGGGAAATCCATGCCGCTGTGGACCGCCAGTGGCAAAGAACCCCAGACCCTGCCGTTGATCTCCAACAGCTTGGGGCCCTCGACGCCGATCTTAAATTCGACCATGGCAAGCCCCGTCCAATTCAGTTCCCGTAGCAAGCGCACCGAATGATCGTAGAGCGTCGCGTCGAGTGCCACGCTCTCCCGCATCGCGCTGGGACCGCCCGTGACGGGGAATTCGCGTAGGCGCCGGTGCTGAAACGCCGCCAATGGACGGCCTTCGTGCATGAGTATCTCAACGCCAACTCCGGTGCCAGGATAGTATTCTTGCATGAGCACAGGGAAACGGCTCCCTAGCCCCTCAACCGACTCGCGAAGCCCGTCCTCGCAGTCCGCGTAGCATGTTCCGAATTTCTCCATCCGCTGGTCTGGGCCGCGCAAGCAGGAGGCGACTGTTTTCAGCACAACTGGCCAGCGCAGGTCCTTGGCGTCCATGGCGGCTTGTTGGGGAGTCATGCAGAGACGCGTCTGCGGCGCGGGAATGCCAAGCTTCTGGGCCAGTTCAAAGGTCTTCCATTTATCCGCAGCGATGGCCAAGGCTTCGGCCGTCGGCATTGCTAGCCGGCTAATTTGTGCGAACCGTGCCCGCGCTGCGGAGAGCGGAAAAATCACCGCGTCCGTGACCGGAACGATCAGGTCCACAGACTCTCGCCGAGCCGCCTGCTCGAGCACATCGACGAACAGTTGCGGCTCCGTAGCCGGGTTCGGATAAACTAATTGCCCCGCCACCCAGCGACAGCGAAAGCCTGGGCTATGGCGGTCGGAGTCGGCGGCAATGACCCGGCAGCCCCGCTTTCCGAGCGAGCGGAGGATGGAAATGGCGCTGCCGCGGCCAGAGTCGGTCACCAAAACCGTTCGTCCAGCAAGGCCCGCCGAACGAGGGGCTGCGGACGATAAAGGGACGGCGGCCCACTCGCCGACGTCGGCGGCACCAGCGTCAATCGAACGAACTAGTGGCGCTTGGTTCATGTCATCCTCATAAGTCTGGGGGCCGGTAATGGCGGCAGTTCGGGACCGATGGCCTTAAACAACGACGGAATCGAAATTGGATACGGATGTCGCACCGCGAAAGCGGGCTTGTTCGCAAGGAACTCGGAGAGCAGCGCCCGCTCCTGTTGCTCCACATTCTCCAGTAGTTCGTTAACGACGTTTGGAAACGCGAACCGGAACCTCCGGTAGTACGACCACAGACCGGTCCGCTCCTCTTGCAGCGACGCCACCATTCTTGCCGCGACCTCCGCCGGGTCGATCGTTTCGACCACGACCTCGGGGGCGTCGTGGCTAGCCGCGAAGATCAGCAGGTCCAGGCTACCCTCCAGCGGACCGAACGCTTCGCCAAAGAGCTGTTTTGGCGGCAGTTGCACGTAGTGCTGCCGTTTCAACAAGCTCGCCAGGCGGCCGGCCGTCCGCCGGGAGAGGGATCCGCCGTTCGGCTTGCCTGCTGCCAAACGGTCAACGAACTCAATCGCCAGCCGCAGGCCCCGGAGCCGGAAACGGTCGCTACGCCGGACTCGTTTCCAATACTGGGGCAGTTCCCGGAGATGCCAGTCCCAGAGCCGAATCGGTTCGGGGATGCCGTACATCCGGCCGTCGCGGGTGAGGTAAATCCATTCGTCGCCGA
>CAZPUJ010000044.1:0-7316 GCA_964589725.1 uncultured Planctomycetaceae bacterium
GGTGATCCCGAATGCCCAGTCCTCGATCTGCGAACCACCCGTGTGCCAGTCATCCGTCCACGAGAAGATGAACCCACCGGCCAGTCCCATGAGTTCGATTTCGCGCAGGTGGCCGGCTAAGAACTCCGCCTGCTCGATCTCGCCATGGCGGAAGCTATCCATCCCCAACTCGCCCAGCAGCAGCGGCTTGTCCCCCACGATGTTCTGCAACCGATGGAGATATCGCCGAAATTCCTCGAGATCATGCAAGTACACATTTAACGTGATGAAATCGAGAAACGACAAATCGAGGTACTCGGTCGAAGGATAATTCGCGTAGGTGACGAGCGTGCGTGGATCGATCTGTTTGGCGGCATCGGCTAACTCCGCCAAAAAGTGCTCGACTCGCCGTGCGCCGTGCCAGCGCACAATGTTCGCGGGGATTTCATTGCCCATGCTATACGCAAAAACACAGGGAAAGTCTCGTCCCGACAAGACAGCGCGCTCCACGGCTTGGCGGGCTTCGATCTGGGCGGATCGGCTCTCCAAGAAGCAGAGATGCCGGGACCACGGCACGTCGACGAGCACCACCTGCCCTCGCTCACCGGCCGCCTCGAGCAACCAAGGGGGGGGCACATGATAGGTACGAATCGCATTGATCCCGGCGGCCCGCATCTGCTCGAGGTCTTCGTGCACACGGTCGGCCGGGGGAAATGGCTGCCCTAGAGCGTCGGGGGCGAACGGGCCATAGGTAACGCCCTGGATCCGCAGCCGCCGATCTCCACACGCAAAGAACTTTCCGTCCACCCGGAGGCGATCTTCGGCCTGAACCACTGGCGCGCGCGGACATTCTACCGGCAGTGCCCCTCCTGCCGGGAGAGGACGCCCGGAGGCCTTCGTCAGTAGACCGGTCATCGTGAGTCACCGCTGGAATAGAACACTAAGAATCCCCACAGACCAGCGGGAGAATCTTCTTGAGTGGGAAGAAGATTCCGCGATTTAGCGAGCATCTCATAAGTGTGTCGCGTCGTGAACTTACCCGACACGCGTCTTCGGGTGAGCGACTAATAGACATCTATGGACACCGCCCTAGCACAGATGGAGATTCTCAGGCTGAAAATAGGTAAATCCGGTAGAATTGGCAGGGATGTTACCACTAAATTTTGCGTTTTCAAGAGTGTTGCTTCAGTTCTACTCGTGCTTGGTACGACCACCCAGTCTTCGCCAATCGCCACTAGACATGGGGGGTTGAGGGGGATGACCGAACGGTTGACGCGCTTGAGAGACCAATATATCTCGGCACTCCCTCGAACGTGACAGGCAGATGGAGAGAGGTGCTGTCAGGTGCAAAACAGCATTTCCAAAATCCTGTCGCCTAGGCCCTTGTGGCCTGGATGATTCGCAGAACAAAAGGAATCCTCCGAGCCACAAGGGCTCGGGCTACAGACGGCCTCATGGGAAAAGTTGTTTTGCCCTCGCCGCTGTCCGTCGGCCCCCATCGCGAGCGAAAGCTGCTTCCCCACCGTCGTCGCTTTCCATCTCTCGTCCCGACCAACATACTGGCCACCCGCCGGTTGCCAGTTTCTCAACTGCCCCGCCCCCTGATCAGGTTGACCACCACCATGACCGACCCTTTCACGCAATTGACCGAAGCCAAACCCACCGGCTCCACGGCCGTGTTTGACAAACTGCTCGACGCGCTGCGAACGCAAAAGGATTATCATCATCTATTCGATGCCACGCTGATGCGGAAGAAGCAGGAACTCGGCTTGCCGCTGCTGAAACCGACCTCGCTCGACGACGTGCCCAGCGACAAGCGGACCGACTTCGAGAAGACCTACGTCGAGTCCGCTCGTGAGGTCGGGCAGTTGTTCCTGACCGAAGGGCAGATCGCGAACGCCTGGCTCTACTTTCGCACCATTCGCGAGCCGCAACCGGTCGCGAACGCTCTCGACGCGATGTCCAATCACCGCGAGCCGGGTCAAGACACCGAAGAGCTGATTCAAGTCGCGCTCTTCGAAGGAGCGAATCCAGCCAAGGGCGTGCAGTGGATGCTGAGGACTCACGGCACGTGCAGTACGATCACGTCGCTGGAACAGCAGATGGTCCGCATCCCGCCCGCCGACCGCAAACAGTGCGCGGCCATTCTGGTACGCCACCTGTACAGCGACCTCACGGAATCCGTCCGAGCCGACGTACAACGCCGCATGGCGATGGCCCCACCGTGCGACTCGCTGCGCGAATGGATCGCCGGCCGCGACTGGTTGTTCCAAGAGGGGAACTACCACATCGACGTCTCGCACCTGAACGCCGTGGTGCGGTTCGCGCGGTTCCTCGACAAGTCGTGTCCGGAGCTCAAACTCGCCCTCGAGTTGGCCGAGTACGGCGGTCATCTCGACAAGCAGTTTCAGTACCCCAGCGACCCACCGTTCGACGAGTTCTATCCGGCTCACCGGCATTTCTTGTTCGCGCTCTCCGGCGAAAAAGTGGACGAGGCGTTCGCTTACTTCCGTGACAAACTCAACGCCACGCCGGACGAACAAGACAAGCAACTCGTCGCGTACGTCTTGGTCGACCTCGCCTCGCGCATCGACCGCTGGGACGTCGCCATCGAACTGGCCGAGCAACATCTCACGAACCTCGACGACAGCGGCGGCTTCTCGTTCTCGGAACTCTGCCGCGACGCCAAACGCATGGACGTCTTGCAAAAGGTCGCGCAGGCGAAGAACGACCTCGTCACGTTCACGGCGGCGTTGTTATCGTGATGCGGTGGTTTGTGTCCTGATGTCAAATCTCAAAATTGAAATGCCCGATTATGAGCGGTCTTGAAGCCCTTCAATCCGTGCAATACGTCACCGCCAAAGGCAAACGCTTTGCAGTCGTGGACGCTGACTCGTGGGAAGCGATGATCGCGTGGCTTGAGGACGTTGAGGATCGCGAAGTCCTGAAGGAATCACTGGCTGAACTCAAACAAGCCGGCGGTGACCGCGCGAAAGCCGGCTGGCGAAGTTGGGACTTCGGCTGAACTTCGATTTGCAACGGATGATGTCTCACCTTTCCCAAAACCGAACGACATGGAATCGACTGGCAAATGGCAGTCCGTTCGCCAAGTTGGCGACGGACGAAGAGTGTCGAGCGCCGTTGGCGACACTCGATTCACGGGGCTGGTTGCCGGCGAGCGTTGCCGGGTTGGACGTGCTGTGCCTCGCGTCGGGAGGCGGTTGGCAGTCGATTCTTTACGCCGTGGCCGGAGCGCGCGTGACGGTTGTCGATCTCAGCCCGGAGATGCTGCGGCTCGACGAGCAAGAGGCGGCTCGACGCGGCTTGTCAGTCCGCGCGATCGAAGGCTCGATGGATGACCTGCCGATGCTTTGCGACGCGAGTTTCGACATCGTGCATCAGCCGGTCAGCACGTGCTACGTTCAAGACGTTGCGAAGGTGTATCGCGAAGTCGCACGCCTGCTGCGCGACGGCGGACTGTATATCAGCCAGCACAAGCAGCCGACCAGCTTGCAGATTTCACATCGCAACGAGCAGGACCGATACACGATCGGCGTCGAGTATTATCACTCCGGCCCGCTGCCGCGCGTCGCGGACGATTCGTACCGCGAGCGAGGCGCCGTCGAGTTCCTGCATCGCTGGGATGACCTTGTCGGCGAGCTGTGTCGATCCGGCTTCGTGCTCGAAGACTTGCGTGAGCCATTCCGCGCGGACCACAGCTCGGCTCCCGGCCATTTCGGCCATCGTGGCCGTTTCGTCGCGCCGTACGTCCGCCTGAAAGCGCGTCGCATCGCGCGCGCGGATCAGGCAGCAGCGCCGACGAAATTGATCTGGACGCCGATGTCAGGAACGTAGTCATCTCGCTCCGCGAGATGAGCCGAGCAATCGCACCAACGGCCCGACCAATCGCTCGAACGCGCGGGCGCGGTGGCTGAGGTGATGTTTCACGGTCGAGCTCAATTCGCCGAACGTTTGATGGTATTCGGGAATCAAGAAGTACGGATCGTAACCGAAGCCATTCGTGCCGCGCGGCTCGTGAATGATGCGGCCTCGACAGGTTGCTTCGACGTTGAATCGGATCGTGCCGGTCGGGTCGGAGATCGCCGCGTGAGAGATATAGCGAGCCGTCCGCTTTTCGTCGGGCACGTGGGCGAGTTCGGCGATGAGCTTCGCGTTATTCTTGTCGTCGGTCGCTTCGTCGCCGCTGAAACGAGCGGAGTAAACACCCGGTGCACCGCCCAGCGCATCGACCATCAGGCCACTGTCCTCACCTAATACCCAGCGATTCAGATGCCGTGCCGTTTGCGTGGCCTTCTTCGCGGCGTTTTCGGCAAACGTCTGGCCGTCCTCGACCACCTCCGGCACATCGGGAAAGTCGCTGACGATCAGCACTTCGACACCGTGCGGAGCCAACAGCTCTTCGATTTCACGCCGCTTCTTGGCGTTGCGACTGGCGATGACCAAACTGGGACGAGTCACCTTGCAAGCTCCGAAAACATCCGTTTAACCGCAAGCCGAACGCAGGAACGCAATCACACACGGCCGCGCGTCGCTCAGCCGCGAGCGAGTTTCTCTGGCTTTCAACAGAAGGACGCAAAGATCGCGAAGAGAAACAGACTGCCGTGTGTGATCGACATTCATTGAGAATCGAAACCGGAACGTCACTTCGCGGTCTTTGCGCCCTTCTGTTCCGACCAAAGTTCGTGTGAGCCCAATGCGAAAGCGTGTCATTCGAATTCGCATAACGCATGAGGACTATCTCGTCGCGGCATTTTGGCGAGTACTGCGACGCAGGCCAATCGCCAGCACGAAGGCCGAGATGGCGAACGCCAGGAAGCCAAGCTGAGACAGCGGAGATGGCAGGAAGAACATGCCGAGCAATCCGAGCACGCTCGCGCCGGCGCTGGCTTGCAACCAGACCGGGCAGCAAGTCGAGGTGCGGCTCACCAGTCGCAGCAGCCACACCGCGATCAAGGACCAGACCGCCGTCCACAACAGACCGAGACTAAGTTGGTTCGATTCGACCGGCCGCACGGCCAGAGCCAATCGTGGTGAACCGCTCGCGCGCGAGAACCGCAGAACGTTTCCTTCACGCTGAATTTCGATCGGCAACGAAAGTCCACCGACTTGCGTCCAGCCGGCGGCATGAACGGCTTGAGCCTGTCTGATCTCAAGGCTCATTTCGCCATCGGAATCGGCGATGACACTGCCCCGTCCAACGCCACCACCGCCCATCCCACCGCCGCCGAAGCCGACGCCTCCACCCATGTTTCCTCCCAAGCCACTCGCTCGGCCAAAGCGACCGGGCTGATTCATGCCGTACTGCTGCCTCGAACGATCGACGCCGCCTTGAATGACGGTCCTCACGGCCCCATCGCTGACAATTATTGAGCCCAATGGCGGCAAGGCGGATGGAGTTTCCGGCGCTCTGGTGGTCCGGCCTTGAGGTTGTTGCGCTTGTTGCTGCGGCTGTGCGTTGGCGAGCTGTTGTTGCTGGCGTTCGTTCTCGACCGACTTGTTCAACTGGTCCAATTGTTCGACGCTTTGTTTGCGGCGGGCGATGCGGTCTTCTTCCGTCACGCCTTTGCCGGCGAAGGCTTTTGATTTCTGACTCACGTCGCGCGACCGGTCCGATTTCGTCTCGCCGCTGGATTTCTCGTGTTGCAAGTTCAGCTTGAACTTCAGTCCGCCATCGACGTTGGTTCCGAGAATGACGTCGCCCAGGTTGAGGACGCCGTCGCCGTTCGCGTCCTCGCCGGGGTCGAGCACTCCGTTGCCGTTGCGGTCCTCACCGTTGAGAACACCCGAGTTGCCAAGGAAGAGGTCGAAGTTGTTGAGGTTCACGATTTCGCGTTGAAAGCCTCCCCCTTGTTGGCCACCTTGGCTGAAGAAGCGACGGCCGTTTGCGTTTTTGTCTGCCTGCTGAGCGGCATGAGCTTGAGCGGCTTCTTGCTGGTCTTTGGCGACGTAGAAGTTGGTCTCGCCGTTTTCGCTCTCGATGATGACTCGGCCTTCCAGGTCGGATTGTTTGCCTTTGAACTGTTCCACCGCTTCGGACAATTTGCGGCCTTCCTCGGACGTCTGCGCTGGAGCGCCCGGGCCCCTGCTGTCGATCCGCGTGCGAAGCTGCTTGAGATTGCTCAGCGCTTGCAGCTTCTGCGAGCCTTGATAGTTGCCTTCGATCACTCGCAACAGATCATTCGCCTCTTGCAGCCAACCCCAGCGATAGGCCACGGCGGCGGTGTCGCTGGCTTGTCGAGTCAGGTTATGGCGGTTGGGATCGTTGACCGGCTTCGCGCTCCAGTCGTTCGGCACATGCACGGTCCACAAGGTTCGCGAGACCTGAATGCCGTACTCGTCGTCGTCCGATTGCGAAACGACGGTCGGCGCGGGGAGGTCGAACTCTTGCGACCAGAATCGCAAGCCGCGCGGTAAGCGGCCCGTCGACAAGCGTCCGGCCAAAACGAGTTTTACTTGGAATGACAGATCGGCCTCGCTGGTCTTCGGGAGCGCAACGAGCTGATACGATTTTGGATTTTGGATTTTGGATTTTGGATTTGAGATCTCAGATTTCAAATTGCGTTTCAATTCGACCAGCCGCGACGGTTGATCGGCGACGAACACCGACAGGGCCTGACTGTCTTCGGGCAGTTGCAACGCCAGGAACTGCCGCGAGCGGTTCTTGATCGTGTAGATCGCTTGCATGCGCCACGTGCCGTCGGCGGCGAGCACCGTCACCAAGTCGGCGAGGTTCACCGACGCCTGAGCGCCGGCCTGAGTCGCGTATGACTTGAGGCTCCAGGTCGGCAGCGGGCTGAGTTGTCGCAGTCGCAGCACGGCGGTCGCCTGATCGACCAGGCGTTGATCGACGACGATCGGAAGTTCCTCGCGCGGCACCGTTTCGCCGACGTTGTCGACGACCGGCGAAAGCTGACTGCTCGACATGTTGATCAGCACTGCGAATTGTCGCTGAGTGTCGAGCGGCAGCACGGCCGGGGGCGGTGCCGCGGCGTTGTCGGCCGGAGCGGCCGCGTTCTCCGCGGCGGCGGTGTCTTGACGTTCGAAGCCGATCGTCGGCGCGAGCACTCGGCCTTTCTCCGGCGGCGGCAGCGTGGCGGTGGCGAGCAGGAAATATCGCGCGCCGATCGGGTCTTGCAGTGTGACCGTCCAGCGCGTGCGTCCTTTTTCGGCTGGCACGAACGCGGTCTGCCGAATACCCGCTCCCTGAAAATCCAATTTGCCGGCGAGCCAATCGGGCGTCGTGAAAATCAGCGTGTCGGCGGCCGCTTCCGTGATCTGCCATTGCAGTGCCAGCGAATAATCGACGGCCGTGTCCG
>CAZPUJ010000045.1:0-2697 GCA_964589725.1 uncultured Planctomycetaceae bacterium
GAACGTGAGCCCGAGCCAAGCCTGCGGCCAATACGTGATCCGCTTCATGAAGGGGTAGAGCGCGATCGGTACGAGCGAGGCCACGCCCAGAAAAATCGTGGGAGGATTAAAAGCCAATAGGACAATCAGCCCGGCGAGTGCTTGCGCGACCAGGAACAGCGCCGCCTTTTTCGCGCTGACCGCGCCGGATGGGATCGGCCGCCCGCGCGTGCGCTCCACGCTCGCGTCGATGTCGCGGTCGACGATATCGTTATAGGTGCATCCAGCCCCGCGCATCAGGACCGAGCCGAGGCCGAACAGGATCAGCATCCACAATATGCCGCTCCAGCTGTCGCGCCGTGGCGCGGCGAGCGCGAGGCCCATCGCGCAGGGCCAGAACAACAGCCAGATGCCGATCGGCCGGTCGAGCCGCATCAAACGCAGATAAGGCCTAATCCATGAAGGCGAGAGGTCGACCCAATCGCGGGCCGGCGCGTCGCTGGGGCGAGCATCTGCCCGGGGCGGGCTTGGGCCTTGCGTATCGAACGTCATTGCGCTTGCGTTGAATGCGTGGGACGCGATCCTCTCATGCCTATCATGCCCGGCCAACAAGACGATCTCACCCATCCAGGCGGCGGCATCCGGCTTTTTGTCGAAGATGCGCTGGGCGCCGCCGCGCGCATCGACGCCAGTGAGCCGCATGCGCATTACCTGCGCAACGTCATGCGCGCGAAGTCGGGCGACGCGGTGCGCTTGTTCAACGACGCCGACGGCGAATGGCGCGCGCGCATCGCCCTGACCGGCAAACGCGGCGTGACCCTTGCCTGTGAGGCGAAGATCCGCGAGCAGGTGGGCGTGCCCGACCTCTGGCTCCTGTTCGCGCTAGTCAAACGCGCGCCCATCGACTTTCTGATCGAAAAGGCGACCGAGCTTGGTGTCGCGGCATTGCAGCCGGTGATCACCAGCCGCACCATCGTATCGCGAGTCAACCTTCAGCGTCTGCGCGCCCACGCCATCGAAGCCGCCGAGCAGTCCGGGCGTCTCACCGTGCCCGAGCTTCGCGAGCCGCGAAAGCTCGCCGAGGTTCTTTCCGTTTGGGACACCGGGCGCACGCTCATCCATTGCGACGAAAGCGGAACCGCGCCCCCGATCGCGCTTGCGCTGCAACGAAAGAACAGTGACCGCGCCGCCATACTCATCGGACCCGAGGGCGGTTTCGACGACGCCGAGCGGGCGATGCTGCGTGCGCACGCCAGCGTACTTCCCGTCTCGCTCGGTCCGCGCGTGATGCGCGCCGATACCGCGGCCCTCGCCGCGCTCGCGGTGTGGCAGAGCATCTCGGGCGACTGGCGCTGAGACGCCCCTGAATGGCTTTACAGTGATTTATTGGGGCGGGCTTGTCAGTGGCCGGGGCCAGCGCCTAATCTTACTGAGTCAGAAAGTCGCAGCCGACGTACGATCCGACTCGGGTAGGCGGAGAGATTCGAACATCGGCGGATGAGGGCTGATATGGATCTCCGAGCGGCAGATGACGGTGAATCGCGGTTTTCGGCTTATGTCGAGGGGCTTGCGAGCGTGATTGGTCACGCGGACCGTGCCGGCCCGCTCAGGGACTATTGCGTCGGCCTGATGATGCCGTGCGAGCGTAAGAGCGTCGAGCCGATGGCGGCGGTGACGGCGCCTGGGCGGACGGCGGCGCAGCATCAGTCGCTGCTGCATTTCGTCGGCAACGCGGCGTGGTCGGACGAGAATGTTTTGGCCAAGGTGCGCGCGATGGTGCTGCCGGCGATTGAGCGTCACGGGTCCATTGAAGCGTGGATCATTGACGACACCGGTTTTCCGAAGAAGGGAGAGCACTCGGTTGGCGTGGCCCGGCAATATTGCGGCCAGCTCGGCAAGCAGGACAACTGCCAGGTCGCGGTGTCGCTGTCGCTTGCCAATCGCCACGCAAGCCTTCCGGTAGCCTATCGTCTGTATCTGCCGGAAGACTGGGCGGGGGACGGCAAACGCCGGCGCAAGACGGGCGTACCTGAGGATGTTTGCTTCAAGACCAAGCCCGAGATCGCGCTTGAGCAGATCGATGCGGCCTGCAAGGCCGGCCTTCCTCGCGGCGTGGTGTTGATGGACGCGGGCTATGGTTGCAACACGGAGCTGCGCGCCGGCGTCAGCGCGCTCGGGCTGCGCTATGTCGCCGGTGTCTTGCCGCAGACGTCTGTGTGGGCATCGGGCACGGGGCCGCTGCCGCCGAAAAAGTGGTCGGGCCGCGGGCGACCGCCGAAGCTCATTCGCCGGGACGACAAGCATCAACCGGTCCCGGTCAAGCAACTCGCTCTCGGCCTGCCAAAGCGCGCTTGGCGCACGATCAAGTGGCGGGAGGGCGCGACCGAGCCGCTGTCCTCGCGCTTTGCGCGCGTGCGCGTTCGGGTCGCGCATCGTGATTACAATCTCACCGGCAGCCGATCGCAAGAGTGGTTGCTGATCGAGTGGCCAAGGGGCGAGGACGCGCCAACCAAATACTGGCTCTCAACGCTTCCGCGAGACATCGCTTTCCGCTCGCTGGCGGACCTCGCCAAGCTGCGCTGGCGCATCGAGCGCGACTATCAGGAGCTCAAGCAGGAGGTCGGGCTCGGGCATTTCGAAGGGCGAGGATGGCGCGGCTTCCATCACCACGCCACGCTGTGCATCGCCGCCTACGGTTTCCTGATCTCCGAGAGGGAG
>CAZPUJ010000046.1:0-4935 GCA_964589725.1 uncultured Planctomycetaceae bacterium
CGCTGGCGATGTAGATGAAGCCGTCCTCACGCCCGACTTCGTGAACCGAGACGATGTTCGGATGCCGTACTTGCGCGGCGGCTCGCGCTTCGCGCAGAAACTTCTCGGCGTCCTCTTCGGTCAGGTGCATATTCCGAGGAAACTTGATCGCGACGGTCCGATCCAACTTCGTGTCGCGGGCCTTCCAAACTCCGCCGAAGGCACCTTGTCCCAAGCGGTCGAGCAACTGGAAATGCCCGAGCATACGTCCGGAATCGAGATACCTGGCCGTGTCCACGTCCTTGGCCAGATTGAAACAACTGCCGCACGACGGACACGTCATATCCCCCGACGGATCGTCGTTGACCAGATCAATCGGCTGATGACAGTGCGGACAACGAATCTGCATGATGTCCGCCACGCTAAGATGTCACGTGCAAAGCCGCAATCGTATGTCGAGGCCGACGGGTGGCCATCGGCTGGAACTACGGCGCACCTTGTGCGTTCCGGTCCCCTCTCCCCCGCTTCGGGGGAGAGGGCTAGGGTGAGGGGGCGAATGTTGCCGACGCTTCCCATCGCAGTGCAACCGCGTGCCAATACGCCAACTCGTCGTCGGCCGCTCACCGACTCCGAAGACCCCCTCACCCTAACCCTCTCCCCCCGAAGCGGGGGGCGAGGGGACAAGACGGCCGAGCGTGCGCCGTCGTATTAGAACAGATCTCAGACGAAGAATGTCTCACGACGATCAGCCGAACAACGGCAGCGGCTCGAATTTTTGGCCGAGGAATTTCTCGGCTGGGCAACCCAACCAGCCATCAAGCAGCGAGGCATACACCGATCGGAAGTCGGTATTGAAGACGAGGTCTCCTTCGCCGAGTTTCTCCAAGCTGGGATGTTGGCCAAGCAATCCGCCTCTGACCTTTTCTCCGAGGACGAACAGGCAGGAGGCAGCTCCGTGGTCGGTGCCTTGACTGGCATTCTCGTCCACGCGGCGGCCGAACTCGCTGAAGACGAGCACGGTCACTCGCTCGGATTGCTTCAAGGCTTCGATGTCTTTCTGGAACGCGGCCAGCGACTGCGCGAGGTGATCGAGCAAACCGGCATGCGCGTCCTTTTGCGTCGCGTGCGTGTCGTAACCTCCCTGAGTGGCGTATAAGACTCGCACTCCCAGATCGGCGGAAAGAATTTGAGCGGCTCGCCGCAGTTGCGGGCCGACTTCCCCTTCGGGATACATCACCGACGACTGGTACTTTGCCGTCGCGTCGTGCAAACGCTCGGCCGCTCGATACACGGCCGCCGCCTGAGTTCGCAAAAAGTCGACCGGCCCGCCGGCGGTTCGACCCGCCGTGCTCAGCTTTCTCAACAACTGAGCTTTCGCGGGAGCCGTTTCGCCCGCGGGAAGCAACGCCTCCAACTGAGCCACCACCGGTACGGCTACTATGTCCGCTTGAAACGCCTGCGGCAGACCGCCGTTCAGAACGAGACCATAAAGCTGCTCGTCCGGTTTCTCGGCCACGTGATCAACGACTCGCCCCAGCCAGCCGGTTGTCGGCACGGAGTTGTTCGTGCTGGCAGTGTGCCAAATCTCCATCGAGCGAAAATGTGAACGGTTCGGTTCGGGATATCCGACGCCTTGCACGACCGCCAGCTTACCGGCTTGAAACAGCTCATGCAGCGGCGCGAGCGACGGATGAAACCCGACGCCGTCATTGAGCTTCAGCACGTTCTCCTTCGCAATGCCGAGTGTCGGACGGTTCTTAAAGTACAGGTCATTCTCAAACGGGATCAACGTGTTCAAGCCGTCGTTGCCGCCGCTCAATTCAATGACGACGAGCACATGATCGTTCTTCGCCGCCGCCTCCGCACCGGCCGCCGCGCGAGCCAGCAACCCCGGCATCGAACCAGCCAACGTCACGAACGACAAACCGCACGCACCTCGTCCAAGAAACTGACGTCGAGTCAACATGATTGGGCCTCCCTCTCAACTGGCGAGCCCCGGACGTCAGTCCGGGGGTATTGAACACTGATTGCGCGTCGATTCACCCCCGGACTAAGGTCCGGGGTTCGCCGCGGGATTGCCGTATCTCAACACGCATGCGCTTCGGGCAAACTCAGGATCACACTAATGAGTTGCCGAGTCTTGTCGGTTCGAAATCCTTGGTCCTCGCGAAACTGAGCCGGATTCGGGCCGGCGTCGGTTTGTACGAGGAAGTTGGTCAGTTCTCCGCGAGCTTCGGCGGACAGTTCGGGAAGGGCCAATCGACTCGCCAGCGTGGAGACAACCTTATTCGGATCGGCGATCTCAGGGTTGACGATCCGGTCGGAAGGTAGATGTGGGCCGATGGGATAATCGCTGTAAAGTTGCGTCAGAAATTCGGCGAACGCGACACGAGCGGGCCAGGTCGACGAATTGATCCACTTCTTCTCGCCATCCCAACCTTTGACATTCGGTGGCGCGAGCAACGTTTGCCCCATCGAGTTCAGGTGGTTGACCAAATTCGGCGCGTCGATCCGCACGCCGAGCGATCGCACCGTGCCGATGACATACTCGGCCGGGCTGCTGATGCGTGTGCGATGACATTCATTCGAGAAAAAATAGTTCGATTGAAACAACTCGCGCAAGAACCACTTCACGTTGAATTGTGTGCGGTCGAACAAGTCGGCCGCTTCGGCGATGACTTCGTCGGACGGGCTCGGCGAGGCGAAGAATCGCAGTAGCTTTGAGGTAATGAATCGCGGCGTGGCGGGCTGTTGCATCAGAATGTCGATGATGTCTGTGCCGTCGAAGCGGCCGCTCTTGCCGAGAAACGTCTTGCGGTTCGTGTCGTGCGCGTCGGCGTTGAAGTGGAACTCCGCACCTGCTCGGTTCCAACCGCTAAACGCGCGAGCGGCTGCGAGCACATCTGCCTCGGTGTAGTTCCCGATGCCGCAGGTGAAAAGCTCCATCAGCTCGCGCGCGAAGTTTTCGTTCGGGTGCTCCTTCGTGTTGGCCTGCCCGTCGAGGTACACCGACATCGCCGCATCCTTCGCGACGGCGAGGACCAGATCACGAAAGTTTCCGAACGCCTGTTGCCGCAGCGTCTCAATCTGCCGGTGCATCAGCCAAGCGTCTTCGACTTTGGAAACGCTCGTGGCGAAGTGCCCGTGCCAGAAAAGCGTCAGCTTCTCGCGCAGCGGCACGCGAGACTTGAGCATTCGATAGACCCACCACGATTGCACCCACGTCGCGTCCGTGAAGTTGAGCAATCCGTTACTGACTCGGTCGAAAGTTTGTTGGAACTGGGTCTCTTGTTCGGCATCCTCGGCGAACAAACTCTCGATCGTCGCTTCCAAACCCTGCTCGCCGGCGGTGGCGATCTGTTCCGGCGACGCGCCGAAACCGGTCCGTCGCAGCAAGTGAGAGGCGGCTCGCTCGTCCCAGGCACCTGCGTAAGCGCTGAAGTGTTTCGCTGACATGAGCGGGGCTCCGATGGAAAGACGAATGTGTCGGTGGCGCGAAGTGCCTAAACAGCGCTGCGACGTTCCCAAACGGTCCGAGACGGCCCTATAATCTCGCCCCCGCGGATCCATTTCCAGTCTGCGATGAGCCAGGATAACAATTTTTGTGGGCAACAGGTGAAGAAACCTGTCCCACGCATAAGGAGCTTGCGACCGACATGCCGACACTGCGAGTGATGCTTTTGACCAGCTTGATCGTTGCCGCCGCGTTGTCTCGTCTGGCGCCGCATCCGCAGAATGTGGCACCTATCACGGCCATGACCTTGTTCGCAGCGGCGTATCTGCCGAGTCGCCGTTGGAGCGTGGCACTCCCTCTGGCTGCGATGTTGCTCAGCGACATCGTCCTGTATGCCACTAAGGACGCGGCCTTCCAAGACGTCATGTTCATCACGGCGATGTGGGTCTACTCGGCCATTCTCGTGATTGCCGGCATCGGTCAGTGGCTGCGAGCTCGTCCGTCCGTTGCGCGGATCGTGGGCACAACGGTGGTGGGATCAATCGTGTTTTTCTTAATCACCAATTTCGCCGCTTGGGTGGCGTTCGACCGCCTGTATCCAAGATCACTGGGCGGGGTCTTGGAATGCTACGTGGTTGGCTTGCCGTTCTTTCGCAACACCATTCTTGGTGACATGGTGTATTCCGGCATGCTGTTCGGCGGATTTGCGCTGCTTGAGCGAGCGGTCCCGAGCGTGCAAGTCGTAGGTCAGCCTTTCCAGGCTGACCCGAACTTGTGACCGACGTCGAAAGCCGTAATCGGTCGCCTCGCCGAACGACTCCGGTCAGGCTGGAAAGCCTGACCTACGGCGTCCGCGAGACGCGCGATAGCCGTACTCGATCGCGAACCAATTCGCGTAGCGTTCGCGATCTTCCTGCCGCGAGTTTCGTTCATCGATCACGTGGCCGATTTCGTGGATCAGCACGTTGTTGAGGTAGAAGTCTTTGAGGGCTTCGGGTGTCCATTTGAGCGTCCACTCGGCACCCTCCTCCGACCAGAGGCCACCGAACATGCGAGCCTCGATAATCTGTTGCGGCGTCGGCGGACTGACGTAGGTTTCAATCAGCGAATCTTCAATCGGGTACAAATAGACGTTCGGCCCCCACTGCATTCCGTAGCAAGGGAAGAGCCGTCGCTTGCGCGTCATGCGGCTAAATTGAATGACTTCGACTTTGTCGCTGATCGCTGGTGGCAGGAGAGCCAATCGTTCGCGAACCTCGACAACCGTGATCGGATGAAAGAAGCCTGATCCCGCCGGTTCCACAACGAACCGAGTCGAGTCTCGTTGGGTCGACTCGTGCCAAACTTCTTGAGCGTAAAATGCGGGCTGATCTCCCGCGCCGGCGATGCCTCGCTGTCGGTGCGCCGTGACAGGACGACTGTTGGAATGGCGACGACCAGTGTGCAAACCAGGAACGGTCTGTCGCGGAACGTTGCGTGCGGAAGCGGAGGTCCGGTTGCGA
>CAZPUJ010000047.1:0-2615 GCA_964589725.1 uncultured Planctomycetaceae bacterium
AACCGCGGCAATCACCAAATCAGAGATCGGAAGCTGGTGTCCACGGGCCGCGAGCTGTCGGCCCAATCGCGCAGCGAAAACCCAATCTTCCCAATCGGGCTGACAGAATTCCGGGCCTTCCAACCGCGATGCAACCCAGGAAGCCTGGGCCTCCTTTCGGAAGCCGATCAAGACTTCCGCCGCTACCAGGCCGATCATGACCACTCGATCCGCCTTCAACAGTGCCGTCACTGCGGATCGAACGTCCGAAGCCTCACGACTGAAAAAGGGACTCCAGTGGCACGTGTCAACAATGACGGAATCACGTGCCATGAGCCGCCTCAGTAAGGTCGGCGGCCTTATGGGCCAACCAATCGTCTTGAACGGTGATTTTCCCGGAAAGCTCGATCAACTGCATTCGTTTCACATAACGAATATGTTCACGTGCGGCGATGCGTAACGCTTCCGAGACGTCTTGCTGTTCGGTGGCTTCCAGGAGATCCGCCACTTCTTTGTCCGTGAGATCGCAGGTCGTTTTCATCAGGAATCCCTCGCAAGGATTTGGTCCGATTCTTACATCAATTCCACGACCGGCCGCGCGCTTGTCGGCAGCACACCGATGCGGCGGCCGGAGATGTCTTTGATCGCGACGTCGTCGCCGAAGCCGAGGTTGTGGTAGATCGTCGCGAGGACATCTCGGTAATCGACCGGCCGGTTGAGAGCCGAGTCGGCCAGCTTGTCGGTCGCGCCGATCACTTGTCCGACGCGCATGCCGCCACCAGCAAGGATCGCGCTGTTGACTCGCGGCCAGTGGTCGCGGCCGGCGTCTTTGTTGATCTTGGGCGTGCGACCGAACTCGCCCCACACGACGACGGTGACGTCGCGGTCGAGGCCACGAGCGTAAATGTCCTCGATCAACGCCGAGATGCCTTGATCGAAGAGCGGCAAGTGTTCCTTGAGGTATTTGAAGTTGCTGCCGTGCGTGTCCCAAAAGCCGTACGCCACGGCGACGCAGCGTACGCCGGCCTCAATCAAGCGACGCGCTTGCAAGAGTTGATCATTCCACATCGGTGCGCCGTCGCCGAGATGCTTCGACGAACCGCGGCCGTATCGCTCGCGCACGGCGGGGTCTTCCTTCTCGACGTCAAGCGCATTGACCAAGCGGCTAGACGTGAGCACGTCGAACGCTTTTTGATAGCTCGTATCCATGCCGGCCAGCGCAAGGTTGTCGAAATTCCGCTTGATGCCGTCGATCGAGTCGAGCAACTGTCTGCGGATGCCGAATCGCGAGGCGTCGACGAATCGCAGCTTCATGCTTTCGAGGTCTTCACCGTCGGCGCGGATGCCACGAAACGTCGGCCCGACCAAGCCCGATGGCGGGCTGTTGTACGGCCGATGCTGCATCGTCGGAAACAAGTCGACGAACGCCGGAGTCGCTGCGTCCTTCGAGCCCATCAACTGTGAGATCACCGAGCCAAAGTTTGGCCAGCCGTTCTGCAACGCCTGGCCCATTGTGTGGCCAGTCAGGCTTTGAAAGCTGCTGTGCTCATCCACTTGTCCGACAACGCTGCGAATGATCGCCAGCTTATCCGTGCAATTGGCGAGCTTCGGCAGCAGTTCTCCCAATTCGATGCCCGGCACCTTCGAGCCGATCGGTTTAAACTCGCCGCGAATCCCGTCGGGCGCGTCCGGCTTGAGATCGACCGTGTCCTGATGCGCGATCCCGCCGGACAGGTAGACCATGATGACCGACTTGTTCGACTGCGGCAGGACACCGTCCGCCTCAGCTCGCAACAGTCTCGGCAGCGAAAGGGAAAAACCGCCAACCGCCAGCGAGCCAATCTTCAAGAACGATCGTCTCGGCAGTCCGTCACAAAAGTGAACGGAACACAACGATCGCGGCTGAAAAACATTCAACATGGTTCGTCACCATTTCGAACGGCTGCGTCAACTTCGCCGCCCAGCCCTGGCTTCTGTGACTTTTATCCGACATCCGCACGATACCGACATCGCTACCGCAGTGGAAAGCCAAAGTCCGTCGCGAACGAGCCAATACCGGTGCGGTGGTGGGATCGTACGCCTAAGAATTGTCACAAAGTTCTTGAACAGAAGCTCGCAAAGGACGCGAAGAAAAGAAGATCAAAGGATATAAACCCTGCTCTTTCAGAAACACGATTCGGTTGCAGCACAGCCGCGAGGTCTCAGCAATGGTTCAGCACGATGCGAGTATTGAAATCCCTCTTTCGTTCAGCCGGCATCGGCACCGAGCAGCGGATCAAGCCATCAGTTTCCTGATGCAGCAGGGGGTCGAGCATCCTCACGTTTTGTCACTGGCGGCCGGGTTGGTCGATCCCGGTTCGCTGCCGGTGACGGAGACGACAGCGGCAGTGCGCGAGTTGATCGCAGACGAGGCGAAAGCTCGGCAGGCATTGCAATACGGTACGACGCCGGGTGATCTCCGGCTTCGACAGCAGTTGGTAGACTACGTCGAGCGACTGGAACGCGAATCGACGCCCAACAATGTCCGCTCGGTTTCGCCTGACGAAATCGTCTGCACGACGGGCTCGCAGCAGTTGTTGGGACTGATCGCCGACGCGCTGTTGGACCCCGGCGACATCTGCCTGGTCGCGGCGCCG
>CAZPUJ010000048.1:0-4518 GCA_964589725.1 uncultured Planctomycetaceae bacterium
ATTCCCGCGTGTTCCACCAACTTCCGAAACCGCTTTACCGCATCTTGAATCCTCTCGTTGTCTCGCAAACGCAACTTAACCACAAATGGCCTCCTTCATGGCAACCTCGACGAAACAGAGGGCTGAAAATGTCCGCAACTCATTGCCGCGGCGATCTGGATTCATTTCTTGCCGATGTCAGAATCGGCTTCTCAACCGAGTAAGATAACAAACCTGCCCATCGAGGCAACGGCAGACTGGCTCTAGAAACGATGTCCTTCACGCGGGCCGAACTGGGTGAGCGTCAGGACTTCCGGGCCTCTTTCGGTCATCAACACGGCGTGTTCGAACTGCGCCGAGAGTCGCCGATCCTGAGTCCGCACCGTCCAACCATCACTTTTGTCGATCTCCGTCTTCCACGTCCCGATGTTCAACATCGGTTCGATGGTGAAGCAAGTGCCCGGCCGAATCACCGCTTTGCCCGACTGTAAATCGGGGAAGTGGGGAACGCCCGGCTCTTGATGGAAGGCTCGTCCGAGACCATGTCCTTGGAACTCGCGCACAACTTCGTAGCCTTGCTCCTTCGCGAACCGGTAGATCGCCCGGCCAATGTCGATGACTCGGCCGAACGGTTTGATCGCTCGAATGCCGACCCACAGCGCATCAAATGCCGCTTGCACCAACCTTCGAGCCTCGGGCGAGACATTGCCAACCAGAAAGGTCTCGGATTGGTCTCCATGCCAACCGTTGACGATCGTCGTCAAATCCACATTGACGATGTCGCCGTCCTCCAGAACGGTTTCGCTGGGAACGCCATGACAAACGACGTCGTTGACGCTCGTGCAGACCGTCTTGGGATAGCCGTTGTAGCCGAGGCATGCCGGCGTATGCCCGGCCCGCACGGTGTAGTCGTAGGCCAACTGGTCAAGCGCATTTGTCGAAACGCCCGGCCTTACAAACTGACGGAGATGATCCATCAGTTCGGAATTGAACCGGCAGGCCGTTCGCAGTCCTTCGCGATCTGCGTTTTGGGCGTAAATCGGAATCTTGGCGAGTGGCGCGATCGGAGGACGCGCCAAGGTGCCACGGAACGAAGTCACACGTTTCCCTTTAATGGCTGTCACTGGATGCCACAGGATGGGACGGGAGCGGATCCAGACGGCGCGGGTTGATGGACGAAAAAACGCGGCGACATTGTGCTGCTGGGCGTCAGGGTTCGCAACCTTGTCGAGCCGTCGATTCAGCTGCGGGAGTAGCGAAACTGCGGGCTTCACGACAAGGAGGCGACTGGAACCGCAAATTAGGGCTGGTCAAACCAAACAAGAGAATCACCGTTCGCGCGATCAAGCATCGCAAACTTTGAGGAATCAAAACAACGTCCGTTCGGCCGCTGCGGCGGAATTCCGATGACAAGATCTTGTCTCACCTCCGACAAGTCAGAGTCGTTGTATTCGGACGGAATCACTATCGGCGGCCGGGAAGCGACTCATACGGCGATGCCAGCCAGAAACTGTTGAGCGTCCTCCTGTTTCTTGAAGAGTGGGAATGGACTCCCGATGTCGATTCGCATCCTTGTTGCCGGCTTGATTCTCGTTTCCGCTGCGTGTGGGATCGCGGGCGAGCCATCTCTGCGAGATCGCTGCGTGGTACACCGGCCGATTCAACCCGCGAGTTGGTTGGCGACATCCCGGCTTTGGCCGCAAGTCGACCTTGAACTGGATAGCAAAGTAAAGAACGATGACGAACCGCGTCCGAGTTTCGGACCTCCGCCGGACGAGCCTCGCAAGACTCTGTTCCAGTGGAGCTATGGCACCTCATTCAGCGGAGGGCCGCCGGTCGATGACGACTTACAGACCGATCGGCCTGACTTCGTCGAAGCCAGTACGACAGTTGGCAAGGGCGTATTACAAATCGAATCCGGCTACACCTACGTCCGCAACAACGACCCGGACGACAACTCGATCACCCACTCGGCGGGCGAGTTTTTGTTTCGCTACGGTGTGTTCGAGGACTGGCTGGAACTGCGGTTGGGCGTCTTTCCGTTCAGCCAAGTCACTGGCAACCCCTCGCCAGCCATGACGCAGAGTGGCGTTGAAGACTTGTATCTGGGCCTCAAGCTCGGATTGACTCCGCAAGAAGGCTGGTGGCCCGAAATGGCGCTGGTGCCGCAGATGACGATCCCGACCGGCGCACAATCTGTCACGGCGAACGAAGTGTTACCCGGCATGAACTTTCTTTATGGCTGGGACGTGAATGACTTCCTCGCCATCGGTGCCAGCACGCAATTCAACAATGCCCTCGATGGCGGAACCGGGCACAAGTACACAGAGTGGGCGCAGGCGATCACGATCAATTACAACCTTGCCGAGAGAGTTGGGGCCTACACGGAGTGGTTTGGCTTGTTCCCGTCGGGTGCCGACACCGAACAGGTGCAGCACTATCTGGACGCGGGAATCACCTACCGCCCGACTCCCGACATGCAATTCGACATTCGAGCCGGCGTTGGCCTGACCGGAGCCTCCGACGACTACTTCGTCGGCACCGGTTACTCGATCCGGATCAAGTGAGATGGTCGAACGATATCAGCGACGCAAAGGCAAGGCGTCGCTGCTGGGCAGTCATCAGAAGTGTTGGCTTTGGGGACGACACGTCGTCTTGGAGACACTGCGCGCCGCTCGCTGGCCCGTGTTGGAACTGCATCTCGCCGATCGCCTCGACGACAGCGACTTGGCTGAGGCAACGCGATTGGCTCGCGAACGAGAAATCCCGCTGCAGATCGCTTCCACGGACAGGCTCGCGCAATTATGTCACTCGCGCGAGCATCAAGGCTTTCTCGCCAAGATGTCGGCGTTTCCATACGACCGCGTCGAGGATCTGCTCGCCGCCGCGAAACCGCGACCTCTTTTTGGCATCCTGGACGGCCTGCAAGACCCGCACAATTTCGGAGCCGTGATTCGATCGGCGCACGTGCTGGGCGTCGATGCGCTGTTTGTGCCGTCGCGCGAGCAAGTCGAAGTGACCGCGCTCGTCGCCCGCAGTTCAGCCGGAGCGGTCAATCACCTACATATCGCTCAAGCGGATGACTTGTTGTGTCTTGCCGAGCAACTTCGTTCGGCCGGGATTCGTCTGATTGGTACCAGCCAACGCGCGCCGCAATCCATATTCGCGTGCGATCTTGCATCGGCCATTGCCATTGTCATCGGTAACGAAGGCTCGGGGATTCGGCCGGAGTTGCTCGACGCCTGTGACGAACTCGTCACGATCCCGCAGTTCGGAACCATTGAATCCCTGAACGCCGCCGTCTCTGCCGGAATCTTGTTTTACGAAGCTCAACGGCAGCGCCAGCTCACTGGCGAGCGGGGGCCGTGAGGCCCCTGATGCGTTCGAGTCTCTGTGTTGACGTTGAGAGAAGGGGCCACCGATCAACCGGGCGACAAGGAAAGCACTGATGCGTTCGAGTCTCTTTGCCGCCGGTCGCCGAGTCTTCATGCCATCAGCCGGCTCACGCCGGCCGCTCGCCGCGAGGAAATCCCGTGTCGCTCGAACTCAAAAACCCACACAGTGTCCTGGCTGCCATCGAGACTCGTTCGCACGATGTCTTTGAAGTTTGTGTCGGCACCGATTCGCCAAGCCCGGCGTGGGCCGCCGTCCTCGGTGTCGCGCAGGCTCATGCGGTGCGAGTGACTCAGATGGGGAGAACCGTTCGGCGTGACTACCGCGACGGGGGCGAAAAGTCAGAACGGCAAACGCTCGTCTCGGCGAAGGTACGCGAACGCAGCGACGTGTCGCTCGAACAACTTTTTGCCGACGTCGCCTCGCGGGCCGGTGGGCATGGTCTGTGGCTGGCACTCGACAACCTGCAAGACACGCACAATGTCGGAGCGATCTTTCGGACGGCGGCCTTCTTCGACGTTCAAGGCATCGTGCTCACGAAGGATCGCTCCGCGCCGATGAATGGCACGGTCTACGACGTCGCAGCCGGTGGTGTCGAGCATGTGCCATTCTCGCTCGTCGCAAATCTTAGCCGAACGGTGACAATTGCCAAGAAATCCGGCTTGTGGGTTTTGGGCACGTCTGAGCACGCGACCGAGGATGTCGCGCAAGTCGATCGCGGCCGACCGTGGCTGCTGGTGCTGGGCAACGAAGAAAAAGGACTCCGGCGTCTCACGGCCGAGCACTGCGATGCCGTGTGTGGCATCACGCCGCGCGGAAAGTTGACGTCGCTGAACGTGTCGGTCGCGGCGGGAATTCTGATTGCGACGCTCTCCGGCGAGCGGGGGGCGTCAGCCCCCTGATGCTTCCGAGTTATTCCGACGCTGTCCTTCACCAATGCATCAGAGGGCTGACGCCCCCCGCTCGCCAATGGGCACTAGCTACGCGCGTCGCAGGCGATGCGACAAGTCCCGCAGTCGGCTGAGGTGCTGGACGAGTTTCGGGACGGCATCCAAACCCATGATGAGCATCAGCACGTAGCGAAACACCGCGAAGATGTCGCCGGGCGTCGCGGTGACGCTGTCGCAAATCCGCAGCAACGCGACC
>CAZPUJ010000049.1:0-6689 GCA_964589725.1 uncultured Planctomycetaceae bacterium
GGCGAATCGTCTGCCATCGCGTCGCACCCAAGGCATAAGACGCGATGCGGATGGTTGACGGGACTGCTCGCAAGGCTTCTTGAGCCGCGACGATGACCGTCGGCAGCACCAACAACGTGAGCGTCAGCGCGCCGGAGATCAACGCGCGATCGAACGGCAGCGGGACATCCAAGGTCGTGAATAGCAGGTTGATGACCAGCTTTTTCTCCTCTTCCTTGCGGAAGAGGCCAAACATTTTCACGAAAGCCGTCATTCCGAGCAGGCCGTAAACGATGGACGGCACGCCGGCGAGGTTCGACAGATTCACTTGGATGATGCGCTTGATCCGACCTTCGTTGGAATACTCCTCGAGATAAATCGCTGAGCCGACGCCGATCGGCACCGAGAACAATGCCACCAGCAAGATCAGCCACAGGCTGCCCCACAGCCCCGCGAGGATGCCGGCATTGCGCGGGTGCCGCGAGTCGTAACTGCTGAGGAATTTCAGACTCAGCGGAGTCGCAGACGACTTCTCGGCCTCCGCTTTCTTTGCGGCGGAGACGTCGGTCTGGGCGGTGGCCGTCGCGCTCGTTGCAGGCTTCACTTTCGGGGCCGGCCAAGTGACAGCCTTCCAAACCACGCTCACGAGCAGCACGGCCAGAACAACGATGCCAAACCACGTCGAACCGCAACAAAGGCACTCAAACGACTTGCCGATGCGGTGGCGGCGCGCCAAATTCGGTTCGTGAAGTTTGGTCGGGAGGCTCATTCGTAGACCTCGCGGAACCGCTTCATCACCCACTGAGCCAGAATGTTCATAGACAGCGTGATGACAAACAGCGAGAAGGCCACAGCGTAGAGGCTTTTGTATTCAATCGTGCCGGCAGGAGTGTCGCCTAAACTGACGCTGACGACGAACGCCGTCATCGTTTCCATGCTGCGGAAGGGGTTCAGTGAGAGTCGCGGCATTTGTCCGGCAGCAATGGTGACCGCCATCGTCTCGCCAATCGCGCGTGAGAGCGCCAGCAGGAACGAAGCGACAATCCCTGAAAACGCCGCAGGAACGACGACTTTTAGCGACACGTCAAATTTCGTCGAACCGAGTGCATAACCCGCTTCGCGCAGACTGCGCGGCACTGATCGCAAGGCGTCTTCGCTCAGCGAGCAGACCGTCGGAATGATCATCACCCCCACGACGATGCCGGCGCTGGCCGCGTTGAAGATATCCACATCAATGCCGAGCAGCGTTTGAAAGATCGGCCGCAGCACGTACGGCGTGACGAATACCAGCGCGAAGTAGCCGTAAACCACCGACGGGATACCGGCCAGAATCTCCAGCAGCGGCTTGATGATTCGTCGCAGCTTGGGCTCCGCGTACTCACTGAGATAAATCGCGGCGGCCAAACCGATCGGCAAGCCGATCAAACCGCCGATGCCCGCGATCATCACCGTGCCGAACAAGAGCGGCAGAATGCCGAAGTGCTTCTCCGAGAATTGCGGGCTCCATTGCGTGTCGGTCAAGAATTCGGCCAGCGACACATCTTGAAAAAAGGCCGTGTTCGGTGGAATGCCGATCACGGCCTCAGTGATGAACATATAAACGATCGTCAGCGTCGTCACGAGCGACAACGAAGCGCAGCCCAGTAGCATTCCCTTGACGGCCCACTCCTTCGCGCGAGCCAGCGAGAATCGCTTCTTCAGATCAATCGTGGACCTTAGAGAAATCCGCGATTGCGTGGTGTTGGCGATCGACAAGCGACAGGCCTTTGCGTTCGAGTCTCGTTCGGAGCACACCTCCAAGTAAGCCGAGCGACTAATTCGCGGTGCTCAAGGCATCACTCAGTTTTTGCTGAGCCTCTTTCAGATCGCCCTCTGGCAACTGGATGTAATGCACTTCTTGGACGTATTCCTGGCCCTTTGAAATATAGTAATTCACGAACTCGCGGACCTGCGGCTTCTTGAATGACTTCAAGTTGACGTGGATAAACAGTGGCCGAGACAACGGCTTGTAGGTTCCGCCGAGGATCGTCTCTTCAGTTGGTATGACAGCCTTGCTGACATCGTCGCCAGCGGCGATCGCGACCAGCTTCACTTTGTCGGCGTTGTCGGAATAGTAGGCATAGCCAAAGTAACCCAGCGAGTTTTTGTCGCCGTTGACCCCTTGGACCAGAATGTTGTCATCTTCGCTGGGCGTGTAGTCCGAACGGCTGCTCTTGGCCTTGCCGACGATGGCTTCCGTGAAGTAATCGAACGTGCCGGAATCCGGTCCGGGTCCGTACAATCGAATCTCGTCTTCCGGCCAATTCGGATCGAGTTCCTTCCACGTTTTGACGCTGCTGCCGGGGCTCCACAGGGCCTTGAGCTGCGCGACGGTCATTGCCTTGCACCAGTCATTGTCGGGATGCACAACGACGGACAAGCCGTCGATGGCGACCTTCAACTCAACATACTCGATGCCGTTCTTCTTACAGGCGTCGATCTCCTTCTCCGAGATCGCGCGTGAGGAGTCATTGATGTCGGTATCGCCGACGACGAACCGCTTGAACCCTCCGCCCGTCCCCGCGATGCCGACGCTGACCTTCACGTCCTTGTGAACCTTCATGAACTCCTCAGCGACCGCTTGCGTGATTGGGAAGACCGTGCTTGACCCGTCCGCGATCACTTCGCCGCTGAGTTTCACGGCGGGAGTATCGGCCGGCTTCTCGGTCGAACCACCGTCGGCGTTCGCGGAACCGTGTCCATTCGTGACCGGCGCCTTGGAACCTCCTCCGCTGCTCACTGGCTTACTCTCTTGCACCGAGCAGCCCGATGCCAGCAACGCCAACAACGAAGAAGTCAGAAACGTCCGTCTTAGTAGCGCGGTCATGAGTTCTTCCCCTGCGAATTCGGTGATCTTTAACGCCAACCCGACAAACGTAGACTAGGAAGGTTAGGTGAAGAAATTAACATTATGACTGTTAAGAAATGATGAAGACGACGTCACATTTCCGGCGACGAATGAGGCGATTCTGACTTAGAAAATCGACGCAAGCTATTGGCCGAATGTGCCATAAGGCGAGCGGCAGGAATTGATTCACCCAAAGTAGCCGTGGCACTCCGTGACACGACGGCTCCCGCCACGGAGTGTCGGGGCTATTATCTCCTGCCGCTCGCCTACGCGGCGCGGTGCAGGGCTTTAGCGCCGCGCTTGTCACATCACCATCGGGATGCGAACCGTAAAAGCCGTTCCGCGGCTCAGGTCGCTGGCGACTTCGACACGTTCGAGACAAACTCGCACCGCACGTTTTCGCCACGCGGTGCGCGAACGCGATGTCACACGAGTTCGTGACGACTCGTGACAGATTGAATTCAGGGAGCTGCGAACCAGTGCTGAAGAACGACAATCACGCCGTACGATAACGCGGCAACAATCCCGGACGCCGGGATCGTCAGGACCCACGCCCAAATCACACGGCGGGCAATCCCCCACTGGACGGCTGAGAATCGTTGAACGGCCCCGACACCGATAATCGCACCGGTAATCGTGTGCGTCGTGCTGACAGGAATCCCCATTTGGGCCGTGCCAAACAGTGCCACCGCAGCGGCTGTTTCGGCGCAGGCGCCGCTGTACGGCCGAAGCTTGGCGATCTTCAGGCCCATCGTCTTCACGATCCGCCAGCCGCCGGCCAACGTCCCGAGGCCGATCGCCAAGTGGCAGACCAGCACGATCCAGAATGGAAACGTCTCATTGCCGGACTCGAAAGCGGCCTGCCGGTCCTTCCACAGCGTCGCGTACAGCAACGCGGCGACGATGCCCATCGTCTTCTGTGCGTCGTTGGTGCCGTGTCCCAGACTGAATGCGGCGGCAGAACCGAGTTGGACGACTCGAAACCACCGATCCACCTTGGCGGGGAGTGCCCTACGAAAAGCCCAGAGCAAAACCACGATGAGGATCAAGGCCAGCACCAGTCCCACGAGCGGCGAGATCACGATGTACTGCACCGTCTTGATGAATCGGTCCCATTGCAGCACGCCGGAAAACTTCATCGCGTGCGCCATCGCCGCACCACCGAACCCGCCAAGCAACGCGTGCGATGAACTCGTCGGAAGACCGATAAACCATGTGAACAAATCCCACGTGATGGCCCCGATCAATCCGGCCAAGATCACGTCGGGCGTGACAAACTCCTTGTGCACCATCTTGCCGACGGTGTTTGCGATCGCGACGCCGAAAACCCAGGCCGCGGCAAAATTCCACCACGCCGCCCACAACACCGCGGGCAGCGGCCGAAGCACACGCGTTCCGACAACCGTCGCGATCGAGTTGGCCGCATCGTGGAATCCGTTGATGAAATCGAACGCCAGGGCAACGACGAAGATTAGCAGCACGTACGGATGCTGCACGATTTGCCCCATGTCGCGCACGAATTCTTCAAAGACATGAACGATCACTTCCATTCGGAGTCGCTCCGGGGTAGGCAAGGCGCGGTCGAATCGCTCAACTTGCCTTCACCACGATTTCATTGATCACGTGCGCCACGTCGCGGCAGGCATCGACGGTGTTCTCCAGCCACGCATACACTTCTCTCTGTTTGATAAACGTCATGATCTCGGGCGGGTTGGCGAACAGGTCGGCCTCGACGTTGCGGAACACTTCGTCGGCCGCATTTTCAAGCCGGCTGATCTCGAGCAACTCGCTGGCCAGCTCCTCGGAGCCGATCTGCCCGCGGCACATATGCACGGCCTGCTGCACGTGGTTGCACGCCTGTTGAATGATGAGCGCCATCGTCACCGCTTCGGGCGTCGGCTTGTCGATACGAAACGCGGTCAGCCGGTAGGCGGTCTCTTCCAGGTTGTCGAGCACGTCATCGAGGCTCGTGGCCAGCGTGTGGATGTCCTCGCGGTCAAAGGGCGTGATGAACGTGCGGCCGAGCGACGTGAGAATTCCCCCAACGGCGAGGTCGCATTTGTGCTCCAGCTCGCGCAGCTCGTTCATGCGCCGCTCACGGTGATCGAAGTGTTCCACCAGTTCCGCAAACGTCTGTGCCGCACTGACGATGATCTTGGTCACGTCGTCGAACTGGTCGAAGAATTTCTGTTCCCGCGGAATCAAAGAGAATCGCATGGTGCTCCTTGGGAGTGCAACGAGGGCAAGCGGCGACTTTCGACAAATCTTCACGCGAACTTAACGAAATCTTCACGCGAACTTAACGATCCACAATCTATACGGACGGCGAACCGACACGCAACTCACAATCGCGAGTTCACCCAAATCCACGTCGCCCACGCAACTTGGTCACACAGACGAGCCGCTCACCGCCGGCAGTCGAACAGCGAATGTGCTGCCGCGTCCGACCTCGCTAGCGACTTCCACTGAACCGCCGAAGACCTGCACCCAATGCTTGACAATCGACAGGCCGAGGCCGGTGCCTCCCAACTCGCGCGAGCGAGCTTTATCGACGCGATAGAACCGCTCGAAGACGCGGGCTTGATGCGGCTTCGGAATGCCGATGCCTGTATCAGCCACTTCGATCACGACACGGCGGTCCTCGACATGCGACCGCACCGTGACGCGGCCTCCCGGCGGCGTGTACTTCACCGCGTTGTCGACGAGGTTGTTGAGCACTGCTCGCAAGCCTTCCTCGTCCGCCCACGCACGCACATCCGCTGGCGGCAGCTCAGAGAGCAGCGATACGTTTTTCGCTTGAGCCACTGCCTGATGTTCGTCCACGCAAGTCTTGATCGTGTCCCTGATGCAGACCGGCACCAGTTCGACGGACGCATCGGCCGACTCAATGCGAGCAAGACTCAATAAGTCGAGAATCAAGCGATGCAGCCGCTCCGCCTGTTCGTCGATTCGTTCGAGGAACTTTCGATTATTGGCCGGATCGTCGATCGCACCGTCAAGCAGCGTTTCCGTGTAAGCCTGAATCGTCGTGAGCGGCGTTTTCAACTCGTGCGACACGTTCGAGACGAACTCGCGGCGCACGTTTTCGAGACGCCGCAGTTCGCTGACGTCGTGCAAGACGAGCACTGCTCCCGGCGGAGGATCGCCCGGCAACGGTGACGCAATCAAGGCCACAACCGCGCCGGTGCGTGGAACTTCGTATTCGATCCGTTCCGGCAGGCGACCTTCGAGCACCTCCGTGACCACCTTTTGGATGCGCGGATGCCGAGCCGCCTCGAACAGCGAACGTCCCGCCGCCTGCGCCGTCGGCAAATCGAGCAACGGTCTGGCCGTTGGATTCGCATACAGAATGTTCTGGCGCGCGTCGATCACGACGACCCCTTCGACCATCGAGCCGAGAACCGTTTCGATCAGCTCGCTGTGTTCGTCGTTCTCGCGGCGTCCCATGCGAAGCTGCTCGATCCGATTGGCCAACTCGCGGCTCATCGTGTTGAACGCGGCCGCCAGCGTGCCGATCTCGTCGCGATTTCGCACGATCACCTGCTGATCGAGATCGCCGGCCGCGATCGCTTGCGCGGCGTGCGTCAGGGTTTCGATCGGCAGCACGAGCCGTCGTACCCACAAAGACGTCGCTATCAACGCGAAGGTCACGACGGTCGCTGTGACGCCCCACACCCAACGAGCCGTCACCGCCAGACGATGTTCAAACGGCATCCACGGCAACGCCACTCGCACGAAGCCCAGCGGCTGCTCGCGCGGTCCGACGCGGAGTGCGCAATACAAAAATGGTTCATTCACCGATTGGCTGGACCGCCGCGCGAAC
>CAZPUJ010000050.1:0-5450 GCA_964589725.1 uncultured Planctomycetaceae bacterium
CGTCGACCATCAACGTCGGTTTGGGACCAATCGCTCGCCGGACCGAACGAGCCATTTCGACGACGTCACGCGGCGTTGACATCATGGGCTCGACCTTGAACGCTCGGTATCCGAGCGCCGCCAACTTCTCAGCCCGCGCCGTTTGCTGTGCGATCATCGGCTGACCGCCCCAAACATCCGAGACGATCGTGCAGTACGGAGTCACGTGCACCCGCGGAGTCTCGGCGTGCGTTTGGAACGCTCCACGTTGCACGCCGCCCAGCAGTCGCCAGACTGGTTGGCCCAGCATCTGCCCGTAAATGTCCCACACCGCGACATCCAGCGCGCCGAGGATCATGAGCTCCCAACCGCGGCGGTTGCTGTGCATGAAGGCGTCCCACAGGTGCTGCCAGAGGCGTTCGGGATGCGTGACTTCCTGACCGATGAGAAGCCGGCCAAAAAGTGTTTCGCGCCCACCGACCGTCGCTTGCACGACGCCCGGCGGCACGCGAAAGATTTCCGACAGCCCGACCGGCCCGTCGTCTGTGTGAACACACAGGCAAGCCAGCGGCTCGACGCCGCCTTTGTCCGGATCGATCTCCGGCCCGTCGCCAAGGACGAACACTTCGAGAGACTGGATTCGCATGTCGCGCTTTCGAGATTCACTTCCCGAGGCAGTACAAGAACTCCTGCCGTTTGCCAGCGGACCGAGTGGCCGTGCGGATGAAGATCTGTCCGGCAACGATCGCCGGGCTCGGGAAGGCTTCGTCGCCCAATTGGTTCTCGGCGACGAGTTCAAACTGCTTGGGATTCGGCTTGAAAACGTACCAGGTGCCGAGTTCGTTGGCCTGGTAGATGTGACCGCCGGCGAGCACCGGCGAGGAACTGACCGGACCTTGCAGTCGCTTGCTCCACATTTCTTTCCCATCGTTCGCTCGCCAGCAAAACAGGATGCCGCCGTCATTCAGGGCGTAGACGTAACCCTCGTGCGTCAGCATCGACTGCTCGTAGCACTTCTGTTGATTCTTCCACAGCACCTTGCCGCTGCCGTCGGCTTTCACCGCCAGCGTTTCGGGCTTGGGATAGCCGCCGCTGGCGAAGACGATGTCGCCGTCCCAGACCATCGTGCCGCACGTGGCGGCCGTGGTGCCGGGCGTCGTCCACAGCTTGGCACCGTTGCTCGGATCGTAGCTGGCAACCTGATCGACACCGCTGATGAGCAACTGGTCTTTGCCCGCGACGTGCGCGACGACGGGAGTTGAGAACGTGATGCTGCGGGGTCGAGGCGTGCGCCACACTTGTTTTCCCGTCTGGCGATCCAGTGCCGTCAGAGCACTCTCGCCGTCGTACTCGGCGGAGATGATCACCGTGCCGCGATACAGCATGGGTGACGGAGCGTAACCATATTGGAACATTCGCGGATTGAACGGCCCGACGGTTTCTTGCCAGATCTGCTTGCCGTCGAGGTCGAGCGCGGTCGCTTGCACCGTTTCGTGATGAAAGAAGGTCGCGAACAATCGCTCACCGTCGCAGGCGACGGTCGGCGTCGCTTCCGTGTTCTTCTGATGGTTCTTGGCCGGGAAGCCCCCTTTGCTGATATCGGTTGTCCAAAGCTGTTTGCCGGTCTTGCGGTCGAAGGCCAGCACCGACTGCACCTGCGGTGACGTGTCGGCCGTCGCGAGAAACACTCGATCGCCGACAACGATGGGCGACGCATGCCCGCGACCCGGCACCGGAGTTTTCCAGACGACGTTTTCGGTATTGCTCCATTTGGTTGGAGCGGGTTGAGTCGCCGCGGCGACGCCGTTGCGAGACGGACCGCGCCACCACGGCCAATCACGGTCGGCCGAAAGCTTGGGGAAGTCGCTGATGCCACGCTCCTGAACGTCGGCTGTGATCCCGATGGTCGGCGACGTGAGTGTCACGACGCAACAGGTAATCCCGAGCCAAACACAATGACGTGACGGATGCATGTCGTTTGTTCCTTGCTTCGAGGTCGTTGACGATTGTAGGAAGGCGTCGCTCCTGCTCCACTTGGAGTCACGGAATGACTCGTCTGCTTTGTCTCAACCCGCGAAGAACCGCAGGCGGAGAAGTATAACTGCAGCGCGGGGTAAGATTGGACTCAGCGACCGATTCGATTTTCGTGACTCGCATTACCTAAGGAACCTCAATGCCGCTGCGTTTGGAGAATCTGGGTGAATTGACCTGCCGTGTCCTCAGTCGCGTTCCGCAAACCAAACATCCGCGATTAGTGGTTGTATTGTGTCACGGCTTCGGCGCGCCGGGTACGGACCTGGTGCCGCTGGGTGAAGAGTTAGTCGAACTGCGGCCGGACCTGGCCGAATCGGTCGAGTTTATTTTCCCGGCCGCTCCGCTAAGTCTCGAAGACGTCGGCCTCGCCGGTGGCCGAGCGTGGTGGCATATCGATATGGATGAACTCGCCGGCGCGGTGGAATGCGGCGAGTTACGTATTCTCCGCGAACGCCGCCCGGAGGGAATCACCGAAGCGCGAGACCATTTGATCGCGTTGCTTGACCAACGACAGCAGCAGACCGAACTGCCGCCGTCGCAATTCGTTCTCGGCGGGTTTTCACAAGGTTCGATGCTGGCTATCGAAACGGCGTTGAATTGGTCTGGCCCGATCGGCGGGCTGGGGCTGTGGTCCAGTACGCTCGTCAGCGAAGTAGAATGGCGTGCGAAGGCAGCGCGACTGAAAAACGTTCCCATCCTGCAAAGTCATGGACGCCAAGATCCGCTGCTTCCATTCGAGGCCGCGTTGCTGTTGCGTGATCTGCTGATCGAAGCGGGAGCGAACGTCGACTTCCTCGAATTCAACGGCCCACACACGATTCCGTATCCGGCGCTCGAACGCTTCGCCAATCTGCTGCAAAGATTGTTGATGGAGAGCGCCAAGTAAACAGCCTCAGACTCAGTCGACTCGCGACCCGTAAAAAGGACCACCATCAACTGTGTCACGACCGGTTAATCCGCTCGCAGTGGAAACACTTCCACGTCCACACCCGGACTGAAGATCACATGCGCGGGTGGACTCGCGACGTTGATGCCTGCGGCCGCCAGGAGTGATTGGTCACAGCGCAGCAGTGACGCCGTCTTCAGTGGATACGGCCGATGATGCACTTGGCCGCGAGCGATTCGCCGGTTGGCGAGTTCGGCGAAAAGCAAGTATCGCTCGGCCAGAAAGAACTCCAACGTGCCAAAGGCGGCTATGCCGGGTTGCTCGGCGCCGAACAACCAATCGCCGATCTCGACCGCGACATCGGAGTGCGCCGGAACCGGCGGAGGCCACAGCCGCTGACTGCGATATTCACGAATGTTGTCGCGGCACGTGATCTCCATCGCGGCTCGAAAGTAATTCAGCCGCCAGCGCCAACGAGCGATCCGCACGGCCAACGATTGGGCCGCCTCCAGGCTGAAGAACCAAACACCGGGCTGACCGCGATGCACGACATACGTGCGGACGTTGGTCTCGTGAAATTCCGAGATGCCCGGCATCGCCGGCGACCACCACGGTCGCACGCCCGACATGTGAAACGGAACCAAACCGACCCACGCCGTTCCGTCGAACTGATCGATCTCCAACGCGGGCGGAAGCAGCGGACGCAGTTCGTTGGCAGAGACTCGCCAATGCACGAATAGCAACTCCGACCAACGATGATATCCGACCGGCCGGCCAGTCGGACGAAGTCGCGGCACGAGTCGATCAACGACGACAGACGACATGACCTGCTCCTAAGCAGCTGAGCAGAAAGCTCAAAACCAGAAATCCGAAATCAGAAGCTCGAATTAACGCTGTGTTAGTTCACAGCATTTTTCGAGCTTCTGATTTCGGATTTCGAGTTTCGTTCGTCGCTTAAAGTTGTCTCGGCACCCAGTTGATCTTCTGGATACTTTCACCTTGGCTCGGGGACTTGTCGCCGAAAGGAGTTTCGTTTGGCGCACCAGGAATCGATTCCGCCGGTGGGGCCGGGGAGGGGCTAAGGTGCTGCGACTCGATCGGGTTGTAGAACGAGTCGGACGTCGCGCCGGCAGCACAGCCCGCGCAGCCGCCGCTTCCGCCGCCGTAAGAAGGAGTCTTTGGGACATTCTGAATACTTGAGCCGCAGCTCGCGCATCCACCCGGAGCCGAGTGAGAGGTGACGTTGCCGCCGCCGCAACCCGCACAGCCGCCGCCGGTCATCGGCATCTGACCAACCATCGGTTGCGAATTCCCATGCCAATCGTCGCCGGTGTAAGCGACAGATTTGCCATAACCGTGGACCATCGCCCCGGTGGGCTGCGCGCAGCCTTGCATCGAAGCGTTGGACGACAAGTGTCCGCAGTCGCAACTCGCGGCCTCTGGGCCACAACCGTCACCGCATTGAGTGCCCGGGCAACAGCTTCCGCCGCGGAGCTTGCCGAAAAGTTTGTGCAGGCAACTCTGTTGACACGGATTGCAGCTCTGCTGACACGTATTGCAGCCGACCACACTGGCCGCCAACAACAGTCCAACTGACAGTCCTAAGACCGATTTCATGGCGTTCCTCAACGCAAGCAGGAGAACGAATCCGAGCAAATCCTGAAGGAATTCTCGAAGCCGTCATGGATACTCCACCGCTGAAACCACAACGGCAGTTAACCTCTTCATCGGTCTGCCGACTGCGTCAACTTTACCGATTGTCCGGAATATGAGGTCGGTCCCTGGTCTTCGGTCAGTCAATGGTCATTGGTGACCAGCCACGGACCATGTCCAACGGACCCAGGGCAAGAACCCGAATGTCCGCTTGATTTTGACGTGCTTCAGCCGGACACTGACGGTGCTTTCAGCGTGGCTGAGGGACTGGAGTTGGAACTTCCGTCCAGACGCTCACAGCTGACGGGTCTTCGTGAAGTGACTTTCAACTTGCCGGAGTTAGCCATGATCGCTGCGACCCAAACTGCTCCCGAAGTCTTCGAGCAGACGTTTTTGCTCGTCCGCGCTCGTATTCTCGAAATTGCCGCCACGCTCGACCGGCTCGATCGGGCCGAGGCCGCCGAATCGGTGCGCTCCGACGCTCGCTTTGAACAAATCCGGCAAGGTCTCGAAATCCTCTTGAGCGACGGCTTCCACCGTGCCGCTCAGATTCAGGAGATCTTCAGCGATCAATACGACCCGACCTGGATGAAGAAGTACCTCCAAACCGGCGAACGCCCGGCATTGTCGCCGAGCGTGCCGCATTGATTTTCGATTTTCGATTTTTGATTTTCGATTGGAAGACAACGCATTTTTGATTGGCGTTTTTCGATGGAGGAGTGTGTCTTCTCCCCAAATCGAAAATCAAAAATCAAAACAGTAGCGTCCGGCTAATGATTCCGCCGGTTGATTGAACTTCTTGTTTTGTAGTGGATTACGTTGAATGACAAGCGCGCACGATTTGAACTCGAAACGCAAAAATGCGAAACAATTTCCGACGACCGGCAATTCCGCCGGG
>CAZPUJ010000051.1:0-4808 GCA_964589725.1 uncultured Planctomycetaceae bacterium
TTCCATTCGCGGGCGAACTGCAGGGCGCGGTGGCGGATCCGCCGCGGCGGACTGATGGTTTGGTCTGACGAGATGGCGGCGAGCCATTCGGACTGGGGTTGGCCCTGGTCACGCAGGCAGTGAAGCAGACTCAGAGCCTCACGCTCCGCTCGCAACTCCAGTCGTGTCTGGCGTGTGGAAGGGATTGATGATGTGAAGCTGCGCATTGATTCGTAGACCATGCTGCATGTCTTCCGAATACAAGATCGCCGCACCGGCCTCGAGCGCAGCCGCCACAATCAGGCCATCCCAATACGAGAGCGAATACATTTCACGCAATTCGGATGCGGCGAGCATCGTCCGCTCATCAATCACCACAACTCGGTGCTGAACATAGAACGCTTGCACGACCTGGCGAATCTCGACTTCCGATCGACCGGCCTTTCGTAGCAGGTTCACACAAACTTCATTGATGACCTGCGCGCTCACAATCCGCCGCTCAGCCACCAGCGTCCGCGCCGTGGCGGACTTGGCTGCCGATTCCGCGCTTTCGATGACCGCGTAGAGCCAAACATTGCTATCCACAAAACACTGGCCAGCAGGCACCGGATCAACGCTCATGGGCTTGCTCCCGACTGAGCGGTTGGAAATCAGAAATGCGAATTGGTGACCTCAACCATTGATCGAGAATCGTCGGCGTCGTGTCGGAGTTTGGCTCTTCCGACGTCAGCGTCACATGCACGGAGTTGCCAAAAAGATCGCGATATTCACTTGGAATCTCGATGGACCCATCCCGGACCTCGGCTTCAAATTCAGCGGTTCGCATAGTCACAGTTCCTTGAAAACCAATACTCAGAAATCTGTGCGATGAGTTTAATCTCTGTGACGGCCGCACAAAGCCCAAATTGTTTGATTTGAAAACCCCGGTCGTGATCAGCGGCCGTTGACAGTCATTCCTATGGCTTCCACTCGCGAGCGAATTGCAGGGCGCGGTGGCGGATCCGCCGCGGCGGACTGAGGGTCTCGTCTGCCGAGAAGGCGTCGAGCCATTCGGACTGGGGTTGGCCCAGGTCACGTCCGCCGCGGCGGATGAATCAGACTCAGTGGCTCACGCTCCGATTGAGAATTTACCGCCGCCTCCGGGCTTGTCGCGGAGGTTCCCGCGCTCTGAAGCTACGGCGCGGAATCCAGAAAGAGGCCACGACCGAAGCATTGCCAAGCGCTCGTGGCCCGTAGCGGCAGAGCGCGGGAACCTCCCCCGCAAGGGGGGAGGCGTTATTTGAAGTGCGGAGCGAGTTCGAGGGCGCGGCGGCGGGCGGCGAGGGTGAGCGTGACGTCATCGCGGAGGAGTTGTTGCAGTTGCTCCTGGCTCGGCTGCTTCGCCGCGAGGACTCGGAGCCGGCAGAGTGCTTGCTGCTCGGCCCGCAACTCCGGCGTCCACGGCCGCGCGTCCCACACCTTGACTGTCCCGTCCCCCCTCCCCGAGGCCAGTCGCTGACCGTCCGGGCTAAACGCCACACTTACGCCCCCACCTTTCAGAGTCAGCAACTCCTGGCCTGTGGCCGCGTCCCAGACCCTGACGGTCTGATCATAACTCGCCGAGGCCAGCCGCTGACCGTCCGGGGTAAACGCCACGATAAACTCCCCGATGGTGTCTATTTTCGGCGTCGGCAACTCCTGGCCCGTGGCCGCGTCCCACACCTTGACCGTCTTGACCGTCGGGTCATCACTCGCCGACGCCAGCCGCTTCCCGTCCGGACTAAACGCCACGCTCGTGACGGCCCCGTCGTGTCCTTTCAGATTCAGCAGGTAGGAATGGGCCAGATGGTTCCAATAATGCCATTCGAACCCGCGCGGATCCTCATTCAGCATGGCCTCGGCATTGGCGGTGCGAGTCGCCAAAGCTGATCCCAGCGCAGGATCGCTCGACGTGGAATCGCCGACTGGCCCCCAGCGGCCGAGCAAGTCCAGCATGTTCCCAACGTCTGCAGACTCCCAGTCGCGCTGCGCGAGATTCATGTGCGCTGCATAGAGATTCCGACGCGCGGCTTGGGCGTTCGCGGTCGCCGCATTTTTTTGATCGTTGGCCCGTTTTGTTTCCTTAAGCAACTCGCGATTGCGGCGGTCCGCCTGCAAGAAGAAGAACGTGGACACGGTCGTACCCAGCAGCAGCGTCAAAAGCACTCCCGCGCTCAGCGACGCGACAGCCGGGTTGCGGTGGCACCAGCGGGCGGCTCGCTCCAGACGACTGACCGGACGGGCGTGGATGGGGTGGCCGGTCAGCCAGCGACGCAGGTCGGCCGACAACTCCACCGCGGTCGCGTAGCGCCGCGAAGGTTCCTTTTCCAGACACTTCAAACAGATCGTCTCGACATCGCGCGCAATGCGCGCGTCGAGTTTTCTCAGCGGCGGCGGGTCTTCGTTCAGAATCTGCTGAATCAGCATTTGGCTCTTGCCGCGAAACGGCAGTTCGCCGGTCAGCAACCGAAACATGATCACTCCCAGCGAGTACACGTCGCTGCGGCGGTCGGCATGATGTGCCTCGCCGCGAGCTTGCTCCGGCGACATGTATGCCGGAGTGCCGAGGATCGCGCCCTCGACCGTCATCGTGATTTCGCCGGCTTCACGTTTGGCGAGGCCGAAGTCGGTGATGAACGGGGTCAGGGGACAGGAGACAGGGGACGGGAAACAGGAGACAGGGAAGCAGAGCCAGCGGGTGTCACGGAGGTGTTTGTCTTTTCTGTCCCATGACTACTGCCCCCTGTTCCCTGACTCCTGTCTCCTGTCCCCTGTTCCCTCTGCACCAAAATGTTCTGCGGCTTGAGGTCGCGATGCACGACGCCGGCTTCGTGCGCGTGATGCAGAGCTTCGGCGATCTTTGCACACAACTCGACCGATTCGCGAACGGTCAGCGGATGGGCCTGAACCCATTCGTCGAGACTGGCTCCGTCGATGAAGTCGCTGGCGATGTAGATGAGGCCATGCTCGCGCCCGACTTCGTGGACCGAGACGATGTTCGGATGCCGCACCTGCGCGGCGGCTCGCGCTTCACGGAGAAACATCTCGGCTTCTGCTTCAGTCAGTTGCTCGCGCCGCGGAATCTTGATCGCGACAATTCGATCCAACTCCGTATCGCGAGCCTTCCACACGGTTCCGAAGGCACCATGCCCCACACAGTGCAGCAACTGGAAATGGCCGAACGTTTGCGCTCCCAAATCGTCGACGTGAACCCCTGAGATTGCCAAATCGCCATGCAGAACAGTCGGGCTGTCCTTGGCCAAATTGAAACTACTGCCGCACGACGGACACGTCACATCGCCCGACGGGTCGTCGTTGACCACTTCAATCGGATTGTGACAGTGCGGACAGCGAATCTGCATGATGGCCCTCACGATAAAACATCGCTCGGAACCAGACAATCGAGCAACCGTTCGGTCGGACGGAGGCGTCCGACCTACTTGCCGGTGCGTCCGCTGCTTGACCGAGGTGCGGAGCAAGCGAATCGAGGTCCGCTTTCTGACGACGTGCTGCAACGCCTGCGGAAGGAGGTTGATCGTGAGCCGGCAGAACCCAAAACTCCCTCACCCTAACCCTCTTCCCCACGGCCGGCTCATTGGTTTGGTTGGGTGGTCTGTGCGTTCATACAAGCCCGAAGCGCCAGCGAGAGATTTCTGCCGATTTCACTCGCTCGCGCTTCGGGCTTGTAGTTCAACCAAGACTCATTAGTTCATCGACGTCGTAGGCCGCTCTTGCCGTAGAAGCGTTCGGGTTGGTGATGCAGGTTGATCTCGCGTTTGTGAGGGTCGTCAATCTGGAGATCGCGCGAGCCGTCGAAGACTTTCCAGGCGGTGCCGTCGGGGCGTTGATAGAGACGTCGTTGCTCCATCAAGTTGAGCGGTCTCGCGCCGACTCGGCCGAAGACGGCGATTTGATGGCCCGATTCATCGACGGCGCGATCGCGATCGACTCCCTTGGAAATGGCGAGCGCGTGGCCGCCGTGCGGGATCGGGAAGGTGGCGATCAGGCAGGGCGTCGGGCGCGGGCTGAAGCCGTCGTTGCCGGGAGTTTCGGGCGAGGTGAGTTGCACGACTTTCAATCCGTTGCGGCCGTCAGCGAGATACGCGAACTCGCTGACGTAAGTGATGCCGAGCTTCACGTCGTGCAGGTCGTTGATCGCTCCGTTCGCGTGATAGATTTGGTCGATCTTCGGTTGCAGCGGATTTTTGACGTCCAGAATGACGAGACCTTGGCGACCTGCGGCGACGTAGGCGTAAGTCCGCGCGACGTAGATGTTGTGAGCCTGCGGCAATTCGATTCCGGACACTCGTCTGGGGTGCGCGAAGTCGGTCGTGTCGAGAATCTGCACGCCGTTGTCGTCGCAGACGAAGGCGTAACGAAACTGCACCTGCACGGCATGCGGATGATTGAGACTTTCGTGGCCCAGCACGCTCGTGACGACGGGATGCAGTGGATCATCCAGCGCGACGACGACGAGGCCGGCATCGCAGCAGATGTAAGCGTACGTGCCGACGATCGTGATGGCCTTTGCTCCGTTGAGCACCCCGCCGGGATTAAACGTCAACGCTCGTTCCACGAAGTTGTTGACCGGATTGCCGTCCAGCAGCGTGCCGGCTCCGATGAGGATCAAGCCCTCGTATTTGTCGGTCACGTAAATGTAGGCGTAAAGCGGATGGACCGAGGGTTCGAAGTTCTCCGGCCGATGTGTGCGGGTCGGGTCGGGCGCGATCGTGGTCGGCGCGGCGACGGCGGTCGCGTACTGAGTCCGCACGTAGAAACGCTGGCCGACGGGCGACACCGGTGCGGTGACG
>CAZPUJ010000052.1:0-2708 GCA_964589725.1 uncultured Planctomycetaceae bacterium
ACTGGCTCGTGACGGATTCATCTTCACTTGGTCTTGGCCACCCAAAGGATTCGTCACGATCGAGCCGGGGTTCATGTGCCAACGGCGATTGAAGACATGCTCGGGCTTGTCGGTCGTACCCCAGGCGATCTGAGCCGGTTCGCGCTGATTGAACGCTCGCCGCACGCCGTCGGCGATGCGTCGCACGACGAAACGTTGATAATCATCGAGCGGAGTGGCGTCCCACGCGAAACGTTTCGACCCCAACGCATTGGGGGCCGAATGCGTGTGCGTCGCGGCGATCAACACGTTGGCGGCGGGAATTTCGCATTCGCTCTCGATCAGTTTGCGAGCTTCGTCACTGATCCCTTTCGCAATGCCCAGCAAATCGCAGATCACGATCGCCAGCCGAGCCTGGCCGTTGTCCAACACCAACACGCGCGCATGCAGCTCATCGTGAATGTGAGTCGCCGGGAATGGATGAAAGCCGCCGATGACCTCACTTCCCAACGGCGGCGTGATGTTGCTGGTCGCCGCGCCGGCGAGCAACACACGCTCGTCAGCCGCATTTGCCGAAGCCGTCCAATGACTCAACATGAGCGCCAGCAGGAACCCGCCACAGGCCATCGAGAGGATCCACGCCAAACAGGACTCTGTGTCTGTGTCGGGAGCAAGAAACGGTTCGTTCGGCTTGTGAAGTTGTGCCTGAGTGTGTTGCATGTCGACCTCCGCCATGGGATACGCGGTTGGAAATGTTCGCAGACTATGTGGCCCGACCACCGTGCACAATCACGGCAGTCAGCGAGTGCTTAGGAATTGGCATATTCCTCGGGCTAAAACAGAAGGCCGGTCAACCGCGCAACCACGATCTCGTCAGCAAAGGAGATGTTCATGAGCAACGACCCATTGGCTCAACGAGTGCCTCGCCGCGACCTGTTTGCCGAGTTCGCTGCCACGGCGCTCGGAATCACGTTGGTCAACGACAGCGTCTCGGCCGAAAATAATCCAGCCGCGCAAGTGACTGACCGCGGTTCAACCGTCCGCATCACCGCGTTTAAGACGTATTGGGTCGGACCGATCGTCTACGTGAAGATCGAAACCAATCACGGCATCGTCGGCTGGGGTGATCTCAAAGGAGTCGATCCGCGTGTGTCCAAGCCGTTGGTTGAGTCGCTGTTTGAACTCCTCGACGGCGAGAACCCAACGAGAGTCGAATATCTCTGGCAGAAAGTCTTCCGAGCACATCGCAACATGCGCGGCGGTGCGTTGATGGTGCATACGCTTGCCGCCATCGACATGGCGCTCTGGGACATCACCGGTAAGTTGTGGCAAGTACCGGTCTATCGGCTGCTCGGCGGGCCGACGCGCGACCGCATTCGGGTTTATCACACGCCGAAGGCTCAAAAGGTTCCGCCGCACGGCATCTACGAGCACTCCGGCAACCCGGCCGACATCGACAACATGGTCAAGGCGATCAAAACCGCTCGCGAGAAAGTTGGTCCTGACGGAGCCGTGATGTTCGACGCGCACTCGGCCGTGCCTCCCGCGACACTGATTCAGCTTGCTGCGGCGCTCAAGCCTTACGACGTGCTGTTCATCGAAGAGCCGGCTGTCCCCGGCAACATCGAAACCTTCAAGCGACTGAAGCAGCACATCAACATCCCGCTGGCCACCGGCGAGCGCGACCGCACGATTTGGGGCATGATCCCGTATCTGCAAGAAGGCTGCATCGACATCCTGCAACCCGACTGCTGCCACACCGGCGGCATCAGCCAGATGAAGAAGATCGCGACGCTCGCCGAGGCGTATTTCGTCCCGATCGCTCCGCACTGCACCGCGACGTTTCTCGGTATCGCAGCGAGCCTACATGTGGTGTCGTCGATCCCGTTCTTTCTGATTCACGAATTCTACCCGACCAACGCCGGCTTCAACGTGCCGGGAGTGACGCGCATGGCCTTCGAGTACGACAAAGACGGTTACATCGGTCTGCCGCCGGGTCCGGGCCTCGGTGTCGAAGTGGACGAACCGAAGCTCATCGAGGAATCGAAGAAGCCGCAGACCTACAAGTGGCCGGGAGCGAGACTGAAAGACGGCTCGATCGCGGACTATTGACGAACACCCGTAGTCTGAAGACATCATTTTAAGTACAGTAGTTCCAAGTTTGCGGTTGGACGGAGCTGTCTTTACTCCGCAGGAGTTGCGTCACATAGCCCAGGGTTGCCCGCGAATGCGGGCTACCCTGGGAAGGAAGCAGAGCACACCCGCCATCTACCCCGCAGGGGTTGCGGCCTTCACGAACCGCCGATGACGGAACCCCGTTGGGGTACAGGGATCGGCTGGTTCTATATCCCAGGGTAGCCGCGAAGCGCGGCAACCCTGGGCTTTGAGACATAACTCCTTCGGAGTAAAGCCAAATGCAAAACCTGCGAACTTGGAACTACTGCTTGACCTTTTCTGCGCCTTGTCTGTATCCAATCCATGTTTTTTGGACGGCGATGTGAAACCGGATTCGTCCGTGCCTTTGAGATCAATTCCGACATGAGCGAAATCTCGCGATCCGTTATCGAGACTTGTGATAACCCATACCCGAACCGCGACTACGAAATCGTCACGGTCTGCCCGGAGTTCACTTCGGTCTGTCCCAAGACCGGGCAACCGGACTTCGGGACGTTGACGATCACGTACGTCCCCGACCGACTCTGCTTCGAGTTGAAATCGCTGAAGCTGTA
>CAZPUJ010000053.1:0-6740 GCA_964589725.1 uncultured Planctomycetaceae bacterium
CGCGATCGCCTTCCCGGTCTTCGAGGAAAAAAGTTTCTCGCGCGAAGAAGAAGGTGGCGACTTCGAACCGCGCGAATCGCTGATTGTCGACGTCACCAATGACGGTCGACCCGACCTCGTCCTGCTGATCCACGACCGCATCTTGATCTACCCACAAGACGACGGCCACCCCGACGACGCAGCGATTAAAAAGGCCGCCTCGCGATGAACCCCGTCTCCGACTGATTCTCGCCCTGCGGTGTCGGCGAGAGCCGGCGACGCTACTTCCACACGTGGGCGAATTGGAGTGCTCGCTGACGGACTGGTTCAGTGATGGTTTGATCGACGGCAATGGCAGCGAGCCATTCGGTCTGGGGCTTGCCCTGGTCACGCAGAAAGCGGATCAGACTCAACCCCTCAAGCTCCGCTCGCAAGTCCGGCGTCCACAACCGCTCATTGCACAACTTCGCGCTACCGCTCATCAAAGAACAGATTCCGAAAGGCCTGCCGATTTCGGTAACGGTAAACCGTGAAGTCCGAATCGACCGACGCGATGTCGCGAGATCCTAAACGCTCACATAACGCGACGAGCGTCGCATCGGTGAAGTCCATCGGACGATCGGCGTACTTTTGCAGCAGTTCCAGCATGCGGTCCCAATCGGCCGCTTCCGGTTCGATGAGGACCACGGCTCCGTTGCGGACCCACTGCCAGAAATCAAGCTGTGCTTGCCGACTGAAATCCAACAGGTAAGAAACCTCGGTCACGACTGCCAGGTTGGAGGCGGCTCGTCCTTTCAACCGCTGGATGAACCGCAATGCGTCCGCATGAAAACGGTCGTCTTTATCGAACAGCGCGACCAATGGTCCGGAGTCAACGACGACGGTGGCGGGCATTCAGTTTATCTCGCACAATCTGTTTGCGGTTTCGCGACAAGTCCGAGCATCCGCTGCCCACCTTGCCGAACAGGTCTTTCCCCAACTCCCAGGCGACTGGCACATCAGCGTCAGCATTCAGGAATGCTTGCAAGCAGTCGCGAATGAGTTGCGATTTGGAAACTCGCTTGCGCGACGCGGCGCGAGCCAATTCTTTTTCCAAGGGCACCGGCAACCGAACGGTGACGGACATGAGACATCTCCTGAAATGTCCGACAAGATGTAAGACACCGCGACCGCCAAGTCAACGCCGTGTCTTGTTTTGCCGATCCTCGACGCGAAGACGGACGGGCAAGAGTGCCCAACCTACGGCTTCCAGTCGCGGGCGAATTGCAGGGCCCCCTGACGGACTGGCTCAGTGATGGTCTGGTCCGCCGCAATGGCGTCGAGCCATTTGGACTGGGATTGGCCTTGGGCACTCAGAAAGCGGATCAGACTCAACGCCTCACGCTCCGCTCGCAACGCCGGCGTCCACGGCCGAGCGTCCCAGACCTTCACCGTTCCATCGAAGCTTGCCGACGCCAGCCGTGTCCCGTCCGCGCTAAACGCCACGTCGCTGACCGCGCCGGTGTGCCCTTTCAACGTGAGTACCTCCTGACCATTCGCGGCGTCCCACACTTTCACTGTTTGATCCTCACTTGCCGACGCCAGCCGTTTCCCGTCTGGGTTAAACGCCACGCTCCTGACTCCGCCGGTGTGCCCTTTCAACGTGAGCGTCTCCTGACCGCTCGTGGCGTCCCAAAACTTCACCGTCTGATCCATGCTTGCCGACGCCAGCCGTTTCCCGTCTGGGCTAAACGCCACGCTCCAGACCGAGTCGGCGTGCCCTTTCAACGTGAGCGTCTCCTGACCGCTTGCGGCGTCCCACACTTTCACCGTCTGATCCTCGCTTGCCGCCGCCGCCACCCGTTTCCCATCGGGGCTAAACGCCACGTTCGTGACCCCGTTGGTCTGCCCTTTCAATGTGAGCGTCTCCTGACCGCTCGTGGCGTCCCACAGCTTCACTGTCTGGTCGTAGCTTGCAGACGCCAGCCGTTTCCCGTCCGGGCTGAATGCCACGCTTGTGACCCAACCGGTGTGCCCTTCAAGACTCATCTGGTAGGAATGGGCCAGGCGGTTCCAGAAATGCCACTCGAAGCCGCGCAGCTCGTCTTGTCCCGATTGTGGTCGTGTTCCTCTGAGCAATTCTCGGAGTCGGCCGACACGGTCATTCTCCCAAGCTATCTGGGCCAAATTCATGTGTGCCACGTAAAGATGCCTCTGGCTCAATTTCAAATTTGCTTTTGCCACATCCGCTTCTTGTTTGCCCCACCAAGCCAAGCCGGAAGCTACACTCGTACCGACGACGAGCAGGATCGCAACCGACGTCACCAGTCCGGCCACCACGGGATTCCGTCGGCACCAGCGCCAGGCGCGTTCGGGCTTACTCACGGGGCGCGCGGTGATTGGCTCGCCGCTAAGAAAGCGTTGCAGGTCGGCGGCGACGTCGGCGGTGGCGTAGCGCTTGTGCGGTTCTTTTTGCAGGCACTTCAGCGCGATAGTCTCCAGGTCGAGCGGGACTCCGGCGTTGAGTTGCCGCAGCGAGACCCGTTCTTGTTCCAACACTTGCAGCAACGTGTCCAGCGCACGGGCGGCTTGGAACGGCGGGCGGCCGGTGAGCAGGCAATACAGGATCGCTCCCAGCGAGTAGATGTCGGCGGCGGGGCCGATCTCGTGCCCTTTGCCCGACGCTTGCTCGGGCGGCATGTAGCTGGGAGTCCCCATCACCGCGCCGCTGGCGGTCAGGTCGCTGCCTTGTTGTTTGGCGAGTCCGAAGTCGGTGACCTTGGGAATGTAGGTCAGGCTTTCCAGCCTGACCCCGCCTTGAAAAGTCGCACGCTTGGTCGTCGAAGTATCGTGTGAGTCAGGCTGGAAAGCCTGACCTACGGTCAGCAGCACGTTGGCGGGTTTCAGGTCGCGATGCACGACGCCCGCCAGGTGTGCCGCATGAACGGCTTCGGCGATCGTGCGTAGCAAACGAGCCGCGTTCTCCGGCGGAAGCGGGCCGCCTCGGAGTTTCTCGGCGAGCGTTCCCCCCTCGCAGTATTCCAGCGAGAAGTACGGCTGACCGTCGTGCTGGCCGACTTCATAGACCTGCACGACATTCGGATGTCGCAGCCGAGCAATGGCATCGGCTTCCGACAGAAACCGCGCTCGCTCGACCGGCCCGGCACGAGCGGCGGCCAGCACCATCTTCAGCGCGACGATCCGCTTCGGCATGAGTTGCTGAGCTTTGTAAACGACACCCATTCCGCCACGGCCCAGTTCAGCGAGAATCTCGTAGCCGGGGATCGAGAGCGTAACAACAGACTGCTTGCTGTGCGCGGCGTCTTTGGAGTCTGTGTCGGAGTCCGCGCGTCCAATGATCGTGACCGCTTCGCTGGGACTGACCGATCCCGAACTCACTTCAGCAGCAGCGGCATTGGTCGAGACGCAACTCTGCTCCTTTGGCAGCACCGTCGACTGGTCAGCCAAGTTTCGGATTTTCTCGGTAGTCGGAAACAACTCGGACAGCACCGATGCGTCGTCGCGAACCAGTCGGACGTAGTCCTCGCGAGCGGGCGACTCACCCTGTTGAACCCGGCACTCAACGTCTACGGCAATCAACTCACACAGCAACTCCGCTTACTCCGAGACCGGCACGCGATCGAGGTACGTCTGCATCTCCGGCCGCCGCCCCGCGCGCCATTCGACTTCAAATGCGTCGATACACTCTTCGCGCCGGTCCCACACCGCCGAAGGTAAACTGTCGCGTCGCTGATCCGGCTCGTTCATGGCAAGCCTACTTGTGTCGCCGTGCGACGGCCACTCGCGGATTCCGCAGGCCATCGCCAACGGGTGCGGACGTGTTGATACCGCGAGCCATCGCCGACGGCAACTCTCGGATGGTTTCGTCAGCCGATCGTGATCCGCGATCCGTTCGTCAGACGTCGGGTGCGGAAACATCGCCTCTCGGCTACGGCTGATCACGTCCGCATCGTTCCGTTCGAGCAGCGGGCCGAGGACCGTAATCAAGTCGCGTCAAGAGCTGAATCGCTTCGTCACCAACGCCGCGATTTCGTTTGCTTCGCTGAATCACTTGATCACGCAAGTCTCGTTGGTCAATCTTCAGTCGCCCGCCATCTCGCGGGTAGGCAAGTTTCGGCATCCGGATCGTGGCGAATAGCGGCTTCGAATTGAACAACGCACGCAAAGGAGAATCGTGCAGTGGCCCATCCAAGACGCAAACTCACCGCCGCTGAAAGGCGAGCGCGGCGCGAGCGAACAAAGAACTTCATGACCATCTTCATCAACGGCAAGCAAAAGCGGATGCCGCGGCCTCCGACGATTGACTGCTTGCCCGTCGAGGAATTCATCGCTCGGAATGCCGATCCGATTTGGTTGCACCAGAACGAACTGTGGGAGCTAATGAGTCCTGATCAGGAAACGTAATCACGGTTGACGGATCAAGGACTTCGCGCCGGCGGAGATGTTCACGGATGTCAGCGAGCATGCCTTTCCGTTTCCGCGTACGCTCGGCGGGGTTGATTCTACCGACGCGCATCACATGAAGGATGCGGTGTTCACGATTCCGACAACCGCGCTGTTCCTGCCAGAACGACTGACACGCTCTCGGCAAGAGACGTCGATATTGGCACGGCAACACGCCGTGCGTTGAAACTCTTGGCTAACCTGAAGAAACTCTTCGTGACTTCTCGTGCGATCATCTCGACTCGGAACTTGGACGGATCAACATGACTAGCTTCAACGTGGTGACAAGCGTCTCTTTGGCCGTCGTGCTGACCATCGGAATGCACGACGCGACGGTTTGTGCGAATCAACCGTTCGACCTGAAGGCCGAACTCGCCAAACCGATCCTCGATCCGGCGACGCCGCTCGCGGAGGTTCAGGATTACGTCGAAGAACGCATTCCCAAGCTGCCGGACGTGAAGACCGCCGGTGATTGGGAACGGCTGGCCGAGAAGTGGCGAAAGGATGTGCTCGACAACGTCGTCTTTCGCGGCGAGGCGGCGAAGTGGCGCGATCATCCGTTGAAAGTGGAATACGTCGGCGAACCGCTGCGCGGGCCGGGCTATTCCGTGAAGAAGCTGCGCTACGAGATCTTGCCGGGCCTGTGGATTCCGGCGCTGCTTTATGAGCCGGAGTCGTTGGCGAAGTCGCCCCTCACCCCTGGCCCGTCTCCCCAAGGAGGCGAGGGGAAACGGAAAGTGCCGGTCGTCTTGAACGTCAACGGCCATGACCCCAACGGCAAGGCGGCGGAGTACAAGCAGACACGCTGCATCAATCAGGTGAAGCGAGGCATGATCGCGCTGAACGTGGAGTGGTTTGGGATGGGGCAACTGCGGAATGAGGGCAACACCCACACTCGCATGAATCAGCTCGACCTGTGCGGCAGCAGCGGCATCGCGCCGTTTTATTTGGCGATGTCGAAAGGAATTGACTTGCTGCTGAAGCATCCGCACGCGGACCCGCAGCGAGTGGCCGTGGCCGGCCTCTCAGGAGGGGGTTGGCAAACCATCTTTATCAGCGGTCTCGACCCGCGCGTCACGTTCGCCAATCCGGTCGCCGGCTATTCGAGTTACTCGACGCGAGTGCGAAATCACAGCGATCTCGGCGATTCAGAGCAGACACCGTGCGACCTCGGGAAGTACGCGGACTACATTCACCTGACCGCGATCCGCGCGCCGCGCGCGACGTTGCTGACGTTCAACGCGCACGACAACTGCTGCTTCGCCGCGGGTCACGCACTGCCACCGCTGCTGGCCGCCTGCCGACCGGTCTATGCCCTTTACGGCGAAACGGATCGCTTGCAATCGCACGTCAATCATGTGCCGGGCGACCACAACTTCGGCCAAGACAACCGCGAAGCTCTGTACCGCGCGTTCGGCACGTTCTTCTACGACGGCAGGAAAGACTTTGACCCGAAAGAGATCGCCAGTGAACCCGGCGAGGTGAAAAAGGCCGACGAGCTGCTCGTCGACATGCCGGACGAAAACGCGACGTTCACGTCGCTGGCGAAATCTCTCGCCGAGAAACTGCCACGTGCCGACGAGGCCCCGAAAGGGAAAGCCGCTTTGTCACAGTGGCAAGATCGTCGCCGGAAGTTGCTGGCGGAGCTTGTCGCCGCGAAGGAGTACTCGCTGACGGCCGATGAGGTGCAGACGACCGCCGACAACTCCGAGAAAGAGGCGACTCAAACACAAATCCGTCGCTGGCGATTGCGGCTGAATGACTCATGGACGGTGCCGGTCGTCGAACTCTCGCGCGGTGAGCCGAAGTCCACGACGATCCTCGTCGCCGATGCCGGCCGCGCCGCCGTCGCCGACGAAGTCGAGAAACTGCTCGCCGCCGGCGAGCGTGTTCTGGCCGTCGATCCGTTTTATTTTGGCGAGTCAAAAATCAATTCGCGCGACTGGCTGTTCGCACTGCTGGTCGCAACGATCGGCGACCGGCCGCTCGGTCTGCAAGCCAGCCAACTCGCCACGATTGCGCGCTGGGCACACGACACCGATCGCAACGGCAGCACGGTCACACTGCAAGCGATTGGTCCGCGATCGAGTCTGTTCACACTTGTGGCCGCCGTGTTGGAACCGCAAGTCATCGGCAAGGTCCGCCTGCATGGGGCGATCAGCCTGAAGCAGCAAGTCATCGAACAGAATCGAGGAGTCAATGAAGCTCCCGAATTGTTTTGCTTCGGACTTCTCGAACACTTCGACCTGCCGCAGCTTGAAGCGCTGATCGCGCCGCGGCCGGTGGAGATGAAATGAACTCAAGCTGGGCGGTTCCTG
>CAZPUJ010000054.1:0-15552 GCA_964589725.1 uncultured Planctomycetaceae bacterium
CGAACAGAATGCCGAGGCCCCATTCGCTCAGCGGACGGCCGCTGTTGTCCTTCGTGTTCTTGACGAAGTCATGATGCGCGTTGCCGTCGGACCAGTGGAACTTCAACGCCGGTTGATCGCCGCGAGCGGGGAAGTCGAAATCGCACTTCGTCCAAGCCGGTGCTCCATCGGGATGCAACTTCGGGCCTTCGCACGCGACCGACGTCGGATGTCGCAGGTTCAACGCCCAGAACGGCAGGTCCATCACGTGGCAAGCCATGTCGCCGAATGTGCCGGAGCCGTACTCCCAAAAGCGTCGCCAATTGGCGGGGTGAATGTTGTCGTAGTATGGTCGCTCTTTGGCGGGGCCGAGCCACAGATCCCAGTTCAAGTGCGCGGGGACCGCCTTTTGCTCGCCGAATCGCCCGTCGGACCAACCTTTGTTGCACCAGTTGAAGACTTCGCGCACCGGGCCGATCGCGCCGCTTTGAATGAGCTCGACCACTCGACGGTAGTTGCCCTCCGCGTGAACCTGAGTCCCCATTTGCGTGGCGACTTTGTGCTTCTTGGCGAGCTCGGCCAGGACGCGGGCCTCACGAACGGTGTGCGTCAGCGGTTTTTCGCAGTACACATGCTTGCCGAGCGAGATCGCGATCGACGAGGGAGTCGCATGCGTGTGGTCCGCGGTCGAAACGACAACGGCATCAATCTTGTTGGCCGCTTTGTCGAAGAGCTGCCGAAAATCCTCAAACCGCTCGGCCTGCGGGAAGCGTTCGCTCGCCTTGCCGAGATTGTTCCGATCGACATCGCACAGCACGGCGATGTTCTCGCTGGTGAGCTGATCGAGATTGTGGCCTCCTTTTCCGGCGACGCCGATGATCGCGAGGTTGAGCTTCTCGTTCGGCGACTTCGACTCGGCGAAGCTGCGCTTGGACATCCCGACCCACCACGCGGTGGAGGCGGCGGTCGTTCCCAGAAACTGACGCCGGTTGAAGCGGTGAGACATGATGGGGTTCCTTAAACAAAGGCGCTGAACAGAGTCCATCCTAGGCTCGGCGAGCCGATTCGTGTGGCGTCCAGTTTGTAGTGTCCTGGGCAAGTTTTCAAACTCTGCGACCTCACACACTCCGCTGAAAAACCCAAGCATCGGCTGTGAGAACGAGCACTCGACAACGAAAGCGGCGGAATTTGCCGGTCGGGATTGCGGTAAGTATGGCGGAATCTTGAAGCCACGCGGAGTTTTCGGCGCGCCCGACCACCAAGTGCGGACGGTTCGCGCCCCAGGCTTCAGCGTGCGGAAGCCGACGGTCGATTGACCACGAGAGTACTGAAACGCTGTCTGAGGAGTCAGTGCGATGAAACGACTGGCGTGGTTAATCGCGTTCGTTGTGTTCCTGCTGTTGGCGCACGGACGTATCGCCGAAGCGGGTTACTGCGGCGCGGCCAGCTATAACTGCTGTCCGACGTCGGCCTGCACGCCCTGTGGCGACATGTGTGCTGCCAAACAATGTTGCACCACCTGCTACCGAACGGTCCAAGAAGTCGTTTGGGATCGCTGCGAGAAAGTCTGCTGCCACACTGTTTATGATCAGGTCTGCGAACAAGTGCCTGTCTGCTGCACGAAGACCTGCTACGAAACCTGCTACCGCGATGAGTGCTTTACCGTCTGCCGGCCGGTCACTCAGACTTGCTGGCGTGACGAAGTTTGCACCATTCGCGTCCCCTGCTACCAGACATGTTATCGCGATGAGTGCTACACCGTTTGCCGGCCGTGCGTGCAAACGTGCTGGCGCGACGAGTGCTACACCGTCTGCAAGCCGTGCTATCAAACCTGCCATCGCGACGTTTGCTACACCGTCTGTCGGCCGGTCACTCAGACTTGCTGGCGTGACGAGTGCTTCACGACCTGTCATGTCGTGTCGGAGACGTGCTATCGCGACGTTTGCTACACGGTCTGCCGTCCCTGCACCGAGACCAAATACGTCGACGTTTGCTGCGGCGAGTGGAAGACGGTCAGCGAGTGCATCCCTGGTCCGGTCGTTACGAAATGTGTGCAAGGCCCCGGATCGTGGTCGATGGACCCCTGCACCGGCTGCTGCGCCTATCAGCCCGGTTGCTGCCAGCAAGTCCAAGTGCAGTGTCCGCCGACAACGTGCTGCCGCAAGGTGTGGTGCCCAAAGGTCGTTAAGCAGGCGGTTTGCTGTACTCGCTGGGTGCCGGAAGTTCGCACGTGCAAGGTGCCATATCAAGTTTGCCGCACAGTCCCGACGACTTGCACTCGCAAGGTGCCGTATACGACGTGTTCAATGGTCAGCGAGACTCGCACTTGCAGAGTGCCTTACACGACTTGCTCGATGACCACCGAGACGCGAACTCGAAGGGTACCGTACACGACCTGCACGATGCGGCAAGAGTGCTGCACTCGCAAGGTGCCGTACGTGACTTGTTCGTGGACGGAAAAGTGCATTACCAAGAAAGTGCCCTACACGACTTGCTCGACGGTCAGCGAAGTCCGCACGCGCAAGGTGCCTTACACGGTCTGCAAGCAAGTGCCGTACGCCCGCATGGAAACTCATACTCGCTGTGTGCCGCGGCAGGTGCCCGTCAGGCACAGCTATTGCGTTCCGCGCGTCGTCTGCCGCCAGGTTCCAGTGACAGTCTGTTGTCCGACATGTCCCGATCCAGGCTGTTCGAAGTGCGGAACACCGGTGAGCACATCTTCCTCAAGCTGTGCCAAGTGACACAGGCCGCACGGCGCGGTGACTCCCAACGAATTTCTTGAACGGCAAGCCGGTTCGGACCCGACCGGCTTGCCACTTTTTTTGGGTCGCCACTCGAAATTCCGGCAAGTTGTTGAGCCAGTCACGCGGCTCCCCAGAGAAAGTTTGATCCAAACTTCCGACCGGTTCAGGCTGAGATCGAGCGGCAGTTCTGCGGGCACGCGCGGTCACGTTGGCCTGTGGAGCGAGTAGTTCTGATGTCGACGACCGTTGCGTGGTCATTTGTAGAACAGTTTTGCACGCAGTTCCGCCTCTTGCGTCCCCCCGTCGACGGGTCTAGGATCGTCACTGCGGGCTGATTGAGTTTGGTGGTACTGCCTTGCGATCTTCTGGAGTTGCACCCCTGGTTTCCGAGCTGCCCGGGTCCGCCCAAGCTCGTGTTGTCGACGGTCGACTGATGTCGTTTCAGACTTTGGACGAGCTACAGCGAGTGCTCATCGAGCTTCAGCTTGTCACACCCGGCCAGCTTCGTGCGGTATTGGACGAATTGGCCGGAGTCACCCGGCAAGCGGGACCGCTGTTGGAGATTCTGGAGCGACAGGGCCTGCTGACGTCTTATCAGTTGGCCAAGCTCCACAAGGGTGATACTGAGGGCTTGGTCCTGGGGCGGTACAAGTTGATGTACCGCAACGCTTCGGGAAGCTTTGCCCGTGTGTTCCGAGCGTGCTCGCTGGACGACGGTGCGATGATCGGGCTGAAAGTGTTGCGACAACGTTGGGCCGGCGATCCCAACTACATCAAGCAGTTCCACCGTGAAGCCGAGCTGTGCCAGCGGCTTCGGCACAAGAACATCGTGCCGATCTATGACGTGGGCGAAGACCACGGTGAGCATTTCCTGACGATGGAGTTTGTCGAGGGTGGCAATCTGCGCGAGTTCCTCAAGATTCGTGGCCGCTGTTCGCCTCTCGAGGCGGCGCAATGCACGCTCGACATGGCTGAAGGACTGGAGCACGCGCTGTTGAAAGGCATGACGCACCGCGACTTCAAACTCACCAACGTGCTGATGAGCAGCGACCGAGTCGCCAAGTTGGTCGACTTCGGTCTGGCCAGCACGTCCACATCCGATAGCGGGGCCGATGAGGGCAACCTGCGGGCGCTGGAGTACGCGACGCTTGAAAAGGGAACCGGCGCGCCGGAGGACGATCCTCGCAGCGATCTGTTCTTCCTGGGAGCTGTTGTTTACGAGTTGTTGGCTGCTGTGCCTCCCTACCCGGCGACGAAAGACCGACTGGAACGGAAGCAACTCAGCCGTTACACGAACGTCCGTAATGTGCGTTCGGTCAGCCCGGATGTCCCGGCCGTCTTGGGAGACATCGTTGACAGGCTGATGCGTGTGAACCCCAACGAGCGGTTCCAAACGCCCACCGAGGTTGTCCATACCACGCGACAGGCGTTGAAGGAACTCGGTGGCACTCCGCGCAGCGAAGCCAACCGCGGCCCGCGCACGGTGCTGTGCATCGAAACTCGCCCGAAGCATCAAGATTTGCTGCGGGAATACCTCACGAAGTTGGGATACCGCGTGTTGATGCTGTCCGATACCCAGCGGGGGTTGACGCGTATGCGAAGCAGTCCGACCGACGGCATTGTGCTGATGGGCGATTCGCTGGGCGAAAGTCATTCCAGCAGTTTCCAAGATTTTCTGCGCTGGAAGAAAACGTCGAGCACCGCGGCCGTGGTTGTGCTGTCGCAAAAACAGGCGGGCTGGAAACAGACACTTGAGGAGTCCGGTTCGATTCGTGTGCTGGTTCAACCGATTCAATTGCGCGACATCCGCCGCGAATTGGACGTCGCCCTGGAACAACCGACTTAGCGGGACGAATGCCTTGACCGGTTGGGTTCGTTGCCGGTATATCCTCGCGCACGTTGTTTGCGGGAGTAGCTCAGTGGTAGAGCACCACGTTGCCAACGTGGTTGTCGCGGGTTCGATCCCCGTCTCCCGCTCTTCCCGGACTGGACTTTACGAAAGTCCAGTTTTTCATTTTCGGGCCGTGAATTTTCGGGCGGGGAGACGTGACGGCACGAGCCGCGTCGCATGCCAATCGTTGGACTGCGGCTGATTGTGGAACAAGGAGTCCGTCGAGCAACTTGTTGCTCCAACTCCGCAGTAGGAAAAACTCCGTGAGCACCGTTGCCGAACCAGAAGTCGTGTCGGCCGCCGACGCGGCCAATGAAACCAAAAAAGACGATGCCCAGCCGTGGCGCATGACGTTGGATGTCGCGACTCGCGAGATCGGACCGTGCAAGAAACAGGTCAAAGTGAAGGTGCCTGAAGCGGACATCACGTATATTCGCGGCATTGTGTTGGACCAGATGAAGGACCGAGCGGCTGTGCCGGGCTTCCGATTGGGCAAGGCTCCCAAAGAGATCGTCGCCAAGCGATTCGCTCGTGAATTGGCGGACGAACTGAAGCAGAAGGTCTTGATCGGCAGCCTTGAGCAACTGTCGCAGGACACCAAGATCGAGCCGATCAACGAGCCGGATTTGGATGTCGAGAACCTGATTATTCCGGAGGCGGGAGACTTCGAGTACGAGTTTGCGGTCGAGGTCCGGCCGAACTTCGACTTGCCGGCTTATGACCAAATCAGAATTCAGCGTCCGGTCCGCGAGATCACGGACACCGATATCGTCGAGGGTCAACAGCGGTACTTGGAACAGTACGCCGAACACGTCCCCTCGGACGAAGCAATCGAGCCGAATGACTTCGTGCGTCTGGCGGCGACGTTCACATACAAGGGTACGGTGCTGCGCGAAGATGAAAACCTGTCCGTTCGCGTCCGCTCCGTACTCCGGTTTGAGGATGGCGAGATCGCCGACTTCGACAAGCTGCTGACCGGAGCGAAAACGGGCGACACACGCGAGACGACGATCACGATTTCTCGCGAAGCCGAAGACTTGGCTATGCGGGGCGAGAAAGTGCAAGCCCAATTCCAGATCTTGGAAGTCGCTCACGTCAAGCTGCCGGAACTGAACCGCACGTTGTTTCAACGTCTGGGTGTCGAAACGCTCGATGAATTGCAGATCGAAGTCGAGCAGGCCTTGCAGCGGCAGGTGCAGTACGATCAGCGACAAGCCGTGAGACGCCAAGTCCTCGACAAGATCACCGCCTCCGCGACGTGGGAGCTGCCCGAAGATTTGGTGCTCAAGCAAGTTGAGAATGCGATGTATCGCGAAGTCCTGGAGATGCAGCAGGCGGGCTACACGACTCAGGAAATCAAGGCCCGCGAGAACGAATTGCGTCAACACCAAGTGTCGATCACGCGCAAGGCGATGAAGGAACACTTCATCCTCGACAAGATCGCCACGCAGGAGAACATCGAGGTGACGTCGTACGACGTCGATACGGAGCTGGCCTACATGGCGATGGCTCGCGGCGAGAACGTTCGCCGCATGCGTGCCCGGTTGGAAAAATCGGGCGTCATCGAAAACCTCGAAGCGCAAATCCGCGAGCGTAAGGCCGTCGACGTCATTCTGTCCAAAGCCGTGTTCGAGGAAGTGCCGATGCAGATTCGTCAAATCATGAATGTCGAGGCCGTGGAGGTCGAAATCTGCCACAACCCGAATGAGCCGGTCGGGCCGAAAGCGTAACGCGGCTGGAGCACGACCATTGCGAATAACGACGAAGCTCAAGGTCTCTTGACGGTCGTCGGCGACATCGACTATCCCACCCGCCCCGGTTGCCCGAGTTCTCGCGCGACCGACTGGGCGAAGGAACTGGGCTGGGAGAAGCCCAAGCCCCTGAGGAAACAGCATGTTGGATCAATGGGTGGTGCCGACGACGTCTTCGGTGAATCAGCGACGCGAGTACGCGCGGCAGCGGCAAATGGGGATCGGGGATTTGCTACTGGAGAACCGCATCGTCTTTCTGGAAGGGGTCATCAACGACTCAGCAGCGAATATGATCGTGATGAAACTGCTGTTCCTGCAATCCGAAAGCCGCAGCCAAGATATTCATCTGTACGTCAACTCGCCTGGTGGATCGGTGACGTCGACGATGGCCATTTACGACACCATGCAGTTCATGGATTGCGACGTCGCCACGTACTGCGTCGGTTTGGCGGCCAGTGGCGGAGCGATCGTGGTGGCCGGCGGCAAGAAGGGCAAGCGGTATTGCTTGCCGCATTCCAAAATGATGATTCATCAGCCGTACGGCGAAGTCGGTGGACAAGTCTCTGACATCGAGATTCAGGCGAGAGACATTCTCGACACGCGGCTCATTCTCAACGAAATTCTGGCCAAACACACTGGCCAACCGCTGGAGGTTATCGCTCGCGATACCGACCGGGACCGTTTCCTGTCCGCGCGGGAAGCGAAAGAATATGGCCTCGTCGACGAAGTCCTCGACAAGCTGCCGGCCGACAAAGACAAGAAAGTTTCCTAGCCTCTCAGCGCCTTATTGGCCTCTTCGGCCTTGTGCCTTGAAAAGTGAGTTCTCCATGTCCTCGTTGGTTCCGTGGGTTGTCGAAAAGAGTGGCCGCGAAGAGCGGGTCATGGACATTTACAGCCGGCTGCTCAAGGACCGGATCGTCTTTCTGGGGACCAATGTCTATGACGAAATGGCCAACGCGGTCGTCGCCCAATTGCTGTACTTGCAGTTCGAAGACAGTAAGGCCGACATCCACATGTACATCAACTCCCCGGGCGGTTCGATTACGGCGGGCATGGCAATCTATGACACCATGCAATACATCAACTGCAAAGTCGCCACGTACTGCGTCGGCCAAGCCTCCAGTATGGGCGCCGTGCTGCTGACCGCAGGAGCACCCGGCAAGCGATTCGCCCTGCCGAACGCGCGCATCATGATCCATCAACCGCTTGCCGGCATGCAGGGGACCGCCACCGAGTTGGAAATTCACGCGAAGGAAGTTCTCCGCGTGAAACAGCGGATGAACGAGATTCTGCGAAAGCACACTGGCAAGACTCTCGACTCCATCGAGAAAGACACCGACCGCGACAACTTCATGACGGCCGACGAAGCCAAAGGATATGGCTTGATCGACCAAGTCCTGGAAAAACTGCAGGTGAGAGTAGAGTCGTAACTCGACTTGTTTCACCGCACGCCGCAGCTTGCGGTCAAGCGATGGAGCCATCACGGATGAGGCTCATTTCTGCAAAGACGATCGTTTGGGCTGCGACAGCCATCGTGTTGTGCGGTGTGCTCTCCGGGTGCCTTGGCCGGCGAAGCGTGGATTTGCTGGAAGCTCGTTTGCGCGAGCAAGAGGATGAGATCGCTTCGTTGCGTCAGGAGGTCGATCACTCGCAGTCCGAGTTGATCGCCGCGCGCCGTCTGAACGGCTCCCTGAATCAACAACTGGCTTCGGAGGGCAAGCCAGTTGTCCCAGTCGCGTTGGCCGAACGGCAATTCCGCGTCACCGGCTTGAAGATCAACTCGCTGCAAACCGGTGGCATTGATCGGGACGGTGTTCCTGGCGACGAGGAATTGATCGTCGTCATCACGCCTCACGACAATCATGGCGAAGCTGTCCGCTTGCCGGGGATGGTCGATTGCGTGTTGCTCGACCCCTCGCTGCCTGCGGAGCAGCAGCAACTGGGCGTGTGGTCCTTCGACGCGCAGCAAACGCACGATGCTTGGCAACAAGTGCTTGTCGGTTCCGGCTATCGCTTCGAACTCCCGTGGCAAACGCCGCCGACTTCGCGCGAACTGGAGCTCAAAATGGAATTCCGCTCGTCACACGGCGACCGGTTCGAGACCTCCGGCCGAGTGACGATCACGCCGCCGTAATCACGTCCACTGACACCGCGTGGTGGGGAATCATCCGCAGTACCTCCACCCCGAGCTTGCCTCAGGGGCTTGAGGATTTCTGCACTACCGCCCTTTGATGTTTGGAAACTGAATTTGCGCAGTCCTTGACGGTGCCGTTTCGGTAGGGCAAAAACCCGCGAGCCACCGACGCGAGGTCGGTGGGGAAACACGCTTACGCCGCGTTGCTGCCGGAGGCGGGCGACACTCGGAAATCGCCGTTGTCGCTGACGTCCTCGAAGCGAACGGACATCCGCTTCGACACGCCCAATTGTTCCATGGTCACGCCGTACAGGATGTCGCCGACCTGCATGGAACGCTTGCTATGCGTGATCATGATGAACTGCGTGGTCTGTTTGAAGTCTTTCACCAAGCCGCTGTAGCGTTCGACATTCGCTTCGTCGAGCGCCGCGTCCACTTCGTCCAGAATACAGAACGGGCTGGGCTTGCTGCGGAAGATGGCCATCAGCAGAGCCACGGCCGTCAACGACTTCTCACCGCCACTGAGCAGCGTGATGCTCCGCAGTTCCTTGCCGGGTGGTCTTGCGACGATGTCGATGCCGCAGTCGAGCACATCTTCCGAATTTTCCAGAATGACGTCCCCTTCGCCGCCGCCGAACAGCTTGCGAAACAATTGCTGGAAGTGCGTACGAACCGCTTCAAACGTCTCCAGGAAGAGCCGCCGGCTTTCGCCGTTGACCTTGCGAATGATCTCTTCCAGCGTGGCCTTGGCTTCATCGAGGTCTTGCAGTTGTGAGTGGAGGTGCTGGAAGCGAGCGTCCAACTCATCGAGATCCTTCAAACTGTCGGTGTTGACGCTTCCCATGAGCTTCAATTTCCGCCGCAGCCGATTGACGCGCTGTTCCAATTCCGGGCGAATGTCGAGGAACGACGTACCCGGCGTGACCATCGCGGTGGAACTGTGGGCCGGTGTATGGGCTAGCAATTCGCTAACGTTGGACTCGCCGCCGTTGACGCTGTGCTCGGCATCGGCCCGGGTTGCAAACCCGACGGTGTCTTCCACGTCGGTGTCGTCGTCCGACTTCTGACTTCTGACCTCTGACCTCTGACCTCTTCCTTCCGCCTGCCATTTCGCAAACGCGGACGCTCCGGAGACGACGACCTCGTCGAGCGACAGTTGATACTCCTCCTCAATCCGTTCGGCGCAGACCTGCAATTGGTGACGAGCATCTCGCGCCACAATTTCGCGAGCGTGCAAGCGGTCGCTCAGATCACGACACTCTTGCCGCACGCGAGTTTCATCTTCGGAAAGTGTCGATTTGCGCAGCCGCAACTGCTCCTTGTCGGCCAGCACGGACGCGACTTTGGCGGCGAATTGCTCGTCGAGTAATTGTTGCTCCCACAGCTCGGCGTTCGTGTTGAGCAGTTGCAGATTGATCTGTCGTGACTGCGTGTAGGCCGCGGCGAAACGACGCTCGGCCTCCTCAAGCTGTTCGTCCCGCTGTCGTTGTTCGTCCTGCATTCGCGCGCTTGCCGCGCGCAGTCCCTGTAAACGCTCTTCATGTTTCGCCAGTTGCAAGCGGCCTTCGACCTGACACTGTGTGAGTGTCTGAAGTTGTTGATCGCGCTGCGTCAATTCGGCCTCGAACGCCGCGGTCGATTCGCGCAAACTGTGGAGATGGTCCTCGAACCAAGCCTGCTCGCGCTGCGCCTGATCCAATTGCAAGACTAGTTCGGCCGCAAGCGACTCGAACCGTGCCATTTCGGCCAGGATCGCGTCCCGTTCTTTGTGCATCCGCTCGATCTCTTGCCGCTGTGTCGTGACATCGGATCGCGATTGAGCGATCCGGTCGGCGATTTCTTGTTTATCGGAACTGGCCGACTCGAGTTGCCGCTCGGCGCTCTTGAGCGATTGCGTGACGTCGGCCAATTGCCGCTCGCCATCAACAATCGTCCGGTCGATGCGCAGCAGATCGTTTTTCAGCCGTCTGAGTTCACTGCGACGAGACAGCAATGCCGCCTCACTCCGCACCGCGCCGGCGAGTAATGTTCCGTCGTCTTCGAGCAGTTCTCCCTGCAATGTCACGAAACGACAACCTTGACCTTGTCCACGAGCCAGTTCCAACGCGACGGTCAACGTGCTGACGACCCACGTCGTGCCGAGCAACGCTTCGGCCAATCCCGGCAGTTGACACCGAAGACTGACAAGCTGGTCTGCACGTTTGATGACACCGACGCCTTGCAGGCGAGCGGGCACGGGCAGTTGAGAGTGATAGGACTGATGGGACAAATAGGACGTATCCGACGAAGAAGCTCTGTCGGATTCGTTGGTGTCAACAGTCGCATCAGTCTCATTGGTCCTATCGGTCGTATTCGTCCCATTGGCTGCCATCAATAACTGCCGTCCACTGCCCGTGATTTCCACAAACCCGACGCGGCCGGACAGCCGGCTCGTTCCGCTGTTAAGGTAGTCGATGATCGGTTGCAGTTCGCGGACGACGATCAATTGCGCGCGGGTGCCGAGGGCGACTTCCAGGATCGCGGCCTCGTCCAAATCGGCGTCGATCAGGTGGGCCACGCTGCCGAGGACGCTGTTCCATGGCGGATAGTCCGACGTCATTGCGCGGTTGAGGATTTCCTTGACGCCGATGCCGAGTCCCTCTTGCCGGCGTTCGAGGTCTTCGAGCACGGCTTGTTGCGACAGTTTGGCGCTGCGGTCCTCGCGCTGCTCGCGAAGTTGTTGTTGAAGTCGCTCTTGATCGGCGGTGAGCTGTTTCTGGCGATCGCGCACCTCGCGGACCCGATCGTCGAGCGTCGCGACCGCCGCCAGCACGGCGTCGACGGCCGCTTGCCGCCGCAGAAATTCCGACTGGCTGGCGATGATGTCTGCGTCGCATTGGGCGAGCCGTTGCGACGTCGACACAACGGCGGACTGCGCCGCTTCACGCTGCGACCGCACGCCGTCGGCTCTTTGCTGCGTGCTGTTGAGCTGCTGCGTCAACTCGGCTTGCTTCTGCCGTTCGCGATCGAGTTGTGTCTGATCGGCTTTGATCTGCGATGACAGCTCGGCGAGATCGCATTCGGTTTTTGCGAGTTCGTTGCACAGCCGTGGATGTTCGGTTTCGTTGTGCGTGAGTTGCTCATCGTGCCGCCGCAATTCGACGATCATCTCGCGCGCGCGAGATTGCATGGTCGCTCGCTGCCGGCGCAAGCGGCCCAGGTCGGTTTCGAGTTCTCGCTGCCGCGCGTTCAAATGCCGCAAGGTCGCTTCCTGCCGGACGACGCTTTCGCGATTTCCGGCCGCGTGGTGCTCGGCCGTTCGCAGACGAGTGTCGACTTCGGCGATCTCGCCGTCGAAGACGGCCAGCCGTTGCTCCAAGTCTTGTTGCCGCGTCGTGAGGTCGGTCAATTGAGCCTCACCACCGGCGAGTTCTTGTTCGACAGTCGCCAACTGCGCGGAGAAATGACGGTGATCGTCGGCGGCTAGGCCGAGCCACCAATCGCGCAGTTCGACGGACAGCTCACGATACTTCGCCGCCTTTGACGCTTGCGAGCGGATCGAGTTGAGCTGCGATTCGACTTCGTCGACGATGTCTCGCAGCCGGAGCAAGTTTTGATCGACCCGTTCCAGTTTGCGCGTCGCTTCTTCCCTGCGAGCCTTGTATCGCGACACGCCGGCTGCTTCCTCGAAGACCTGCCGTCGTGCGGCTGCGTTCGATTGCAGGATTTGGTCGACACGGCCTTGTTCGATGATGCTGTACGCCGAAGTGCCGGCGCCGGTGCCCAGGAACAGGTCTTTGATGTCCTTCAGCCGGGCCGGCTGCTGGTTGATGAGGTATTCCGAATCGCCGTTTTGCCACAACCGGCGGCCGATCTGCACTTCCGCGGCATCCAGCCCCAAGTTGCGAGCGGCATTGTTGAACGTCAGCGTCACCTCGGCGAACGCACTCGGTTTGCGGCCGGACGCTCCGTTGAAGATGACGTCCGTCATTTCCTTGCCGCGGAGACTCTTCGGGCTTTGATCACCCAGCACCCACTTGATTGCGTCGACGACATTGCTCTTGCCCGATCCGTTCGGCCCGACCACGCAGGTAATGCCAGTCGAGAAGTCGAACCGGGTTCGATCAGCGAAGCTCTTGAAGCCGAACATTTCGAGCGACTTGAGCATGGCGGACCTGTGGACAGGAGACGGGGAACGGGAAACAGGGGACAGGGGATCGATGGCAGAAGTCAGAGGTCTCAGGAGATGATGGCGCGGAGCGGGAACAACTCGAATCTCCCAATGCGGTGGTCTCCTGTCCCGTGACTACTACTTGCGTTTCCAGAACTCGAACCAGCGGCGCTGATCGGTTTCGGTGGGGAGTTGTTTGCGAGCGTCGGCGAGTGAGGCGTTTCCTTGGGAGTCGGTGTCGGTCAGGTTCTCGTCCATCGCGGCGTTGGGATTCGGATCGGCGTTCTCCGGCGAGTTGGCTTTCTCGGTCGAGTTGGCGGATTCCAAACTTTCGCTGAAGGACGGTGTTCCGCTGGCGGCGTCGGCGTCTTTTAAGTTGGGAACAAAGTTCGGAATCGAATTCGCATTGCCGACGCGCACTTTCTTGCCGGCTTCGTCGGAGGTCTGTCGAACATATTCGCGGCCGGCTTGCGGCAGAGCGTCGATTTCGATGCGACCGGACAGGTTCGCTTGCTTCGAGGCCTGGATCAGCATTTGAACCACGTCGGGATAGCTGCCACCGAACTCGACGACAGTGCGAATGACATCGGCCACGCGCGGCGAGACCTCTTTGCGTTGATCCGGCTGGCCGGCTTGAAAGCGGCTGACCACGACAAAGTCTTTGCTCGGCTGAGTAGTCACCATGATGTGGTTGCCGGCGCGGACGACCATCGGCGTTTTGAAGCGCTGCTCGCTGCCGAACAGCACGATCTCGGCTCGGCGGTGATGTGTGAGATGGACGATCGGCTCGCCGATCGTCGGGAGCACGTGAAGCCCGAACAGCTCACGCGTGGAATTCGGCTCGTTCAGCATGGCGCCGCTGACGTACGGGTCGCGTTTGTCGAGTGTCCACAAGGCGCGGAAAGCTCCATAACGGAGTTCGGCGCTGTCGACCGTCTTGCCCGCTTCGTCCGATTGAGCATTCGTCAGATTCCGCAACAGCAAATGCGTCTCGGGGTCTTCGAGCGTGGCCATCGCGGCCAGGGCATACACGCGGAAGGCTCGTTCCTGAATCGCGGCCTCAACCAGAACCTTCAAGCCGTCGGACTGACCGAGATACGCAAGGGCCATCGCCGCATGGAACCTCACCTCCAGATCGGGATGTTTCAATCCGGTCTTCAGTACAGGGATCGCTTCATTGCCGATCGCCTCCAACTGCAACGCGGATTGTTCGGTGGTGTCCGGGTCCAGTAGCTGCGACTTCAACTTCTCCATGCGGACATGCCGCGCGACGGGAGTTTCGCGGAAAGCGACGTTGCGAATCACTTGCAGGTATCGCGGATAGTTGTCTTTGTAGCGCGACAGCACCTTCAGTTCGATTGTCTGATCGGTGAGGGCTTTCGCCAACGGCTCGCGCAGGCCGCTTTCGTTGTACGCGAAGAACCGCTCGCCGATCTTGTGAGCGATGCGACGCGACTGCCGCACGCTGCGAAAGTCGCTGCGCAGTTGCACGCGCAGGTCGCGGTCCTTCTTCGACACGCCGCCGCCCGGAATGCGGCCGCGCAGCTTCACGCCGGTCGATTCGGATTTTCCCTCGCCCGACGTGACCAGAATCGGCCCTTTGGCCTTGGCCATGATGTGGCCCTTCATCACGCCTTTTCCAGGCACGATGGCTTGTTCGGAAAGTTCAGTCTCCAGCAGCCAACCGCCATTCAGATTGGTGGTCGTGTCCCCGTCGGGCACACGCACCTCGACGTCGAATGCCTCACCCTTGCGAACCAACGGCGGCAGGTAAGCCCGCACGATGACCAGTGCGGTGTTCGGCGATCGCAAAATCGACTCGGGGTCTTTGATGTCCCGTTTGCGCATGTCGTTGACGAGCGCCTCGCGGTAAACCGTCGGCGGCGGATCGCCTCCCGTGCCGTCCAGGCCGACAACCAGACCGACGCCTTCGAGCACCACCATGTTCAAACCAACGACCGTCGTGTAGTCGCCAATCAACGGCGTCTTGACTTTCGTCTCGAATTCTCTGTCGAGGCCGGCATCCTTTTGTTTTCCGCTCTGCCTGTCGTCGCGGTCTTCGTCCTCGTCCTCGTCCTGCTTTTCCGGCGACTGTGATCGCAGCAGCTTGAACTTCTGACAGCCGACGGCCCAGCCGCACAACAGCAGTCCGAATAGCAAACAAACGCCGAGTCGAAACGCCTTCATGACGTCGCTCCCGAACGGGATGAAGCCGGAAACAGCGAAGCTCGTTCGCCGCAGGCTGGAGGGAATCGAGGCCGGAAAACAGACGGGATGGTGCTCGGCAAGAACGCCGAGCGGATGGATAGGACGGGGAAGGTATGCCTGCCTTGGAATACGGTCAAGGTGAGATACTCGACGCGAAATGAACGCCGAGGGAAACCGTACGCGGCCGAGTCTGACACTAACCCGAAGCGTAAGCGAGGGATTGTGTCCTCTGTCCTCGCTTACACTTCGGGGTCGTGTGGGTGTCTCCCAATGGTGTCAGACTTGGCCCTGCGAGGTATAAACGCGGTGGAATCGGGAAACTGCAACAGGTCAGTCACAAACTCCACACTCTGAGGTGGGCAATGACTGTCTTCTGGTTTATCCTGTTCACCTACAGCCCGGCGCCGCTTTGATGGGCTTGGTCACGGCGCACCCGCTCATGGCGAATGAAAAATTGAGGCGGCAGATCGTTTTCGAAGCCGCCCGGTTGATGTACCGTCGCGAAGAGAAAGAGTACTACCGAGCCAAGCTGAAGGCGGCACGGGCGATCTGCCAAGGTTGGGTCAAACCTTCCGACCTTCCAAGCAACGCCGAAATCCGCGACGAGATCCAACGCTTCGCGTTCCTGTTCGAGGGAAACCGGCGGTTCGACAACCTCCGCGAGATGCGTATCGAAGCGTTGCGCATCATGCGGC
>CAZPUJ010000055.1:0-3626 GCA_964589725.1 uncultured Planctomycetaceae bacterium
CATGAGCTTGGCGAATGCTCCCAGCAACGCCGCGCTGCTGGATCATCTCTCCGAGCAATTCATCGCTCACAACTTCGACATGAAGTGGCTGCACCGCGAAATCGCCAACAGCCACACTTATCAGCGAAGTTGGAAGCCCAACGAGACGAACAGGCTCGACCAGAAAAACTTCTCGCACACCATTCCACGCCGCCTGCCGGCCGAAGTGGCTCTCGACGCAATTTGGCAGGCGACTTTGTCCGATACCGAGATCGCTCGGATGCAGACGGAACTCAAGGGCCGAGCCATCGCGATCCCCGGCACCAACGGCCGCAACGGCAACGGCGGCATCAATTTCGCCTTGAACGTGTTTGGCCGCTCGACCCGCGAAAGCAATTGCGACTGCGACCGCTCGATGGAAGCCAGCCTGCTGCAAACCGTCTACATGCAGAACGACGACGACGTCGGCAAGCTCATCAACGACGGAAAGGGCTGGGTGAATTCGCTGGTGCAAGCTAGCAAGCCGGCGCGAAGTGAGAAGAGCGATAAAGACGTCGCGAACGCCAAGTCGACGCGGCGAAGTGTTGAGAAGGCTCTGGAGGTCAACGAGCGAGCGTTGAAGAAAGCTCGCAAAGCCGGCAAGGAGGACGAGGTCAAAGAGCTCGAAGGACGCATTGCCGAACTCAAAGCCAAGATCGTAAAGGTTCAAGCTGTCGTCGATGGCAAGTCGGAGGAAGCTCCGATGCCTGTCGGCTCCGTCAATCTGAATCCGGAAGACTTGGTCAAGGCCGCATATCTTCGCTCGCTCAGCCGACTGCCGAGCGATACGGAAATGCAAACCACGAAGAAGTTCCTGGCTCAATCCGAAGACCGTGTGACGGGTGCTCGGGACTTGATTTGGGCGCTGATCAACACGAAAGAGTTCATTGTGAATCACTAACCCGTAGCCGCAAGCAGCCTGCTTGCGGTTTGTCAGCCAGACCTGTTCTCACCACAAGCTGGCAGCTTGTGGCTACGACTCGAACCCTCAAGTTCCTCTTGGTAAGGATGACCCTCATGCCCACGACAATGAATTGCGATGGTGTGCGACGACGCGATTTCTTGAAGGCCGGCGTGATCGGCGGCACCGGCTTGACGCTGGCGCACTACCTGAAGTTTGCGTCGGCTGGTGAAGTCGCCTCGAAGGCCACCGCCAACGCGGCGGTCTTCATCAACCTGACCGGTGGCCCGTCGCATATGGACACGTTCGACCTAAAACCGGACGCTCCATCCGAATTCCGTGGCGAGTTCAGCCCGATCCCGACTTCGGTTCCCGGAATCGAAATCAGCGAGCACTTGCCGAAGCTCGCGCAGAACATGCACCTCTTCACGATCCTGCGTGGCGTGACACACACATTGGCTGCTCACGGACTCGGCACCGAGTACGTCAATGCCGGCAATCGCCCGTTGCCGTCGCTGGAATATCCCGGCTACAGCGCGATCGTCACGAAAGAACTCGGCGCTAATGGCAATATCCCGCCGAACGTCGCCATTCCCAGCAGCCGTCAGAAAACTGGCTACCTCGGCGTGCAGTACGCTCCGCTCAGCACCGGCAGCACCCCCAAGCCTGGCGAGATGTTCTCGGTGCGCGGCTTGAAGATTTCCGGTGGCCTGACCATTGATGCGGTCGAGAGGCGGCAAGCCCTGCTCAAAGAGCTCGACGGCGCGTTCCGTGGCTTTGAAGAGACCAACCAACTGGTTAAGGGTCTCGACAAGTTCGGCCAACAGGCTCACGCGATGATCACCTCGCCGAAGTCGCGCGACGCGTTCGATGTCAGTAAGGAATCGCCCCACTTCCAAAAGCTGTTCGGCGAGACGCCGTTCGACCAAAGCTGCTTGCTGGCGGCTCGATTGATCGAAGCCGGCACGCGGTTCGTCACCATCGAACTCGGCGGTTGGGACACACACCAGGACAACTGGAACAAGCTGAAGAGCAGGAACCTGCCGATGATCGACAGCGGAATCTCCGGTCTGCTGCAAGGTCTCGAACTGAAGGGGTTGCTCGACACAACGACTGTGTTCGTGACGGGCGAGTTCGGCCGCACGCCGAAAATCAATACCGCTCGGAACGGCCGCGACCACTACCCGCGTTGCATGATCATGCTCATGGCGGGCGGCGGCGTGAAGAATGGCCAAGCCGTCGGCAAGAGCAACGCCGACGCCACGCTGCCCGACAGCAAGGGCTTCGCGCCCGATGATGTCGCCGCATCGTTGTTCCACACGCTGGGTATCAACCATACCAAGGAATACCACACCGACACGGGCCGGCCGATCATGATCGTCCGCGACGGTCAGGTGATTCCGGAACTGTTCGCTTAAGGAGGCCATGAAGCTGACTGCAGAGCAGCAGAAAGAGCACGACGCCTCCCAAGCCAAGATCACCGAGTTGCGGCATGAGATTTTGGAAAAGGTCAAACCGATATTGACCGACGACCAGAAGGCAAAACTCCCGCAACGCAAAGCGGCGGGGAAGAAGAAAGCGAAGGACAACAACCCCGCTTAGTCAAACAATTCTTGAAAGTCCTCGCGATTCTGCATCGACGGTGGGAAAGCGGGCTCGTGCTTGATCTGTTCCAGCTCGTTGGGTGGCCCCGATCCGCCACGTTGCCAAAGCTGCACGGCGCGGCGCAACACGTCCATGGCCAAATCTTGGTCCTCTTTCTCACGTTTGGCGTCTGACTGGGATAACTCGGCAAAGATGCAGGCGACATTGTGGAGCACCAGGTAGTCGCCGGCGCCATGCAACATCGCTCGGGCTACCGTGCGCTCGGCTTCCGCACGGGAACCGCGCTGAGCGCGAACGTAGCCGAGACCGGTATAGGCCTCGGCAACTTCCGGATTGCCGTTTACGGCGGCGTGGAAATCCTGCGCTGCCAGTTCACTCTCACCCTTCTGCACGTAGGCCCATCCACGTTTCAAACGTAAGTTTGCGTTGTTCGGCGAGAGCTGCAAGCCATTCGAATACTCCTTGATTGCTTCGTCAATCCGACCCAGCAGTTCCAGAACCGCTCCCAAGTCATCAAACAGTTCCGCTGATCGTCCCCCGAGTTCGATTGCGTGTCGCAGTTCGGCCTCTGCCAGCAGTACGATCGCCGGTTTTCGTTGTGCCGCGTGCGGCGGCAGCTTCGCAATCAACTGCCGGAGAAACCGGCCACGCTGGTGACATGCTTGCCAGCTCTTAACATCGAACGGCTCAACCGCTGCGGATTCAAGAAACGTGTTGAGATCCTTCAGACCAGCTTCGTCGCTCCCGTCCAAGAAATGGATTTGGGCTCGGGCCAGGTACAGTGGAGAGAATCCCGGTCGTTCGTCGGCGACGAGCTTGAGATCCCCCAACGCCGCCGTTCCGTGGCCGCGTTCCAGTTGGACCAGAGCGCGATAGTAGGCGGCCTCAATCAACTTGTCCGCTCCCGACGGGACGTCCAATACGGCATTGAAGTCTTTCAAGGCAGCATCGTGGTTCTTTTCGAGCCAATGGCTCACGCCGCGGTTCAATCGCGCTGGTCGAAATTCCGGATGTCGGTCGATGACGTGGTCAAAATCGCTGCCTGCCTCGTCAAACCGTTTCGACAGTGCCAACGCCAGGCCGCGGGCGCTGTACCCCCACG
>CAZPUJ010000056.1:0-10198 GCA_964589725.1 uncultured Planctomycetaceae bacterium
CGCCGCGTTTCGATCCGCGGAAATAACGACAGTCCCTCGATCGACATCCGGACCGAGCCAGACATCGGGACATTCCACTCCATCAGGCAGATCCTTGGAAGAAACGCGAATCGATCCGTTGAAGCCGCGCTGCCGAAACGCCAGCAGGTCGAGAACCTCGCGACCGCCACGCTGCACATTCAGGCCAGCGGGATCGGCGCGACGTGGAACGACGACGAGTTGAAAATCGGGCTCCTCACGGCGCACGCTGAGCCGGTACGTCCGGCGCGGATCGGCTTGCAGCCCGCCAATCAGGTTTCGGACGGAAATCAAATAGCGGCCATCAGCCGGACAGACCCAGCGACCCGCCGGATCGAGATGACCAGTCGGAAACGTGCTGCCGATGTTCCGCACTTCGTCACCGAACTGCGCCAGTTCTTTTTGACCTGACCCGTCGAGCACACTGATCTGCAAATCGACCGGCGAAGGGATTCTCTGTCCGATCGCCTCGATGAAGAACACTTCGCCCCGCCGCGCTGGAATTGCAAACCAGTCACGTTCGTCACCGGCCACAAGCTGCCCACTCACTTCGCATGGAACGACAATCTCCTGGGCCGACGAGGGCGAGTGATTGTCGGCTCGATCCAACACCACCGGCACATCGGTGACGCCCATGACCACTGGCGCATGACTGCCGCCGGGAAGGTGGAACGGGAAAGAAGCTCCTGCGAGCACCACTTGCGCCGGCTGCAACCGCACAGGCAGCGGCCAGGACTCGCGCGCGAGCGTTTCCGGGATTTCGATTTCGACGCGATCTAAGTCCGCGCGATCCACCGGGTTTGTCGCACGGTCATCTCCGTTCGCCAAGTTCCAGCCAAACAGCGCGACGCGCGACGCCTTGCCGCGCTGGATGACGCTCGGCACGGAAAACGCCACGCGCGGCCCGGTGTCGATGTCGAGCCGGTAGTCATGCTCGGCACTCCCCGACGAAATCAAATCTTGGACCTTCACGACATACGAGCCATCGGCCGGAACGCGGAAGTCGATCAACGGATCGGTGCCGAAGTAACCTCGGTTGACCGCCAGTCGCCGTCCGGTGGCGTCGAAAATCTCCAGAACAGCGCGCAGCCGCGAGTCAATCCGCTCCGCCAAACACTCAACGACGACGCGTTGCCCGCGCATCGCTTCAAAGCGGAAATGATCCGAGTCACCGGCCTTCTCAATCCGCCCGTTGATCACAACATTCAACGGAACTGACATCGCCGCCGACACGTTCTCGTTCGGCTCGGCCTCCAATTGCTCCGCTCGATCGCCGATCACAAACGTCCGCGGCGCACTGACTCCATTGTCGCCCACGGCCCACAAGTCGCACAGTCCCGGCGGCGTACCTGTCGGAATCGTCAGCCGAAAACGGCTCGGCTCCAACCGCTCACAGCGGACGCCGGAAACATTGCAATGCAGGGTCCGAAGTCCCTGAAGATTACTGCCGCCGACCGTCACCTCCACCGACTGTCCGATCTGCCCACCCGCTGGAAAGACCGTATTCAGAACCGGGTGTGCCTGCCCAAAAGCGGTGCGTCCGGCGAACACCGCCAGACACACGGCGACGGACACGAGCGCTTCGCGAAGTCGACAACGGACGACCATCAAGAATTCCTCGGAGGGTTTATGGCGTTCTGAATTCCTCAGGTCTGTGTGAATTCTGCTGGAGTCCCGTCGGCGCACATGGGGATGACGGCAAAGAGTCAGGCGAGTTCCGGCCAGCCAATCGGCGGACGAGACTCATTGGTCAGCAGTTGCCGGTTGGTATCATGGTGGGACAGTACTGTATTCTGATGGCTGCGATTGTCGATATCGTGTCAATAGAAGTGATGAAGGATGCACGAAACGAAAGTGCCCCCAGGATCAATGCTCGTTTGGCGACTTGCAACGGTTCTCGAACGCACATGACTACCAACTCCCTACCCGTTGCTTATTGTCTGCCGCCGATAGAACTCCACCGTCCGCCGCACACCGTCCAGCAACGAAGTCGGTTGCCAGTTGGGAAAGAGGTTCGAGATGTACTGCGGCTTCGGCGGAATGTTCGCTGGAATGGCCGGGCCGCTGACGTGAATGCGTCCGACGGCGCTCGGCACAACCGACTCGATCGCGCGGACGAACTCTTCGGACGTGGCTTGCTCGCCGGGGAGATCGGCGACCGTTAAGCCGGGAGGGCATTCGAAGGCCGATCGCACGAACGCCCGCGCGACGTCTTCAACGTAGTCGTAACCCACGCGGCCGGTGTAGCCGATCGAATAGCTCTCACCGAGCACTGCGGCTCGACACGCCAGCGACGGTCCGGCCGTCAGGCCTTGCTCGCGTTCCGGTCCATAAACGACATGCGGTCGAACTGCGACCGATGCAATGCCGCAGTGCCGCCAGTATTGCTCGGCGATTAAGTCCACCGCTTGCTTGAACGCGCCGTAAAACATGGGCGGTCGATTGGGAGACTCCTCGCGGTCGCCGGTCTCAGGGCCATAGACGGCATACGAACTCGCATATGAGATCGATCGCACGCGTCCCGACCGACGCGCCACATCGAATACGCTGGTGCTCCCCAGCACGTTGACCTGACAACCGAGCCACGGGTCTTGCTGGCACGTCGGCGTGAGCAATGCCGCGAGATGAATGATGTGCGTGACGCCATGCCGATCAATCACGGCTTGCAAGCTGTCGCGATCCGTCAGCGAGGCATCGGCCCACGCGACTTCGTTCGCACGCTCACCGAGCACACGCGGCCATCGCTGCGGCGCGGGCTGCACATCCACAGCGACCGCCCGAGCCCCGAAATTCAACAGCTCACGCAGCACCCATGTGCCGATGAAGCCGCTTCCGCCAGTCACCAGAACAACGCTGTCCATGCTCTCTTCTCCATCCAAGAGTGAAACCGGTCAGCTTTCGGCTGGTGATCCGATACGATGATTCTGACCTCGTAACGCGGCGAAGCGGGCACCTTGTTCCCCTTCCCCGTGATGGGGGGTGGGAGGAGGAAATTGTGCGCACGACGCGCGTCACTGACAACCAAGACTCAACTTAAGACGGAAGACTCAAATGCGATCCTCGCGACAACTGTGGCTGCTCCTGATTGTGTCGCTCCTTCCGGGCGTGGTTTCACTTCCGGCACAGTCCGCGGAACCCAACTTCACCTCCGTTCTACAGCCGTTTGTGGACAATCACACGCTGGCGGGAGCGGTCACGGTGGTGGCCTCGAAGGACAAACTGCTCAGCCTGGAAGCGGTCGGCTTTGCGGACATCGCGGCGAACAAGCCGATGCGGACCGACTGTCTGTTCTGGATCGCGTCAATGAGCAAGCCGATCACCGGCACCGCGCTGATGATCCTCGTGGATGAAGGCAAAGTGAATGTCGACGATCCGGTCGAAAAGTATCTGCCCGAGTTCAAGGGCCTGATGGTCATCGTGGAGCAGGACGAAAACCATGTGCTGCTCAAGAAACCGTTGCAGCCGATGACCGTGAAGCATGTGCTCAGCCACACCAGCGGGATGCGGTTCAGTTCGCCGTTGGAGACGCCGACGCTGGACATGCTGACGCTGCGTGACGGAGTCCGCAGCCACGCGCTGCAGCCGCTGCAGTGGGAGCCGGGCAGCAAGTACCAATACAGCAACGCGGGCATCAACACCGCCGCCCGCATCATCGAAGTCGTCAGCGACCTGTCCTACGAGGACTTCATGCAGCAGCGTTTGTTTGGCCCGCTGGGGATGCCGGACACGACGTTCTGGCCGAACACCGAGCAGGTGTCGCGGCTCGCGAAGCCGTACAAGCCGAACGCGGACAAGACCGGTTTGGAGGAGACGACGATCACTCAACTCACGTATCCGCTGACCGACCGCAAGCGCCAGCCGATGCCCGCCGGCGGCCTGTTTTCGACCGGGAAGGACGTCGCTCGGTTTTGCCAGATGGTACTCAACGGCGGCCAGCTCGACGGCAAACGCTACGTCTCCGAGGCCTCGGTGAAGCTGATGACAAGCAAACAAACCGGCGACGCGCTCAAGGACGGCTACGGCCTGGGCTGGTCCACCGGTGGCGGGACGTTAGGCCACGGCGGAGCTCTCGCCACGAACATGACGATCGATCCGCAGCGCGGTCTGATCACCGTCTGGATGGTGCAGCACGCGGGCTTTCCCGGCGATGGCGGTCAAAGCCACGGGGTTTTCAAGAAGGCGGCCGAGGCGTTGGCAGCTTCGAAAGTTGAAAATTAGGCATTCTCGGGCAAACAGTGTGAGTTGAAGAGAGTGCGATAATCGGGCGGCTCCCGGTGATCCATCGCAGGAATGACACACAGTGGAGCTGTCCGACCTGTCGCTTTTCATTCCCCGAAAACATCTCCGATCACCTTTTCTCTGCCTGTCGTCTACCACTGTGTTCGGTCTGTCTCGGGCCGGTTCGATTTTACGACGAGGGGATGCACCAATCTTCGATTCGGTACAAACTGAGTCGAGTGCTTCATGCAATCGTGCCAGAGAATGTCCTGTGAGTCTGTCGTCATGAGTTCGGTCAGTGTTGCTCCAGATGCCGTAGATCGCGCCAAGTCGGGAGACGTTGCGTCGTTCGCGGAACTCGTGCAAACACATCAGGCGGAAGTCCTCTCGTTTCTTTACCGCATGACAGCCCATCGCCAGGACGCGGAAGACCTCGCGCAAGAGTTTTGGCTCCGCGTCCATAAGAAGCTGCCGGCATTCGAGGGACGATCGAGTTTTCGCACATGGCTGTTTCGTGTGGCAACGAATCTGGCTCGCGACCATCACCGCGTGCGGCAGCGCTGGCCCGTGCATGCGCAAGACCTGGCCAAGGAACTGGCCGAATCCAGCCCCGAGACAGCCGCCGAGTTCCGCCGGGTCGAACAAGAATCCGCTCACGCTCGCTTTGAAATTCGCGAGCACATCGATTGTTGCCTGACGTGCATCATGAAGACGCTGCCGCTGGAACAGCAACTCGCCATCCTGCTGGGCGAGATGTACGGCAACATGCTGGTCGGAGTTTGGAAAGAATTACTGATCGCCCGGCTTGAACCGGATCAAGGCGACACGGCGCTGCTGGAGCCACACGTCAGAAAGATGGACATCACCGGCAAGTCGATGAAGGGCTGGATCATGGTCGAGCCGGAAGGCATTGACGACGATGCTCAGTTGGAAGATTGGATTCGGCGAGCCACGAAGTTCGTTGCGAAACTGCCCGCGAAATAGGGCGATCGGCGGGAGATAGTCGCCCCGACACTCCGTGGCGGGATCCGTCGTGTCACGGAGTGCCACGGCTACTTTGGGTAAATCAATTCTTGCCGCTCGCCTAGAACCAGAACCGCACGCGCGGGCGCAGGAGTTGGTGTCGCTCTTGAATCCGATGGACGCGAGAGACGGTTGGACCATCAATAACGGAGCGGAGTTTCCTGGGGCCACCGGGACACTCACAGTGGACGCCGACGCCAAACGCGAGGGACGCGACAGCCTCAAGCTGGTGGGCGATTCCAACGACGGCAAGTGGCGCGGGCCGCTGACGCAACTGGCGATCTCGATCACCGACAAGTCGGATGCGAAGACCAAGCAGTCGCCGCATCAACTACAACGTCGGCGATGGCGACTTGCCACGGCTCTTCGTCGCAGAAGTCGGACAGTGAGTCGTCGCGTGACGATTCGATTAAGCTCATGCATCCCATGCCTAACGCGGGCTTCGCTAGCAACCTTACTCCCTCTCCCCCGCATTGGGGGAGAGGGGACAAGACTAGAATACGGCACGTTGAAAACGTGCTTGATGAATCAAACAGGAGACCTAACTCATGCCTGCCATTCACATCCTCAACACCGGCCGGCTCGACGAGCGTGAGTCGGCATTTCCGCAAGCGGTTGAATTGCCGAACGGCGATGTTCTCTGCTCGTTCAGTGTTGGCGGCGGGCAATTCGTGCATGGCGGCACCGATTGGATGCGTTCGACGAACGGTGGTCTGACATGGAAGCTCGAAGGTCAGTTGCTGCCACCGACCGTCGATCCGCCGACGGCCAATTTTCTGAAGCTCAGTTTGTCCGCCGATGGCAAGTCGATCTATGCCTACGGGACTCGGTATTGGGGGAACATCGACGACAAGTTTGGAGAGCGGCGCGGCGAAGCGCTCTTCTGCGTCTCGACGGACAACGGGCACACCTGGTCATCGCCGCAGGCTATTCCGATGCCCGATTGCCCTTTGGAAATATCGCACTCGATTCGGCCGCTGGCGTCCGGCCGCCTGCTGGCTCCGACGGGATTGCTCGCGAGTAAAGATCGTCTGGGGGATGAGGTGCTCGTCGCGATCTCGAATGATGGCGGCCGAACGTGGCCGTCGCATCGCACTGTCTTCAAGGATCCCGCCGGCAAGTTGGGGTTCTGGGAACAGAAGCTCGTTGAGTTCGCTCCGAACGAAGTCCTAGCGGTCGCGTGGACGATCACGCTGGGCGACTATCACGATCAACCCAACAGCTTTGCGATCTCGCGAGACGCCGGTTGGACGTGGGGGCCGATCCAATCGACCGGCATTCGCGGACAGACAATGACACCGCTGCCGCTCGGCGGTGATCGGCTGCTGGTGCTCTACAACCGCCGTTACGGATCACAGGGAATCGTCGCAGTGCTGGCGACATTCACCGACACCACGTGGTATTTGCACCATGAGCAATTGTTCTACGACGCCCGCGCGTTCCGCGACGGCCCCAGCACGGGAGCCACAGGCGTCGATGAACTCGCCAGCTTTCAGTTCGGATTCCCGACCGCGATCCGCCTGTGCGATGGCACATTCCTGTCGACACACTGGTGCGTGGAGCAGGGCGTCTGCGGCATCCGCTGGACGAAGTTCAGTATCGAGTGGTGATGTCGGGACGACAGCGGTGCTCTGCCTCTTCCGCGACCGCCTCCCTACCATGTCGCGAACTTTTTGAGACGGATCGGGGAGGAACATGTTTCGAGCCCTAGGGTGGATTGTCGCTCGCGGTTGGTTCTGGCTGCTGCTGGCGTGGGTGCTGGTGTTCGTCGGCGCAACGTACTTCGCGCCTGAATGGTCGTCGGTGGCGAAGGAAGGTGAGTTCGGCTTTCTGCCGGACCGAATGCCCAGCCGAATCGGGGATAAGCTGTTCGACCAGGCGTTTCCCGACGAGGTGCTCGCCAGCAGCGTAGTGCTGATCGTGCGCCGCCATGCCGTGCCGGACGAGTTGACCGACGGAGATCGTCAGTTCGTCAATGAGACGCTAGTGGCGCGTCTGCGAGAAATGGCGGGGCTCGGTGCCATGTCAGGATCGGGCACGGAACCGGAACGCGTCACGGCGAAGGCGTCACTCATTTCGCGAGTCCGCTCGTCCAGCGATGACCTCACCGGACCATTGTTGGCCACCGCCGACAATCGCGCGCTGCTCGTGATCGTCGAGTTGCAAACCGACTTCGTCGACCTTCGCAACGGCAAGGTCGTGCGTGAGATCGAACGTCTGTTGGAAGACGTGAAGCGCGATTCGTCATGTCCGCCGGGATTGGAGATTCACGTCAGTGGCAGTGCCACGGTCGGCCGCGACTTGTCATCGGCTAGGACGAGCAGTGCTGACGCGACAAGATTGATGACTGTCGTGCTGGTGGTCGTGCTGCTGGTGTTGATTTACCGCGCTCCACTGCCAGCCTTGATTCCGCTGCTGACAGTGTTCGTCTCGGTGGAGTTGTCGTTGAAACTGCTGTCAATCCTCGCGATGTACAGTGTGGTGGGACTTTTTGACGGCGTGCAGACCTATATCACGGTGATCGTGTACGGAGCTGGCGTCGATTACTGCTTGTTCCTGACGGCGCGATACCGCGAAGAAATCGACGCCGGGGCGACGTTCGATGAAGCCATCGCATCCGCGTTGTCGAGCGTCGGCGCGGCGCTGACGGCCAGCGCGGGGACGGTGATCGGCGGCATCGGAATGATGGTTTTCGCCGAGTTCGGGAAATTTCAAGAGGCGGGCGTGGCGATCTCGTTCAGCCTGTGCATCGTGCTGCTCGCCGCGCTGACGCTGAGTTCGTCCGTGTTGCGACTGGCCGGGCGGTGGGCTTTCTGGCCGATAGGGATTGCCGCCTCTGTCGCCACAAGTGATGAACCTCGTTCGCGTTGGGATCGTGTGGGGGAACTCTTGCTCAAGCGGCCGGGATCGGTGTTGGGCGTGTCGTTCGCCGTGATGCTGCCGCTTTGCGTCGTCGCGGTCATGTTCAGCAACTTGCTGAGCTACGGCCTAATCAGCAATCTGCCACTCGAGGCCCCCAGCGTGCGCGGGACTCGTGAATTGCAGTCGCATTTCCCGGCCGGCATCAGCGGGCCGTTGACGATGCTCATTCGCAGCGACGAACTCGACTTCACGGATCCGGACGGCGCGGACACGGTTTCGCAGATCACGCAATGGCTGGAAGAACACAAATCGGACCTGCGATTGGCCGATGTGCGAAGTCTTTCGCATCCGCTGGGCATCACCGAGGCCGGTTCGCGCGGACTACAAGGGCTAAGTCCCGCGCGGGTCATTGCACGACGTGCCGTGCTGCGGCAGAAAGCCGCGCAGCGCTATGTGAGCCATGCGGGCTCGTTGCAAGGTCACGTCACTCGGCTGGAGCTGGTCTTCGAGCACGACCCGTTCGCTCGCGAAAGCATCGCGCAGCTCGACCACATCGAACCGATCTTGCGAACGGAGGCGGCCAAGCTCTTGCCGAAAGACTCGGCCGTGCATTTCATCGGTTCCACGGCCAGCATCCGCGACGTGAAAGTCGTCCGCACCGGCGATCAAGTGCGGATCAGCTTACTGGTCTGCCTGAGCGTCTTCGTGATCCTGGTACTGTTGTTGCGCAAGCCGCTCGTGTCGCTGTATCTCGTCGCGAGCGTTCTGGTCAGCTACGTGACCACCTACGGAGCGACGCTGACCGTGTTCTGGGCGCTCGACCCCACCGGCTTCAATGGTCTCGACTGGAAGCTGCCGATGCTGCTGTTCACGATCCTGGTGGCGGTCGGGGAAGACTACAACATCTTCCTCATGTCGCGAGTCGAGGAGGAACAGAAACGCCACGGCGACGTGCAAGGCGTCGTCGTGGCGTTGGCTCGAACGGGACGTATCATTTCGAGCTGCGGCGTGATCATGGCCGGAACATTTTCGGCGTTGATGTTCGGTTCGCTCGTCGGCATGCGGCAACTCGGCTTCGCTCTGGCGTTCGGCGTGTTGCTCGACACGTTTTTGGTGCGCCCGATTCTCGTGCCGGCGTTTTTGATTCTGCTTTACCGCCGCCGCTCGACCGAGACGGTCGTACCGGCGATCAAGACGTCTTGTTCAGTGCCTCCCACCAATTGATCGGCACCGAATGGGACAGTCCGACTGCTTGCCAGTCGTGAACAGACCGTCAGATTTGGTGGCATTCGCAGAATGCCAGGAATAAACTGGCAGCCCGTTCGAGGTGGCGTTCGGCAGTTGTCGAAGCACTCGAACGATTCTTGTGAGAAGGGACTTTCTGTTTCCAATCGTGGCCGACAATCGACCTCGATGACAATTTGAAATTGACGCGCGTGCGTCAAGAACTGCTTTCAGAGAATACGACCAACCTGAGCTGCAAGGCTCTTGAGCAAAGAGGCAGTACTTGGACCGCGCTCCCGAAAGGGAGCGTCGGCCGGGTGCTGTTCTTTGCTCCCCTTGGTCGGGGTTTCTGAAGCGGCTCTGGTTTGACGCTCCTCTCGTTTTGAGAGGAGCGTCAAAACAGAGAGTCAGTGAGTTAGAACTCGTGAGCAAACCGTTTGACACCCCATGAACGATCAAGCTTTTGAGACGTACTGGCCGGTTGGTCCCGTGCGCGAGCAAGATTTGTACTTCTATCTCGAAGCGATCGAAGAGTTCCTACCCGGTTGCCGCGTCCGGGTCGCCGGTCACGGCGAGATGTTACTGCTGGGAGGATATTCGTACCTCGGCCTGAACGGCCACCCGGCGATCAACGCGGCCGCCATGCGGGCCATCGAGCGATACGGGACGGGAACGCACGGCGTCAGGATGCTGGCCGGGACACTTGAACTACACCGCGAATTGGAGGCAGCCGTCGCACGCTTCATGGGGACCGAGGCGGCCGCCACGTTCTCCAGTGGATTCTTCACCAACGTGTCCACCATCGCTTGCCTCGTCGGTCGGAATGACACGGTCATCTGTGACAAGCTTGACC
>CAZPUJ010000057.1:0-19395 GCA_964589725.1 uncultured Planctomycetaceae bacterium
CCAACGGAGACTTCAAAACCAGAACCCGACCCCGACTGGGACCCGGCGAATGTTCACGAGTTGGCCGTTCTCACTGGACACACCGACTTGGTCACGAGCGTGGCGTTTAGCCCGGACGGGAACCGGCTGGCGTCGGCAAGCTGGGATCAGACGGTGAAGGTGTGGGACGCCACGAGCGGTCAGGAGACGCTCACGTCGAAAGGGCATACCAGCAAGGTCACGAGCGTGACGTTTAGCCCGGACGGGAAACGGCTGGCGTCGACAACGGAAGGCGACGATCAGACGGTGAAGGTGAAGGTGTTGGACTCGGACCGAGGTACCACCAATCGTGCGATGCTGACATTGAACGGACATACCGGCCGGGTCAATAGCGTGGCGTTTACCCCGGACGGGAGATGGCTGGCGTCGGCAAGCGACGATGAGACTGTGAAGGTGTGGGACGCCGCGAGCGGTCAGGAGACCCTCACGTTGAAAGGGCATACCAGCGGCGTGAAGAGCGTGACGTTTAGCCCGGACGGTAAACGGCTGGCGTCGGCAAGCTTGGATGAGACGGTAAAGGTATGGGACGCTACGAGCGGTCAGGAGACCCTCACATTGAAAGGGCACACGGGATGGGTCACGAGCGTGGCGTTTAGCGTGGACGGGAAACGGCTGGCGTCGGCAAGCGACGATGAGACTGTGAAGGTGTGGGACGCCACAAGCGGTCAGGAGACGCTCACGTTGAAAGGACATACCAGCCGGGTCACGAGTGTGACGTTTAGCCCGGACGGGAAACGGCTGGCGTCGGCAAGCTTGGATCAGACGGTAAAGGTGTGGGACGCGCGGCCGTTGACGCCGGAGTTGCGGGCCGAGCGCGAGGCACTGAGTCTGATTCACTTTCTGCGCGACCAGGGCCAACCAAAAACAGAATGGCTCAACGCTATCTCGGCGGACCAGACGATCAGCGAACCCGTCCGCCAGCGCGCCGTACAATTCGCTCGCGAGTGGAAATAACTTTGGAGTGCTGCGACCGGAGTCGCAGCTTTTCATTGGGTGTTGTTGTGTATTCCGCTCGGACGCTTCGCACAGCGCGTTTTGAATAGCGACGGCACTGGCCGTCGCAGTCCATATAGAGGTGTGGAACGCGCGGCCGTGGACGCCGGAGTTGCGAGCAGAGCGTGAGGCACTGAGTCTGATTCACTTCCTGCGTGACCAGGGCCAACCCCGGTCCGAATGACTCGACGCCATCTCATCCAACCAAACCCTCAACGAACCCGTCCGCCAACGCGCCCTGCAATTCGCCCGCGAGTGGAAGCCGTAGGTTGGGACTCCGTCCCGACCGAATGGGTGTGGTCAGAACGAGCGTGCGACGTCGCGGCGAGGCGCGCGTGGGAAACTCAATTGTGAAAACATCAAGAGAGAGTCGGGACAGAGTCCCAACCTACGAGCGGAGCGTGAGGCACTAAGTCTGATCCGCTTCCTGCGTGACCAAGGCCAACCCCAGGCCGAATGGCTCGACGCCATCTCCTCCGACCAAACCCTCAGCGAACCCGTCCGCCAACGCGCCCTGCAATTCGCTCGCGAATGGAAGCCGTAAGTCGCTCCCATCGGGAATTGCCGTTGGCCAACCTTGTTGTGGCTCGTTACGCTCTTGACAGGTTTGTGGAATTTCCAACGTCGGACACAGTTTGTCAAAGGCTCAACATGGCTGCGGTGGCCACCAAATCGCGACGGAGTTCTCATCAAACACGCCAGCGCGTCGAGCAGTTCGACGTCGTTGGTGATGTGCTGACCTTGGCCGAGGCAGCCAAGTATCTGCGTGTTTCTGAAGACGAAGTTGTCCAACTCACGATGCGACGAGGGTTGCCCGGTCGCCGAGCGGGACAAGACTGGCGATTCTTGAAGGAGGCTCTGCAAGACTGGTTGAAACGCCCCGAACCGCCGACGGACAACGCCGTGTTCTTGGAACTCGCCGGTAAATTCCAAGACGATCCCTTTCTGGAAGAAATCGTCGCTGACGCCTATCGCCAGCGAGGCCGCCCGATCACGGAGTCGGCGAAATGATTTTGCTCGACACGGACACGCTGTCGCTGCTGATGCGACATCATCCGGGTTTGACCAAACGCATTGCCGCCAGCGAACCGGTTGCAATCACTGTGATTTCGCGTTTGGAAATTCTCCAAGGTCGGATCGCATCCATCTTGAAGGCCGCCGACGGCCCACAACTGTTGCAAGCACAACATTGGCTCCGCGAAAGCGAAGAATTCTTGAGACCTCTTCCCTGCGTCCACTTCGACACGGCGTCAGCAGGCATCTTTGACGGTCTTCGCGCAGACAAACGGCGCCGCAAAATTGGCCGAGCCGACTGGCTCATCGCCAGCATTGCACTGGCTCACCACGCCACGTTGGTGACGCGGAATCTGAAGCACTTCCAACAGGTTCCCGGCCTGCAAGTCGAAAACTGGGCCGACTCTCCGTGAGCGCCGATGGTCCAAGGAACGCTTTGGACGCATCACCGTAGACTCTGAAGTTGCGAGCGGAGCGTAAGGCTCTGAGTCTGATTCACTTCCTGCGTGACCAGGGCCGACCCCAGTCCGAATGGCTCAACGCCATCTCGGCGGGCCAGACCATCAGTCCGCCGCGGCGGATCCGCCAGCGCGCCCTGCAATTCGCTCGCGAATGTGGACAAATGCTGCTTTGGCGGATTTACGCGGAAGACTGAGAAGATGAAATAGCGATTTCCAAATCTCCCTGGTACGCTGTCGGTGGTACATCGAACAAGGAGCCAACCCATGTCAACGCGAAATACAACCCGGGTCCGCCGGACCCAGAGCAGTGCCGAGAAAGCCATCTATGCGAAATCTCGGCAGGAGTTCAGTGCCGCGGATTTGCAAAAATTCACAAAAGACGAACAAGGCATTCCTTTAGACACCGTCATTCAGGAAATGCAACAGATCCAACGACCTGCCCGTCCCAGGAAGGTCTGAAGATGGCCCATTCCGCAAGCAACGGTGGGCGTTTTGAGGTGCGGTGTTCACGATTGATCGCGAAGCGTCTCCAACAAATCCAAAGTCGGGCAAAGACACAGGGACGCGGCGCGCAAGTGCTTTCCGCGATTCGCGCGATTTACCACCGGCTGTCAAGCGATCCGCTGGAGTTCGGTGAACCGCTCTACCGATTGCCGGCCTTGCGACTTCAAGTCCGACACGGCGTGGCCGGGCCACTCCTGATCTATTTTGCGGTCCATGAAGACCAGCCGCTCGTCTTCATCAAAGGCGTGACGTTCTTGGCGCAAGAATGAGGCGCGTGATTGGGTCGCGTAAGGACTGACTCGCAAGGATTGCCACACCCGAGTTGCGTGCCGAGCATGAGTCCGCTGCGACGGATGAGTCTGATTCACTTCCTGCGAGACCAGGGCCAACCGCAGTCCGAATGGCTCGCCGCCCTCTCGGCGGACCAGACCCTTCCGCCAAAGGCGGACCGCGGCGGATCCACCAACGCGCCCTGCAATTCGCTCGCGAATGGAAGCCGTAGGATGTGCATTCTTGCCCGTCCGCGGTTGCGACGCTTGGATGACGAAGACAAAGACGGCCAAGAGTGGCCATTCTACGCGACGAGACGTTGATTCAGTTCGGCGGCGTTTCTATGGTGGTTTGATGCCGACTCCGCAAATCGTCATCGACACGAATGTGCTGGTCGCTGGGCTGCGATCAAAACGTGGCCGGGCGTTCGAGTTGCTGTCGCTTGTCGGAGCGGGAGCCTTCGACATTCATCTCTCCGTGCCGTTAGTGTTGGAATACGAGGAGGTCTTGTTGAGAGAACGGTCGAGATTGGCGATTTCGGAGTCGGCTGTGCAGACCGTGTTCAACTACCATTGCGCGGCTGCGACGCACCACGAAATCTTTTTCCTTTGGCGTCCTTACCTGCCGGATGCCGAAGACGACATGCTGCTGGAACTGGCCGTCAAAGCCGGTTGCCAATTCATCGTCACCGACAACTCACGTGACTTCGCGGGGATCGAACAGTTCGGTTTGCAGGCCGTGACCCCCGCCGAGTTCCTGAAGCTGATTGGAAACTTGCCATGAGCACTCTGGTCGTTCGCTTGCCCGAATCGCTTCACAAGAATTTGCAGTCCGTGGCGGAACGCGAAGGTATTACCATCGACCAATTCGTCTCGACGTCGATCGCCGAAAAGATGTCGGCCCTGATGACGCAGGACTACTTGACCGAGCGAGCGGCCAAAGCCAATCGCGAACAATACATCGCCGCTCTGTCCGAAGTGCCGGACGTCGAACCCGACGACTTTGACAAGTAGCAACTCATTGAGGGGCAGAACTCATGGCCGCGTGTTCTTCCCGTGTCATGATCGTCGCGTTGTCAATATGTTCGCAGGGACAGGAATTGGCTCGTGTCAGCAAGCCGCAAGCCGAGTGTGAAAATGTGGGACGCGCGGCCGTGGACTCCTGAGTTGCGTGCGGAGCGTGAGGCTCGGAGCCTGATTCACTTCCTGCGTGACCAGGGCCAACCCCAGTCCGCATGGCTCGACGCCATCGCTGCGGACCAGACCATCAGTTCGCCGCGGCGGATCCGCCAGCGCGCCCTGCAATTCGCTTGCGAGTGGAAGCAGCCCTGTCGCTCCGCGACAGACAGCCGAGTGTCCAAGTGAGGTGAATTGGCTCAGGTGGGTTGCTCGCGCGATCAATTTCTTGTGGCGTGTTCGGCGTTCCTGTCGCGGAGCGACAGGGCTACTTTGCTGGCGAGTGGAACTAGCAATCTCAAGCATGGCATCGGCGAGACAGAGGGCGGGACGGACTTTGGATTGTGTCAGGTCCGAGAAGGGAAACGGCACTACGACGACTTCGCCGGCTGCAGGTACACCCATCACGTCGTGGTGTTGTTGTCTGGATCGGTTGCAACAGCCGCACACTGCCGTCCACTTCCAAAATGCCTTCGATCGTCTGAACCATGATTGCTCCTCGTGAACGCGACACACGGACTCTAGTGCTTCGTCAGAGCTAAGAATTTGGGTTGCGTGAGCGGCATGGCGTTAGCCGCCGGTCCTCTCGACACCGGCGGCTAGCGCCGTGCCGCTCACTGAGACGAACCCCAGAAGTTAGGGTTGACGAAGCACTAGCCGCAATCTGTCGAACGACACAATCGTGAAGATCAACTCTGCCAGAACGTGGACTCGCGCGCCGATTGGTAGCGGACCGCAAGGTGCGGGGTCTCGATCCGCTTCTGGCCCACGGCGAGCGATTTCATGCCGGCGGCGACGAGTCCGGAGGTGAGCAAGGTTCGCTCAATTGGGTAGGGAGCTTTGCCGGTCAGGAAGGTTTCCTCGGCCTTGGACATGAGAGCTGCCGAATACACGACGTTGGGATTCGGCGGCAGGTGGAACAGCGTCGAGAGCGGTTCGGCTTGCCCTTTTAGCCGAGCGGCGAACGTGAAGTCATCGACCAAGCCATTCATCAAGAGCATCGTGGCACGTAGGCCATCGGCGTATTCGAAGCGGTAGGCAATCGGTTCCTTGACCCATTCACGCATCTGCGGGACGGTCGGGTAACGGTGGCTGAAGGTTGGCGGCTGAGACAGCGTGTGGCTGCGGCTGAGGCACGCCTCGAACAGTTTCGGATCGCAGCCGCCAGCCTTCCACGACTTGGTTTCCAGCACTGGCCACACCGCGTCGCCGCGCAGTGCGTGCATCGCCACCACGCCGGTCTCGCCGCCGCGACGACGTTCGGCCATACATTGGATGGTTTCCAAAGCGTGGAAGTCGTAGCTGTCCACGCCGCCGATGGCGACGCACAACACTTCCTCGACCTCGGCTCCATAGGGCATGTCGATGGCCGGCATCCGCCACGTGACTGGCAGCGACGAGCCGGCGCAGAACGCGAAACCCAGCTCGCGCGATATGGCCACCATCTCTTTGGCCCAGTCAAAATTCCACGACAGGTGCTTGTCGTTGAAGACCGGGACAGTCAGACCATCCTTTTTGAAGAGGTCGGTCACCTGTTTGAAAAACTCGTAGCGCGGGTATTGCTTCTGTCCTACCCGCCTGAAACATCTCGACTTTGATCGAGTGCTGCTGGCCGTTGTGCTTCTTGAGCAGGGGTTTCGGGTCGAACAAATCTATCTGACTGGGGCCGCCATTTTGCATCATCAAGATGACCGACTTGGCTGGCGCGGGCCTCGTGGAGTGTTTCTGACGAAGGTCGAACGCGGCGGCTTTCTCGCCGCCTTCTGTCGCGCGAAGTTTCTGACCATCGAGCAGCCAAGCCAAAGCGACATCGCCAAGCCCGATTCCGGAAAGTTGCAGCAACTGGCGTCGAGAAATCGCAGCTTGGGTCATAGTCAAAAATCCCTACAGTCTTCGATCGTAAATTTTGGGCGCCGTGCGCGCATTTTTGTCCCCTCTCCCCCGCGGCGGGGGAGAGGGCTAGGGTGAGGGGGCGAGCGTTTCAGTGGTCCACGAATCCCCCTCACCCCGACCCTCTCCCCCGATGCGGCGGAGAGGGAGCAAGATTGCGGGCGACGCCCGCGTTATGGAACGTACAGAAACTCATTCGTATTCAACAGCATCTGACAGAGCTCTTGGAGGGCCGCGTCGGCCGCCCGTTCGGGCGTCAGCTTCTGCTGTTCCTGGTACCTCGGGACATGCTTGGCCAACAGTTCGCAGCTGCCCGAGACCTCGTCCGCGTTTGGCGAGCGACACAGCGCGAATCGGAACGCGGTTTCGATGCGTCGCTCCTGGTCTGTTCCTGCCGCTTGTTTCACACGCTCCGCGAATCGTTCAGCGTGCGCGAAGACGAACGGGCTGTTGAGCATCGCCAGCGATTGCAACACCACGGCCGTGCTCGCGCGGCGCGTGCAGTTGTGAGCGACATTCGGCTGATCGAACACGCTCAATTCCGTCGGTTGATAGTTGCGACGGCAGAGCAAATACAGGCTGCGGCGGTCCTGGCCGGTCGGAGTTGGCAGCTTCGCGGGATTGATCTCGACGCTGCCGTCGGGATTCGATTTGAGCGGAATCGGCGGGCCGTACTGGCTACGGTCCAGAGCATCGCTGACCGCGAGGATGCTGTCACGCACAATCTCGGATTCGAGACGCCGCAACGGCATGCGCCAGAGCAACAAGTTGTCCGGATCGATGACGGAACCACGCGAGTCATTTGGCTCGCGCGACGACTGACGATACGTACTCGATGTCACGATCTGCCGGTGCAGACGCTTGATGCTCCAGCCGCTGGCGGTGAACTCAGTGGCGAGCCAGTCGAGCAGTTCGGGATGCGACGGCTTCGCCCCGGAGATTCCGAAGTTGTCGGGCGTGGCCACGATGCCACGGCCGAAGTATTGCTGCCAGACGCGATTCACGAACACACGCGCGGTCAGCGGGTGATCCGGCCGAGTCAGCCACCGTGCGAGCACGGTTCGATGGCCACTCGTCGGGTTTTCCAGTGAACCGCCCGGCAGCACGAACGGCTGCTGCGGATCATCCAACACCGACGGCACTCCGGGCCGCAGCTCCGTTCCGGGCGTTTGATAGTCGCCGCGTCGATACAGATACGTGCGCGGCGGCGGGCCGAGATCCCAGACCGCTTGAATCTTGTCGTACGAACGCTTCGTGCCGCTCAACTCCGAGATCCGCTTGTTCAACCCGGAGGTTTTTTGCCGAGCTGCGTCATCGAGCGCTTGATCCACTTCGGCGGGCGTCACTTTGAGCAGCGGGCCGAGCTTCTCGGCGAGATACTTCTGGACTTTGGTTCGCTTGTCGGCGGCAGTCTCTAACGCCGCTTTGGTATCGGCTCGCACGGTTTCCGGGATTGTCACGAGCTTCATTTCGAACAGCTTGCGTTCGAACGGCTCGCGGGCGGCGGCGACTTGCTTCGTCAGTTCGCTCACCTGTCGTTCGATCTCGGCGTTGTGCGAGTCGATCGCTTGCTTTTCGCGGGCGGACACATCGACCAGGAACCTCTCCTTCGAGTGCTTCCAATTCTGAGCGTCATACGCGGGTGCGAAAAACGCGGCCAGTCGGTAGTAATCGGCCTGCGCGATTGGGTCGAACTTGTGCGAATGGCACTGCGCACAATGCAGCGTCAGCCCCAGCACGTTGCTGGCCACGATCTGCACGGTGTCGAACAACACCTGGTGACGGATGTCGGCGGTGTTCAACTCGGGGGCATAGGTCACGTCGGCCGCCTGCCGCAGGAAACCGGTGGCGATCAGCAGCTCCTTAATCTCCGGCTTGAATTCGGCGGCGTTTCGCCAATCGACCAGTTCGTCGCCCGCGAGTTGTTCGACGAGAAACTGGTCGAACGGCTTGTCGTGATTGAACGATCGGATCACGTAGTCGCGATACTTCCAGATGCGTTCGCGTTCCTCAATGATGGCGGCGTCGTTGTCGGAGCCGATCGTGTCGACGTAGCCGGCGGCATCGAGCCAATGCCGTCCCCACCGTTCACCGTAGTGCGGTGACGCGAGCAACTGTTCGACGAGCCGTTCGTAGGCGTCGGGCGACTGGTCGTTGAGAAATGCATCAACCTCGCGCGGGCTGGGCGGCAACCCGATCAAGTCGAAGGATACGCGGCGGACCAGCGCGAGCGGATCGGCGTCGGCCGAAAAGCTCAGTCCTTTCTCCTCAAGTCGTCGAAGTACGAACGCGTCGATCGGCGTGCGTAAGCGATCGCCTCCCTCCTTCTCCCCCTTTGTAAGGGGGGAAAGGGGGGTGGGAACATGCGGCCGTACCGGCTTGCGAAACGCCCACCACTCGCGGTCCTTGACTTCGATCGGTGGTGCCTCGGCCGGAGTGAGCGGCCCGCCGTCGTACGTCGCAAGCGCTCCAGCATCGAGCCACGAGCGAATCGTCGCAAGGTGTGCATCAGTGGGCTTCAGCTCGTTTCCCGGCGGCATTTGCCGCGACGCGAGCTTCTGAAACAGCAAGCTCTTCTCGGCAGCCCCGCGCACGATCGCCGCTCCACTCTTGCCGCCCGCGAGAAGCAGCGGCAACGTCCGCGTATCGAGACTTCCCACACGCCCCTCACCACCGTGGCACTTCCAACAGTACGCTCGCAAGATCGGGACGACATCCGTTTCGAACTGTAGCCGTTGCGAGGGACTCGTCGGATTTGAGGCCACTACGGGCGCATCCGCGGAGTTGCCGACGCGGGCGACGACCGACAGGAGGAGCGCCAGCACGAGCACTCCCGCAAGCCCGCGGACGACGACATCACGAGTTCCCAAGCGACGGTTTGGAAGTGTGACTCCGGTCAAAACACGCTCCTGGAGACGAACGAAGTCTGTTGAGTCAACTCTGCCAGTGCGGCGACAATTTGACAATCGAATCGGGCGCGAAGCAACGCGGAGACGTGATGTCGACGCAAGTTGTAATCCGGGACGATCGGAAAATGCGTGTTTTTCGTCGTCCGTTGCAACACGCTGCAAGCTTTGCTGCAATCCGCCCGGACTTGACGTTACTCACCTGAAAAGCACGTGTCGATTCGATGCACTACGAAACGATCATTGGCCTGGAAGTTCACGTGCAGTTGCAGACGAAGACGAAAATCTTCTGCGGCTGCTCGTCGGCGTTTAACCCGGACAATCCCAACGTGCAGACATGCCCTGTGTGCTTGGGCCTGCCGGGTTCGTTGCCAGTGATGAACGGGTTGGCGTTTCAGCTCGCGGTTAAGACGGCGATGGCGCTCAATTGTGAGATCGCTCGATTTACGAAATGGGACCGCAAGCAGTACTACTACCCTGATCTGCCGAAGGGATATCAGATCAGCCAGTACGATTTGCCGTTTAGCAACCACGGCTTCATCGAGATCGACACCGACGTTGAGAAGGAAGCGGCGAAAAAGATTCGCCTGATCCGCGCACACCTTGAAGAGGATGCCGGGAAGAATCTACACGACGAGACCGGCCGCGGCCAAGACAGTTTGGTGGACCTCAACCGCGCGGGGACGCCATTGCTGGAGATCGTCAGCCAGCCAGATTTGCGTTCCGCCGCCGAGGCCAAGACGTACCTCGAAGAACTGAAGTTGCTGCTGACGTACATCGGCGTTTCCGACTGCAATATGCAAGAGGGTTCGTTGCGTTGCGACGCCAACGTCAACTTGCACGTCCACACGGACGATGGCCAGCAGATCGCGACGCCGATCGTCGAGGTCAAGAACCTCAACAGTTTTCGCGGCGTGGAACAGGCGATCGAGTACGAAGTCGCGCGGCAATTCAAAGAATGGAAAGAGACCGGCCAGCGACTGGGTGATGTCTCCAAGCAGACTCGCGGCTGGGACGCGAATCGCGGCGTGACGTTCGCTCAGCGCGGCAAGGAAGAGGCGAGCGACTATCGCTACTTCCCCGATCCCGACCTCGCGCCAGTCACCGTCAGCGACGCGTTCTTAGAGGAGGTCATTGCCCAACTGTGTGAACTCCCCGCCGCACGCCGCCGCCGGTATCGGACACAGTATGGGCTGTCGCACTACGACGCGAACGTCATCGTCTCACAAGGAGACCACTTCACGAACTACTTCGAGCAAGTCGCACAACTCTGCGGCGACGGCAAGCAAGCTGCAAATTGGATGACGCAACACGTGTTGCGAGAACTCAACAGCCGCTCGCTCGGCATCGACGCGTTTCCAATCAACGCGGCGGTTTTGGGTGACCTTCTCAAGCGAGTTACCGCCAATCAAATCACCGTGAAGAGTGCGCGCGAGGTCTTCGACGCTTTACTCGGCACTCATGATGCCACGCACGACAACGAATCGTCCGCCGCCGGCAAAACGTTCGACATCAATGTCAGTGACTCGATTGCGGTCATTGAGTCGATCATTATTGAGCGTGGCCTTGCCGTCGTCACCGATACCAGCGCGATCACGCGGATCATCACCAACGTCATCGCTAGAAACCCAAAGCCGATCGCCGACTTTAAAGCTGGTAAGCAGAATGCGATCGGTTCCTTGATCGGCCAGGTGATGAAAGACGTCAAAGGCGCCGACGCGAAAGTCGTGCGACAGATGCTGCTCGATGAACTCAGCAAGTAACGGGAGTTTTGAGCGACAGCCGGAAGTCAGGTTGACAAGAAAATGTGGGACAGGAGGGTGAAGCTGAATTCGCCCTATTTTCTTGAGCCAGATTTTCTGTTTCTGTGTATTCCGCTGGTCGGACTACGCCACTTTTCTTTTGGACCCACACGGCTTGTCGGCCGGCAATTGACTGGTCACCGCCGACGTATTCTTCAGATTGACGTCCATCTGTGGGAACGGAATTTCGATAGCGGCTTGATCCAACGCAAGCTTCACCGAGCGGATTGTACGCTGCTTCACCAGGCCGAAGTCCTCCGAGTTCGTCCAGACACGGACCGACCAATTCACCGTGGAATTGGTGAGCTCGAGCAAGACGATCTCCGGTTCCGGGGTCGATAAACCGCCGGGGACTCCGCAAGCGGCTCGCATGAGGACTTCATAGGTGCGATCAATGTCAGCCGCGAAGGCCACTCCAATGGTAATGTCGATGCGGCGCTTGTTGTGGAAAGACGTATTCTCAATCGTGTTTCCAAAGATCGCCCCGTTGGGAATCATGATTCGGCGATTGTCCGGTGTGTCGAGCGTGGTCGAGAACAGGTCGATCTCGTCGACCTTTCCGGTTTGACTGCCGACCACAATGACGTCGCCGACTTTGTACGGGCGAAAGATCAGCAGCATGACACCGGCCGCGAAATTGCCCAGCGCGCCTTGAAAGGCCAAGCCAATTGCGAAGCCGACGGCACCGATCGCCGCCGCAAAGCTGGTCGTCTTCACACCAAACATGTCAAGGCACGCCAACACACCCAAGACGAGCACACCCCACCAGGCGAACTTGGTGAGAAACCGTGAGAGTGTGAGGTCGAATTTCGCCAATTGCAGACTGCGATAGGTCAACCGACTGATCCACCCAGCCAGAATCCACGCCGCGAAGAGCAAACAGACTGCTCCGATGACTCGCGGGCCATACGCCTCAGCAGGCGCGAGTAAGCGACTCCATGTTTCACTCAGTTGCAGCGACGGCATCCCGACTTCCTCGAATCTGCGACGGTTTGGCCGCACATCAGCAAAAATCATCCGCTTCAGTCTTGATCAGCTCATCGGAGAGTCGGGGGTGAAAACCGTGGGAATATGGTCCTCGACCGGAGAAAGCGTTTCGGAGGGATGACCGGAACAGGCTCTGGCAACGGTCGGGTCTGACGTCGATTGCGATTGTCCCGGAGCAGTCATAGCCTCTTCGCCTGCACGATTCGGCGTAGTCCTAACGACCATTGTGCTCCACACGATCGGTGTGTGTCGCTTTGACGGCAGTCGTTTGGAGTCACGACTGGCACGATCGAAATTACTGTCTTCGGTTTCTCAAATTGCAGTCAGATTACCCAGTTTAATGGCTGAAGACCGCCGATCGGCGTCCGAGAGACGTCAAAGTCACATGCAGTTTGGCCACGTGTTACGGGTGCTGCGACCGGCCAGAAAAATGACGTAAGTCATTTGCAGAATGCTGAGTTGAGAAGTTCAAGGGGCCGTTTCGTCTCTGCCGATTCAATGCTCCAGAACTGCCAATTCGGACTGTGAGGCGCTGACCAGCGATGCCTCGCGACGCTCACCTGCTGGCGCGAAACTTGCGCCCCTTGTTAACGTCTGCTGAGTGCTGGCCGTGACTCAGAGTCTGCCGTACATCGTATGAAATCTGTTAGCCGAACTGGTCGGTGGGAATCGGATCCGCTGGGAAAATCGCGACGCGCGTCGCGGGCGGTTTCCGGCTTCTCCTCGGTGTTCGTAAGCCGCCTGTTTGAATCTCGGCACCATCGTTCTGTTCTGGCTGACACTCAAGTCCCAAGGGAAGGAGACGCTGCGTTATGAACTGGATCAAGACCTTAACCGCCGTGGTCGCAACACTGGGGTTGGGCAGCGTGGCGCAAGCCGGTCTGTTCGACACTGGCTGCTGTGGCGCCGCCAAGTCCTGTGGTTGTGCCTCGACCTGCCAGCCATCGTGCTGCAAACCCGTGATCACTCGGCCCTGCTGCCCGAGCGTTCACACGTATCAGCGTGCTTGCTCGACGCTGACCGCCCCCTGCTGCAAGCCGAGCTGCTGCGGCTGGGATTCGTCTGGCTGCTGCAAGAAGAGCTGTGCCGCTCCGAGTGGCAGTGCCTGTGGTGCAAATGCCTGTGCGCCGAACTGTGCCGCTCCGGCGGCGAACGTTTGTGCGAATGGCTGTGGCAAAAATGGCTGTGCGCCGAACTGTGCTGCTCCGGCGGCGAACGCTTGTGCGAATGGCTGTGGCAAAAATGGCTGTGCGCCGTGCTGTGCTGCTTCGTGTGGCTCGAAAGCCTGCTGCGCTCCTGGCGCAATGGGCCCGAACTGTGCCGCTCCGAGTGGCAATGCCTGTGGCGCGAACGCGGGCTGTGGCAACAACGCCAATAGCTGCTGCAATAACGCCGCTGGCTGCTGCGACCGTTATGCGGACGAGTGCTGCGTGATTGCTCACCTGATCTATCAATCTCAAACCGCTTGCTACGCCAAGGATCGCAAGAAGGCTCTTGACAAGTTGGGCGACAAGTTCAGCTGCGTCTGCCATCCTGAGATCATGTCCGCGTTCGTCCATGGTCTGAATGACTGCGATGAACGGGTTCGTTGGGAAGCGGCCGACGAAATTGGCGATCAACTCCGTAAGAATCCTTGCTGCTGCTCGGCCGAGCTGACGCAGGCTTTGACTGCTGCTCTCGCGGACTGCGACAAGGGTGTCCGCCGTCAGGCTGAAGAAGCTCTGAAGGCTTGTGGCTATGACATCGTCGATGGCTGCTGCAATAGCTGCGGCGCGACGGGCTGCGGTGCAGCGGGTTGCGGTTCGTGCGGTGCGGCTCCGGCCGCGGCGCCCGCCCCGGCTCCGGCTGAGACGAAGGACGCGGCTCCGGCCCCGGCCCCGGCTCCTCCCGAAGAACCCAAGGCTTTCTTACCGTCACGGCTGCAAAAGCAGCAGACGACGACGAAGAGCAAGCTCGCGAACCTCTTCGGTCTCCGAAGCTAGTTATTGACCGGCTGTCGCTGCGACGGCTGGAACAATCAGTTCCTCAACCAGAACCCTCGGAGCGATCCGAGGGTTCTTTTTTTGTCGGTCAACAGTTCAAAAGTCGAATTGACTCGCTGAGACCATTGGAGCTATCACACCGGCGCTTGACCATGATCCGTGGTCGGGCGTCCCTTCCTTAGCCCGCTCGGGCGATTGATCATTCCGTCTCCACGTTTTCGCGAGTCCATCTTGCGAGGACGCCACCAGCCTCACCTTCCCACCCTGTTCGTCCCAACCAATGTCGCCGCGATCGCGCGACTGGTCTCACTTCCCGTCTGAATCCAGGGACCACTACCATGCACTTTCATCCTTTGCGATCCGATGTTGTTTTTTCGGGAACTCCCGCCGGCCCCGTTTTGGGAGCCGCTCGGATTCTGATGTGCGTTGCCGATGACACACTCCGCGACTCGATCGGACGATTGGCCGCCGAGTTAGCGTCGGTCGATGTCGCGACGCAGTTGGAGTGTGCGATTCAGCACCTTGTGAGTGAACCGTGCTCGCTGGCCATCATTGACAGCTTGGCTTGGTCGCAGGCCGCGAAGTCCGTCGATCAGAGTCTGCGGCTGGAGCGAGAGCTGGCCACGGCATTGGTTAACAACCGCGGCGGAGCACAGCTCATCGTGCTGGCGGCGGACGGTCGCCCGACCGCCTTCACGGGAACGTTGCAAACGGAAGCGGTCGGTTCGCGAGTCTCTGTCATTCGCACCGAAAGCGTTTCTCGCGAGATTTGGCGAACGCTCTTCAGCTTGGCGATTCGTCAAGCCGAACGGATTCCTACACAGCCAGCGAATCAGATTTCGACACGGCAGCACTCCTTGCGAGACGTCTTGGGTGCCAGTCCTCCGATGGAGGAACTATTCACGGCCGTACAAGCGGCCGCTCTACTTGACACGCCAATCTTGGTGTGCGGTGAGCACGGCACCGGAACCAGTCTGCTGACGAATGCGATTCACGAGGAAAGTTCACGGGCAGAGCAGCCATTCGTGCGAGTTCACAGCCGGTCACTCACGTTGGAGTCGCTCAACGAACTGTTGTGCGTGAGCATCGGCGAGGCTCAGACGACACCCACTCTGTCGCTGGAAACGCTGCCGCGTCCGGTGGGCGGAACGCTGTTTCTCGATGAGTTCGACACGCTGCCCGTCGCACTGCACAAGCCGCTGTGTCGCTTCGTCGCGCGACAGCAAGAGCTCACCGACGGCTCGCAAGGTCAACACCGTCCCGTGGTCCGCATCATCGCGGCGACGCATCTCAATCTCGATTTGCCCACTCGGCAAACGCTAGGAATCGAAATTCTGACGCGCGGGCTGAATGCTCAACGCATTTTTGTCCCGCCATTGCGTGACCGACCGGAGGACATCGAACCGCTGGCCGAACAGTTCTTCGTACGCTGGGCGTTGCAGGAAGATCAGCCACGACCGCACCTCACGCCGGAGGCGGTCGCATGTCTAAAACAACATTCGTGGCCAGGCAACGTTCGTGAGCTGTACACCGTGCTGCAAAACGCGGCCATCCTGGCAGTCGGCACCGATCTCACGGAGGACTTGGTGCTGCCCTGGCTGGCCAATCCCGGTGAAGGCGACTTCATCGACACCCCGCGCATGACGTTGGCCGACATGGAACGACAACTCATCGAAACCACGTTCGCTCGTTGCGGCGGTAACCGTGAAAAGACCGCCCAATCACTGGACATCGGTCTGCGAACACTCTCCGGCAAGCTGCGCGAGTACGGATATCCACCGCGCGGCGGACCGGGTTCGAACTTGAAGGTCGCGTAAATTGCCATCACTCCAGTCTCTCATTTTCTTACGGCACGCAAGCTGTCAGGACGACGGCTTCCCGACCAAGCCCACTTGCGGGCGGCGCGTTCATGGATGATGTGCGACAAAAGATGGCCTCGATCGTGGAACGCTGGCGACGCTTGCCGCGTGGACAGCGTTCCGCATTGTTGGCCGTTCTGTGCGCGAGCGCGGTCGGGTTTCTTCTTTTGTTGAATCATGCGAATCAAGACGTTTGGGAGCCGATTCGCGGCGGACGTGAGTTCTCCCAACCTGAGCTCACCGCGATTCAAGCCGCGTGGCGCAAAAACGGACTGCGGGAATCTCGCGTCGATGACCAACGGTTGTACGTCCCAAAGTCGCAAATCACGCGCTATGAAGCGCAACTACCGAAAAGCCACTCGGGCGATGCTGACTCTGACAGCGAGCTGGAAAAACAACTCTCCCGCTCGAATCTCTTCACGACGCACGAGGAGCGCGAACAATTCAAAGACATCGCCCTGCGCCGCGACCTGCAACGAGTCATCCGAGCGATCCCTGCGATTGCCGATGCCGACGTGATTTGGGCGCGCAGCAGAAATAAGACGTCCTTTTCGAGCCGTTCGAAAGTCACCGCCACCGTTAACGTGAAGCCTCGCGACGGACACGACCTCACACCGCAACTCATTCAGTCGCTGCGAACCGTCGTCGCCAGCCTGATTCCAGACCTGAACGCGGAAGACGTCGTTGTGCTCGATCAATCGACCGGCCTCGCCATCACCGACGAGCACGATTCGGCTGTCAGCCAACTGCAACACTGCCGGCAACAGGAGCGACTCGCGAAGCGACTCGAAACCAAAATCGCGACCGTGCTCACACACATTCCGGACATTCGAGTTCAGGTCACTTCGAATCAACAGGAGGTGAATCAGCCTGGCTGGCAAGTCACTGTGTCTGTTCCGTCCACGTATTTCGGCGCAGTCACCGCGCAGCGAATCCTCGACAAAGATCAACCCTTTTCGCTGGTGCCGCTCAACGGAAGCAGCAGCGATGTCATCCAAGAAACCGAGTGTGCGCGGCTACGACAATTCGTGACCAGCCACTTACGAAATGATGACCCCTCGGCACAAGTGGCCGTCGTTCCGATCGCCGACGACACTCTCGTCAACAAGGCTGCGGCCGAAACGCCGTTCGCCGCATGGCCTCACGCAACCTGTGCCGCGCTGAGCGTGTTGCTGGTCGCTTCCGTGATTCGGCCGCGCCGACGAGCGGTTCGTTCAGGCAATGCCATTGTTCCACAAAGTCCTACTTCGCCAACGCACTCGTTGGCGATGCACACCAACACCAAGGTGCCGAGTCTTGCCATGAACACGGAATCGCCCAAAGCGCACTCGATCGAGCTACCTCAGCCGTTGCCACATCGCGAATGTCCCTCTTACGCGCGCGACGACCGAACACAAGCAATCAACGAAATTGACCAACTTCAACAACTCACCCCGCAGCGACTTGCTGGTGTATTGAAGGACGAACGGGCACAAACGATCGCCGTTCTGTTGACTCGATTTCCGGCTCGACACGTTTCGGCCACGCTCACTTGTCTGCCGACGTCTCTCCAGGTCGACATCATCCGTCGCTTGAAATCGCTTGGCGAAGTCGCGAACGAACTCGTTACCGAAATCGCTCGATCTGTCTGGCATCGCGCGTCGAGCCAGTCCACAGGGAATCATCAAGCGACCGAGAGTCGAGCAAAAGGGACTCCGTTGCCACCGAACTTGAGCAGTCTTGAGATGAACATTGTCGGCGCACTGGCGTCGACTTCACCTGAAAACCAGGAGAATGAGCGCGGCATCGACGACATCTCGAACGAACCGGCGGCGGCTCTGACGGAACAGCCGTCGAAACGCCGTCCGCCACGTTCGACGCGAAGGGCCTTCGCATGAATATGGCTCCCACGCGAGTGCTCAAAGCCGCGCATCCCGACGGCACGCAACAATGTCGGCGCGTCACGTTTACTGAGCTGTCGAATGAGACGAACGAGCGGGCTCGCTTCCAGCCGCTCGACTTCAACAAAGCCACGACATCGAATGTCGAAACGCCGTCACTGCTGGCCCAGTGTTCTGACGCCGAAACAGGTTCATCGCTGCCAGCCGCGCATGCTGCTCTGCAAGCCGCGTTGAACGAACTCCGGACACAACGAGATCGGTGGCTCGATCAATTCCAGCACGAGGCTGTGAAACTCGGAATCGCGATTGCGGAGAGACTGCTCCGACGCACGTTGGTCGTTGATCCGAAAGCGACCGTTGACTTGATGCGGACCGCTCTGGGCTGGGCCGTTGGCGCGGAGCAAGTTCGCATTCGCTGTCATCCGGACGACTGTGACGTCATTGCGCAGACCGCCGCATCACAGCGAAGTGAACTGCCCAGCGACATCGCATTCGTCCGCGACGACACGATCGCTCGTGGCGGATGCGTCGTTGAGACCACTCAGGGCGTCGTCGACGCTCGGTTGGAGACGATGCTGGATCGCATCGCCGAGGAGCTGTTGACTGACGCCGTGTGAGTCGTCTTGCCATCGAAAAGGAATATTGCGGCATGTGGGCTCTCGCTGATCGAGTTGCTGACATCATTCCTGTCGGGCTGACTGGCCGCGTGACTCGGCTGAGCGGTCTGACGGTCGCCGCTGTCGATTTCCCGGCGCCGGTCGGCGCGCTGTGTAGGATTCATCGAGGACCACAACGTCTGGCGGACGCCGAAGTTGTCGGATTCCACGATCATGAAACCTTGCTGGTCGCCTTCGAGGAAGTTTCCGGCCTGCGTCGCGGCGACTCCGTATCGCTGCGAGTGTCCGCTCCGCGGATTCGCGTCGGCGAGCAGATGTTGGGTCGTGTCTTCGATGCTCGTGGCCGCGTCATCGATGGTGCAGCGAAGCCGGCTCTACCACATTGCCGACGGTTGCGTGGCGATCCTCCCGCGGCTTTGTCCCGTCGTCGCATTTCGGAGCCATTGGCCACCGGCGTTCGCGCGATTGATGCGTTGCTGACGTGCGGCAAAGGTCAACGAGTCGGTATCTTCGCGGGCAGTGGTGTCGGCAAAAGCACGCTCTTGGGACAGATGGCTCGCGGCAGCGTTGCCGATGTCAATGTCGTCGTGCTCGTTGGAGAGCGCGGTCGCGAAGTTCGAGAATTTGTCGAAAGAAACCTCGGTCCCGAAGGACTCGCACGGAGCGTCGTCATCGTGGCAACCGGTGACGAAGCACCGACGCTGCGACTACGAGCTGCTCACTTAGGTACCGCGATCGCCGAGTTCTTCCGCGATCAAGGCCGTGACGTGTGCTTGCTGGTCGATTCGCTGACGCGGTTCGCACAGGCTCAGCGGGAAGTCGGCCTCGCCGCCGGTGAACCACCGGCCGCACGCGGCTTTCCGCCGAGCACGTTCAGCACGTTGTCGAAACTGGTCGAACGGAGCGGCTGCGGCGAACAGGGCAGCATCACTGGCTTGTATACAGTGCTCGTCGACGGCGATGACTTCAACGAACCGATCGCCGATGCCGTACGCGGCCTGCTGGACGGTCACTGG
>CAZPUJ010000058.1:0-2688 GCA_964589725.1 uncultured Planctomycetaceae bacterium
GCGTGCATCCCTGCACACCGGTTTCGTTCGGTGAGAGGCCCTGAGTGCCACCGGGGAAGTGCATCAGCCAGCCGTTGCCGTTGACCGTGCGTCGCTCGCGACCACCAACGACGGCGAGGTAATCCACCTGAGGATCGTGACTCGGCGGATCGACGCCGTCGCGAACGATGGCGATCGCGAAATGATTTGGACGCAGGTCGGCCGGCGAGTGGACTCGGCGAGTTTCACGATGCGCCTCGCGCCGGGCGGGAGTTTCGCTTGTCGAAGCGGCGGTGTCGAAAGAGTCCGACGCGCTGTCGTCCTCAAGCGTTGAATCGCCGCTTGCGGATACCGGCGATTCAGCGGCGCGGTTGGTTCGCGGGTGGGTGCGTTCCAACTCATCCGCTTCCAGAGGCCGTCGCAGGCGAGGCTGTGGATCGTCCGACCGTTCGTCGGCCGTGAACCAGGATCGACGCCACGACAACGAACGAATCGAAGCGATCACCGCACCGTCACGGATCACGGCCACGGGATCATCAGTTTCCGGGTGAAAGACAGTGACGTTGCTGGGCAGATCGGGGAAATCGTCCCACACGGCTGCGGGGTCACTTGGGCCGGGAATCAAGAAGACTTGAATGCCGGCGTCGGCGAGTTGTTCAAAGCCGTGGCGCAGTTCGACTCTCGCTTTGACGCTGAAATCGGATTGGTCGAGCGTGTCGCCGGTCAGCAGCAAGAAGTCGACGGCATGTTCCAAACAGGCGTCGATGACGCGACGAAACGCAGCGGTGGTCGCGCCGCGAACAAACCCACGCAACTCTGGAGAAATCGGTCCGGTCTCGCACAACGGATGATCGACCAACACGCGAGCCGCCTGCAAGAACCGCAACGTTTCATACGGCATGGCAGATTCCTTTCCGCCCGCTGAAGTCCCCGCTTTAGCCGGTCCATGCGCGCAAAAGCGAGCACTCCAACACTCCGGTTGATACCGGGACTCAAACAAACCGCCTCAAGGCGGGACTCCCACAAAGCGGCGGAGTGTAGTGGCCGGGGCGTTTCCGCAAAAGACCGGTTCCGCGGCGAGCAACGTCGGTCGGGCAAGGTGGGAGAAAGTCTTTGCACGCGACGGTTTAATACTCCCCCATGACGGCGTGCATGCTGGCAACTTCTTTCGCGTGCGAGACGCCCAGTTCGACGTGCGGTGTTTGAGCCGCGAGACCGATATAACTGCGCGGTCGCAGTTCGTTTGTGAGGCCGAGCAAGGTGTTCGAGTTGCCGACCCGAGCCCACTGTCGTTCCAAAAGGCCGTTGGAGAATCTCGGCATGGTCGGCGAGGTGCCACCATAGAAGGGCCGGCTTCGATACGCACGTGGACCCATCAGGCCAAAAAACAAATCTTGGTTGGGTCCGCGCGTCACAGCGTCGGGCAACTGCGGCACGTGACGCCGGAAGGTTTCAGCCACGTGGGCCAGTTCCTCGTCGCTTGCCAAGGTGAGTTCGGCACTGGCTCCCGCCGGAATGTCTTTGCCGACCTTGCCGACGAATAGCCGGCGTTTGTCATCCGTGACGATGAGCTGCTCAAAGCCCCACTCGAAACCGTTGGCGACAGTGAGCCGGTCAGCACCCAGCGGCGTGGCTTCCAGGCGACCTCGTTCGGTGCGGTGCCGCACCGTCAGAAACTGCGTGCGTGTACGCGAGCGCAACCAGCCGGAGGTGAGTGCTTGCGTGTCTGTCCAATCGACTTGGCCGGCCTCGAAGCCGTTTTGTTCCGGCCAGATCGGGAACACGGCGGTGTCGTGCGTGAACCGCAAGCCGCCGGACGGGGCCTGACCGGCGTATAAAGACAGTCGGTTCAGCGTGACGGCCGACTGCGAGGTCTGATCCACCAGCGTCAGGCTGCGCGAGCGGGCTTTCACGCTGAAACCGTGCGCCATGACGGCGTAACCGAACAAAAACATGCTGGTCAGGAACGCGATCGCCGGAATGGTCAGGATCAGCAGGTGCAACTTCTTGCGGCGCGACAGCACCATGTAATTCAGCGGCCCGATGACGATCGAGAAGATCGTGATCAGCACCAAGAACATGACCACCGGCACGCCTCCGATGCCGGGAATCAGGAAGTTCAGAAAGTCCTCATTGCCGCCGCGAGCCGTCAGGCCGTGACGCATCAGCCAGTTGAAACGCGACTCGCCGCCGAGCGACTTGACCAGCCAAAACCAATCTTGGGCCGTGCCTGGAAAGGGTGCTCCCGAAAACACGACCAGCTTACCGAAGCCGACGTCCGCCAAGCGAAACGGCGGAGTCTCGCGGGACCATTCGCCGACGACATGAGCTGCTGGCGAGGTCGACGAGAAACCGCCGCTGGTGTCAACGCTCACAATCTGCGCCGTTCGACGATCGTCGATCATCGGCTCTGACCACGTCCACGATCCGCCCGAAGAAGCTACAGCGCTGAGCTGTTTTCGGACCTCATCGAGTTCTTTCGGCGATTCGCCAACGGCCGTGATCAGCAGAGTTCCGCCGCAGCGAGTCCACTGCCACAATGCCGTCCGCGTTTCGCGATCGAGTGTCGACAACACGTTGAACGGCACGGCGACGAAATCGAGTCCGCTGTAATCGATCCAGGAATGCGGCAGCGAACTGGCAGACAAGACCAAGCTGCTCGAGCCGCGATGACCGTAATGCGAATGCGATCCGCTGCCGCTGAAGGTC
>CAZPUJ010000059.1:0-14200 GCA_964589725.1 uncultured Planctomycetaceae bacterium
CACGTCACGCTCCAAGGCTCGTAAGCGTCGCAGTCATAACGCGATCAAGCCGCTGAACTTGACGACGTGTCCACAGTGCAGCAACCCGGTGCCTAATCACGCTATCTGCCCGAACTGTGGCCATTACCACGGTCGCAGCTATGACGTCGGCAACGAGGAATAATCCTCATGCGGATCGCGCTGGATGGTATGGGAGGCGATTATGCTCCCGGCCCGAATATTGAAGGCGCCCTCTCGGCTTTGCAGGCTCACCCCGAGCTGGAAATCGTGCTCGTTGGTGATCAGTCGCAGATGAAGCCACTACTGCAACAGTCGGGATACTCCGGCGAACGGTTGACGCTGCGCCACTCCGACAGTTGGGTTGGCATGGAAGAGAAGCCGACCGAGGCGCTGCGCAAGAAGCCGAATTGCTCGATCGCCGTTTGCTGGCAGTTGATGGCCGGCCGCGACGTCGATGCCGTCGTCAGTGCCGGTCACACGGGAGCGGTCGTCGCGGCGGGACTGAAGACGCGGCTGTATTTGAAGAACGTCAAGCGGCCTGGAATCGCGGTGGCTCTGCCGACGATGAAGGGCAGGGCGGTGCTGGTCGATGTCGGCGCGAATCCGGCGGCGCGGCCGGAGCATCTCTTTCAGTATGGCGTCATGGGGTTGGTGTACGCTCGCGACGTGCTGGGGATCTCGAACCCGCGTGTCGGACTGATGAACATTGGCAGCGAAGACGGCAAGGTGAATGATCTCTACCGCGAGACGCACTCGCTGTTGCAGAACAGCCGGCTGAAGGACGTGTACGTCGGCAACATCGAGGGCCGCGATCTGTATCAAGGCGGAGCGGATGTCGTCATTTGCGAAGGCTTTGTCGGCAATGTCGTGCTAAAGGTCAGCGAGGGCATGGCCGACTTCTTGTTTAAGACCGTCGCCCGCGACGTGATCGGCCAGTTGTCGTCCGAACGCGATCACGGCATGCAGGCTCTGCACAACGTCAGTAAGAAGTATCAGTACAGCGAAGAGGGCGGCGCGCCGCTGTTGGGCATTGACGGCATCTGCATCATCTGCCACGGGTCGAGCAATGGGCATTCGATCCGCAACGCCTTGAAAGTCGCGATGAAGTTCAAGGATCGCAACATCAACGCGTCGATCTCCGCTGAGTTGCTGGACATGCCGCTGCAAGTTGTTTAGGCCGTTCGGCGGAAGCACCGATTTAGACGGTGGAAATCCAATGGAGTTGCCATGAGTCAGATGGCGTTTCTGTTTCCCGGTCAAGGCGCGCAGTCGGTTGGGATGTGTCGATCGATTGTCGAAAAGTATTCTGTCGCGCGGCGACTGTTTGATCGGGCGGCGGAGATTCTCGGCTACGACCTCGCGAAGCTGTGTTTTGAGGGGCCGAAGGAACAACTTGACTCGACAGTTTACAGTCAGCCAGCGTTGTTCGTGAGTAGTCTCGCCGCGCTGGAGATGCTCAAAGAGGTGCAGCCCGATGTCGTCTTGGCCTGCACCATGACGGCGGGGCTGAGCCTTGGCGAGTACACGGCGCTCGTGTTCGCGGGAGCGATGAGCTTTGACGATGGGCTCAAGGTCGTGCAGCGGCGCGGGCAGGCGATGCAGGAATCGGCCGATCGTCAGCCGTCAGGCATGGCGAGTTTGCTGATGCTCGACCGCGACACGGTCCATCAGATTTGCCAACAGGCGTCCGCCGTCGGACAGATCTCGATCGCGAATTATCTGTGCCCTGGCAACTTGGTGGTCTCCGGCGACAAGCCGGCTTGCGCGAAAGCCGTCGAATTGGCGGATGCCGCTGGCGGAAAAGCCGTCCCGTTGTTGGTGGCCGGAGCCTTCCACACGACCATCATGCAGCCTGCCGATCAGAAACTGGCGGAGGTCTTGGCGGCAGTGACCATGCGAAGACCTCGACTGCCCGTCGTGTCGAACGTCGACGCGGCAGTGCATTCGGAACCCGAGGAAATTCGGCGGCTTTTGGTACGGCAAGTCGTTAGCCCCGTGCATTGGGAAGACTCCGTCCGCTGGATGTTGGAGCAAGGCGTGACCGAATTCCACGAAATCGGTCCAGGCAAGGTGCTTTCGGGCTTGTTGAAGCGGATCGACCGCAAAGCGACTTGCGTGAACATCAACGAAGCGCTGTGACTGTGGCCGTTGTTCTCAAGCGTCTGCTTGGGAACAAGCGAAGGATCGTAGTGTTCTCAGTTTACACGTTTTCGGGAAACGGTTATATGTGCCCGCGTTTGAGCGGGCTGCGATGGGGTGAATTCTGAGTGGGTCAAGTGATTTCCGCCGGAGGGCTTGAGCGTGTCGATTGAAGAAAAAGTGATTGGGATCGTCAGTGAGCAACTGGGAGTTGCCAAACAAGAGATCAAACTCGAAAGTAAGTTCGTGGATGATCTCAAAGCGGACTCGCTGGACGTTGTCGAATTGGTCATGGAATTTGAAGACGAATTCGAGATCACGATCCCCGATGACGACTACGACAAAATCAAAACGGTCGGCGATGCCATTTCATACATCACCGAAAAGAAGTCGGCCTGATCGCGTCGCGATCCGTTGATCACGTGGGTGCATAAAGAGCACACGGAATGAATAGGCGAGTTGTTGTCACCGGCCTTGGCGTCGTCACGGCGCTGGGGTTTGAAGTCGCCGATTATTGGGATCGGATTTGCGCCGGCAAGAGCGGCGTGGGGCCGATTCGGCGTTTCGATTGTTCGGACTTCAAAGTTCGCTTCGCCGGCGAGATCAAAGATTTCGAGTTATTCGACCATTTGCAGATCGACGCCAAGGAGATCAAACGGTTCGACCGCTTCGTGCAATTCGCGATGGGAGCCGCCGGCAAGGCGATACGTCAGTCGGGGATCGACTTTCAACGAGACGATCCGTTTCGTTGCGGCGTTTTGGTCGGCAGCGGCATCGGCGGTCTGCAAGAGATCGAACAGCAGCATATTCAGCTTGCCGATCGCGGGCCGACGCGCGTCTCGCCGTTCATGATTCCCAAGCTGATGGTGAATGCCGCCAGCGGAAATATCTCGGTGTATTGGGGACTGAAAGGTCCAAATAGCGCCGTCGCGACGGCCTGTGCGTCCGCCACGAATGCCATTGGCGACGCGTTCCGGATCATTCAGCACGACATGGCGGACCTGATGGTCACCGGCGGTAGCGAAGCCGCGATCACGCCGATGGGCTTGTCGGGTTTCTCGCGGATGAGTGCTCTGTCGACGCGGAACGCCGAGCCGGAACGAGCCAGTCGCCCGTGGGACAGAGAACGCGACGGGTTCGTGATTGCCGAAGGAGCCGGCGTGGTTGTGTTGGAAGAATACGAGCACGCGAAACGCCGTGGAGTCCCGATCTTGGCCGAGATTCTCGGTTATGGGATGACTGCGGACGGCAGTCACATGACCGCGCCCGACCCGGAAGGATGCGGTGCGGCGCGCGCCATGCAAGCGGCGATGCGCGATGCGAAAGTCAACCCGCAAGACATCGAATATGTGAACGCACACGGCACGAGCACTCCGTTGGGCGACAAGGCCGAAACGGTCGCGATCAAGACCGTGTTCGGCGAACACGCGCGGCGGCTGGCCGTGTCGAGTATCAAGAGTCAGCTTGGCCACTTGCTGGGCGCGTCTGGCGGCGTGGAGATGGTGGCCTGTGTGATGGCGTTGCAGCATCAAGTCGCGCCACCGACGATCAACCTCGACAATTGCGATCAGGGGTGCGATCTCGATTACGTGCCGCACGAAGCTCGGCCGATGTTCATTCGTCGCATTTTGAAAAATAGTTTTGGGTTTGGCGGCCACAATGCGTGTCTCGTTCTGGAACGAGCCGGGTGAATCATCGTTGCACATCCGCGATCCCGTCTGCCCATCTTGTCTCGTTTTCAACAATCCACCTAGAATCCGCCCTTCATCGAACACGTGGGAATGGCTGGGCACCGCCGAGCGGTTGAATTTCGTCAGCCGCCGGTCAGGAGAGCGCTCAAGTCGCCTCGAAACGAAATTGGCAAGCCGACCGCTTGCTGCAACAAGATTTGCCGCTGGAAGGAGTCGTCTGTGAGAGTTACTCGCCGAATCGCCTGGCTGTTGTCGTTCGCCTGTGTGTTCGCTTCGGGAAAGGCTTTCGCTCAGCAGGTCCCGCCGTCGCACGCTCCGCAAATCAGCAGCGCGTTAATCTCGGGTGATGAGTTGATGTCGGATCTGAAGTACTTGACCGGACTCGCAGGTCCGAATGGTGTCAAAGGCTGGAAGCCTCTCAAGGAAATCTTGGAATCATTCGCGCAAGGCGTAGATCTCAAGAAGCCTCTCGTGCAGGACGTGCTGCTGTCGAAAGACAGTTACGACGTGCGACACCACTTCCCATTGTTGCCGCCTCCCGCGGGCAAACAGTTGGGTTTCCAGTTCATTGCCAATCTTGGCGGTGTCGGAGTGCAAGTGGGCAAGCGTCTGGCCGCTGGGTTGAACGTGGTTGGTGGCGCATTCGTAGGTGTTATTCGGATCCACAACGGGCACGCCACGATTGCCGAGAAGATCGGGAGCCTGCCGGCCAATATGCAGAATCCGGCGATAGCGATTGGCGACTTGTTGGCCAAAAAGTTCGATTTCGGACTGATGGTCAAGAACGACAAGATCGCGGCGGATGAGCAGACAGCGCGGCGAGCAGACTTTCAAAAAGCCAAGGACGAAATATTGGCCGGGCTGAAACCGAGCACCGGTGAGAGTTCGGAAGACTTTGAATTGCGTAAGGCGCTCCTGCAATCTCAGCTCGCCGAAGTCGAGCGGTTCATCGCGGAGTCGAAGCTGCTGCTACTCGGCTGGACGACGGATGTGGCTCAGAAGCAAGGCCGGTTGGATTTCGAGCTGTCGGCGATTCTCCAAAGTTCGCTGGACGTCAGTGCGAATCTGCTCGGTCAAGCTCCCGGCATGTTTTCCAGCGTGCCGCGAGCGAACGACGCGATTCTCAGCGGGCGGTTGAACTTTGTGCTCGATCAAATGCGGAAGGACAACGCCGCTGGAATGCTGCCCTTGCTGCGCGCCAGTGCGGCGAAGCGAATCGAATCGTCGCAGCATTCGGCCGAGCAAAAAGCCGCGATGAAAAAAACCTCGGACTTGGCGATCGACATTCTCACGGATGGTGCCAACGAGGGAGTCGTTGATGGGATGATCGAGGTCACTCAGGCTGTGGGCGAGAAGGTGAACGTGGTCTTTGGCGTGAAGACGGTCGACGGAACGAGGGCACGAGGCATGGTCGAACTGATTCCTCTCATCCGTCCGAACTGCAAAGTGCAGTTGGACGCTGAGACGGTTGGCGACGTGCAGATTCACGTCGTAACGCCGGAGAAGGATGACGACATCGCGTTGCTGATTGGCCCAGGTGCGCCGATCTATGTGGGGTCGAGCCAAAATGCGATCTGGATCGCCAGCGGTTCCAAATCGCTCGACCAATTGAAGGCTTCGATCGGCATGGCGGGCAAGGGCGACGACAAGGCCAAGAGCACATTCTACTCGCTGTTTGGAAAGGTCGGTCCGTGGATTGAGCTTCTCGAAGAGCGACGAACTCGATTGGACGCGGCCGCACCCGCGAAGACGTTGACCGCTGAAGAATCGGCAGCCATGAAAAAGCGTGAGGAACGTCGTAAGTTGGCGATTGAAACCTTCAAATCCGGTCAAGACACGTTCGAAAGCAAGCTTGATGCGGTTGCTGGAAAAGTGACTGGCTCGACGCGGCTCGACGAAGGTATTCTGCGATTCATCGGCGCGGAGATCGCGAAGTTCAGCAACGAGAAACTGAAGTGACCTGCTAAAGTTTGTCCAGCCAGTGGAGTAGTCGCAGCCGAATGTTCGCGCGGCGGTAATGCGTGACGATGGTTTCATGCAATTCCGCGCCCTGCCACAACGACCAATCGACGGCGAGGCTGTCCGTGCTGTTCGGCAGGAAGAGGTGCGACGTGTCGCCGCGAGCAATCTCGTCACGCAGCATTTGGCCGATCAGCATATCCGCCGCGTCGGGGACCTGCGGATCGGCCAGCATATGCAGTGTTTCGACGCACGAATGGCAGCGAATGTTGTATGCCGCCGCCACCGGTTGTGAATCGATCATTAACATGGCGATGTCCGCGCAGCCGGCATCGACCGCCGCCGGATGTAAGTCTCGCAACCGGCGGAGTGTGGCTGGTGTCTGATTCGGCGGAAGCCCGTCGGTCTGCCGTTGCGGGATGCGCTCCAGCCAGTTCAGCATCGACCAATCGCGGTTCGTGTCTCCGGTACCAATCCCTGCGGGACGAAAGCGGACAAACCGCACGATGCCACGTTGCGACAGCGGCAGATCGAGTTCTCGCCAACGTCGTCTCGCGGCGGCGTTGCGATTCGACCAGAACTGACTCCAACGGGCCGGCAGTTCAAGGCCGCGGAGCACTTGCCCGCGTCTCTGAACGCTCGTCAGCGCGGAGGTTTCGAAGGCTTGCAGAATCCGCGTCGGTTGCGTTCCCGCGCGGACGATTTCCGGCAGTTCCAGAATGTCCCAAGAATTGTCCCTCTGGACGAGATGCCGCACGGCAGCCGCGAGCGTCGTGGCGGAGTGCGGTCCAACGGGTTTCGGACACAAGCCCCAGGCTGACTCGGGCAGCGTGAGCAATCGAAATGTCCCGAGAGGCCGGCGGACAGACCGTTCGACAAGTGGCACGAGACCGATGGGCCGGTCCCACGCGGAGACCATCAAGATTCGCCATCGCTCGCCCAGCGTTTCCGATTGAGTCTCCAGAAAGTCCGGTGTTTGACGAAATGATGCTTGCGGCGTCCGCTGCCACAGGCTGTGCCACACGTGCCGTACTTGGCTGGGGCGAGTGATATCTGGGAGGTCTTGAACGGTGATCATTGGGTCTTGGCTCGCGGCTGGAGGCCTGGCAAGGCGATTGTCTCCAAGCCGATTGGCAAGCGGCGTGCCGCGGGATTCCACGGGTCGTACGGCGGGAGTGGTGTGGCTGGAAAGCAACGGAAGAGACTCGGAAAAACAACACGATGCTGGATCGCAACGTCCAACGAATCGGTTGGGCGAGATCGCCCCGCTTGACCCCGCGCTTGACCCCGCGCTTGATTCGCAAATTGGCGACCGTCAGAATGTCCCCTTCATTTCGGCCGGTTGGCGGGGCGAAACGTGAGTTTCCGAAAAGCGTGACGTCGCCGCGCCTCGTCGCCATTTTGTTCGAGCCGTGAATCACTCGCTCTGAGACAACTTCAAAGGTCGCACAATGTCACTCAAGCTTCTGCCGGGTCAGACAGTCGGGATTGATTTGGGAACTACCTATTCGTCGCTTGCCCAGCTCAACAATGAGGGGCATCCGCTGGCGCTGAAGAATTCGGATGACAAGACTATTACACCATCGGTCGTGCTGCTGGGCGAGGACGGCAAGGTGATGGTCGGTCCGTCATTCGAACGGATCGCCGTCGAAGACCCCGGCCACGTCATCGAGGCCATCAAGCGCGAGATGGGCAACAAGAACTACTTCGTCGTCTATCAGGGCAAGAAGTTGACGCCGGAGTTCATCTCGGCGTTAATTCTGAAAAAGCTGAAGCAGGACGCCGAAACGCAGATCGGCCCGATCGCCAACGCGGTGGTCACGGTGCCGTACTATTTCAACGACGTCCGCCGCAAGGCGACTCAAGACGCCGGCCGCATTGCCGGGCTGAACGTGATTGACATCATCAACGAGCCGACTGCCGCCACGCTGGCTTACGCCTGGATCAAGGGGGAATTGGGCCGGTCGGAGTTGAAGCAAGCCGAGCGGACCGTGCTGGTGTACGATCTGGGTGGCGGCACGTTCGACGTCACGGTGGTCCGTTACACTCCCACGCACTTCCGTGTGCTGGCCACCGACGGTGACGTCATGCTGGGTGGTCTCGACTGGACGCGCCGCCTCGTCGATCACGTTTCCCTGCAATTCAAAACCAAGTACGGCTCCGACCCACGCGAAGAACCAGAGACGTTACAGTCCCTCAGCCAGGACTGCGAATTGGCGAAACGCGAGTTGAGCGAAAAGGCTCAGACGCAAATCGCGGTGTACTCCAAAGGCAGTTCGCTGACGGTGTCGATCACCCGCGGCGACTTCGAACGTATGACGGGCGATCTGTTGCAACGCACGCGAGACACGACCGAACTGGTGTTGCAACAATCAGGCGTCGACAAGTCCGGTCTAGATGAGGTCATCCTGGTCGGCGGTTCGACGTACATGCCGATCGTGGAAAAGACGCTGCAAGAGGTCTGTGGTCGCCCGCCTTTTCGATCCAAGGAAGTCACTCCCGAAGAAGCGGTGGCACAGGGGGCGGCCATCCACGCGGCAATCCTGGAGGCCAAGGCGACCGGCGGCGAAAGCCGCATGGGCAAGACGATCATCAACCGCCTGCGTTCCGTGCACACGATCGACGTCAACTCGCACTCGTTGGGGATTAAGATCACCGATCCGCAGAATCGCAGCCGCAAGATCAACCACATCATGATCCCCAGGAACACGCCGATTCCTTTCGAGGTGAAGCAGAAGTTCGTCACGACTTCGCAAAACCAACAGCGGATTCACGTGAGCGTGCTCGAAGGTGACGTGGAGGATCCGGACGCATGCGAGCAGATCGGCGATTTCTACATCACCGGCCTGCCGGTCAACCTCGCGGCCGGGTCTCCCGTCGAAGTCACGTATGCGTACGACGCCAACGGCCGCATTCACTGCTCGGCGATGGAACTGACCAGCAAGCAAATCGCCTCGATTGAAATCGTCCGCGCGGGCCTGCAAACCAAAGATGTCGACGTCTTCGCTGTGCTGGCCAGGGATTACCACGTCGAATGAATCCGGAGGTTTCCCGTGGCATTGGACGTCTACAAGGATTGGCTGGGCATCCCGGACGGTCCGCGCCCGCCCGATCATTACACGCTGCTGCGGTTAGTCCAGTTTGAGGACAATACCGACAAAATCCGCGGTAACTATCGCAAGCTCAACGGACACGTCCGCAAGTACGCCAGCGGGCAGTACGCCGCGCCGTCGCAGGAATTGCTCAACGAGTTGGCCAAGGCGATGCTCTGCCTGACCGACGTGGAACGCAAACGTGAGTACGACGAAAGCCAAGGCCGCGAATTCGCCGAAGAGCGTTCTAGGTCCGGGACTCGTCTGACCGAAAACGTTTTGGCCGAGCAAGGTGTGTTGACCAAGCAGCAAGTCAAGGAAGTCAAGGAGTTCGCCGACAAGCGCGGTTTGACCGTGCGCGACGCCGTCGTGCAAATGAAAATCACCGACATCGAAACCGCCACGAAGGCGTATGCCGTCGAGTTGGGCCTCTCGTTCGTCGACCTCAGCGAGACCGTACCGGATGACAAAGTGCTTGACCAAGTCGCGCGCGGCACCGTGCGCCGCAACTCGGTCCTGCCGCTGTTCGTGGATAACGATTACATCCTGGTTGCGTGCGTTGATGAACCGACTCACGAACTCGAAGAAGAATTGCGAGTCACGTTCGACTTACCCGTGCGCGCGGTGCTCGCCGCGCCGATGGCTATCAATCAGTCAATCTCTAAGTATTACCCCCCCGGCACGCGCGAGACGCCGGTCCTTGCCAAGAAACAGACCAAGTCCACCGCCGCCTCCACCAAACCCGGTAAAGCCGCGAAAGCCGCAGCGGTTCCGACTCCGCAAACGGCGGCCGGCCCGCACCGCTATTGGTCGCAGCTTTCTCCCGAAGAGCAAGCTGAACGCAAGCAATGGGGCCTACTCATCATGATGTGGGCGACTTGTGGTTCCGTGGCGCTCGACTACGGCGTGGTGTTCCAGTTCATTTGGCCGACGTTTCCGTTCTTGTTCCTGATGCCGATCTTCGTCGTGCCGCTCGTTGTCTGGTACGTCACGAAGGTCTATTGGAAGTAGCCGGTCAGCGTATTCGCCTCCCGCCTGGCAGAGTCAATCCCGCCGCATGTCATTCGCACGATCGTCGTCGCTGAGACCGGCGCGAGGTTGGCAACTCGTCCCAGAACCGTTCGAGCTCGGGTGGCCATTCACTGACGAAGTGCAGGTCTTCGCCCGTGATGGGATGCACGAAACTGAGTTCGATCGCGTGCAGCGCTAATCGTGGTGGCGTCGGATGATTTGCGATTGGCGACGTTGGTGGCTCGGGTGATTGACGCGCCGGGCCGTACTTGACGTCGCCGCAGATCGGATGACCAAGTTCCGCGAGGTGAATGCGGATTTGATTCGTGCGCCCGGTTTCCAAACGACATTCGACCAACGAGTGGCCGCGGCGCGAGGACAATGGTCGGACGTGAGTGATCGCCAATTGCGGAAGTCGGAAGTCGGATGGCGGAGCGTGGATGGTGTGAGAATCGACCGACGATTTCTCCGCCGCATCCGGAGACATGCTGCCGCGTTTGCCGCCGCCTCGGTCGCGCACGAAGTGGGAGCGAATTGTCTGAGCCTCGATCTGGCCTGGCACGATGGCCCAGTAGACTCGGCTGGGCGTGCGCGCTGCGAACTGGCGCATGAGACCGTCTCGCGCTTCTGTCGTGCGCACAACCACAAGCAAGCCGCTGGCGTCGCGGTCCAGTCGATGAACAATGAAGATTTGACCGGCATCACGGCGCGGACGACGGCCTTCGTACTCGGAGATGACTCGTGGCAGAATCGCGTCGAGCGTTGGCGTTCGTGGTCGGCCGTGGCGATGCGCGGTTCTCTCTGCGGCGGGAAGCTCCGTCAGTAGTCCGGCTGGCTTTTCGACGACGACTAGATGCTCGTCGCGGAATCGCAGACTGATGTCATCGCCGTGCGGCGCGCGGGGCAACGCTCGGCTGGCGACTTCGACGACGTCGTTCGTCCGCAGCCGCCGAGCTTCGTCCTGGCACAGCGTCCCGTTCACGGTGATCTGTCGAGCCGCCAGCAGTCGTCGAGCTTCCGACCAACTCAACCCCGGCTGCCAATGTCGAAGCGTCGCCAACACCGTTCTGCCGGCGAGCGAGTCATCGACGAGATGGACGTTGGCAGGTGACATAGGCGGGCGGCCAGGGATCCGAGGTCACGACAATTCGCAAAAGGGGATGCGCGGTGATCAGCGTACCGCTTTCCGAGGAATTACATTGACGTCTCCAACTTCTGATCGTAGCAGTCTGAGCACTCGTTCCAAACCAAACGGCATGCCGATGGTTGCCGTCACCATTTGGTTGCTCAGCACGAAAGTGCTGATGTTGGAGCGTCGCGACGATTGTCGTGACGCCAGGCATGCGAGCGCGGACTGTTGGCCCTATAATCTCGCTCGTCATGAATCGTCTCAAACTGGAATTGCCTGTGATTTCGCGGCCCGATGCGGCGAACGACTCGCTCGCGGCGTTGCGGCCGACGGCGGCGAGTCTGTGCTCGCGGAAGCCGCTGCCGATGAGCATGAAAGAAGCTCGTGAGCGCGGCTGGGATGAGATTGACATCGTCTTCGTCACCGGTGACGCGTACATCGATCATCCGAGCTTCGCGATGGCGATTCTCGGTCGAGTGCTCGAAGCGGCGGGCTATCGCGTCGGGATCGTCAGTCAGCCCGATTGGCATTCGTGCGAGGCGTGGCGCCGGTTCGGGAAGCCTCGGCTGTTCTTCGCGATCAGCGCGGGAAACATGGACTCGATGATCAATCACTACACGGCCAACCGCAAAGTTCGCAACGACGACGCGTACTCGCCCGGCGGCCGGATCGGATTGCGACCCGATCGAGCAACGCTGGCGTATTGCCATCGCGCGCGAGAAGCCTTCCCCGGCGTGCCTGTCATCGCCGGCGGCGTCGAGGCGTCGTTGCGGCGTCTGGCGCATTATGACTACTGGTCCGACAAGGTTCGCCGCTCGATCCTGCTCGACAGCAAAGCGGACCTGGTCGTGTTTGGCATGGGTGAAGATGTCATTTGGGAGATTGCTCGCCGAATCGACGCCGGACAAACGCTGCGCGACCTGCGTGATCTGCGCGGCGTTGCCTACTTGCTGGGAGCTAAGGAAAGCGCCGAACGATTTGGCGACACCGCTTCGTCCCCTCTCCCACCGGGAGAGTGTGGCCGAAGGCCGGGTGAGGGTTTCGAGGGGTGTGACGCGCGACGAAACGGCATGACGACATTAAACGTCGATTGCATCCCTCAACCTAGCCCTCTCCCAGAGGGAGAGGGGACCGCTGCGGCAACATTCCTCGTCATTCCCAGCTTCGAAGACGTCTGTCGCGACAAGCCGACGTTCGCGGAAGCGACCAAGCAGATTCACAACGAGACGAATCCGTACAATGCTCGGTGTTTGATCCAGTGGCATGATCGACAAGTGGTCGTATGCAATCCGCCGCGGTTTCCGATCTCGCAAGAAGCGATGGACGCCGTGTATGGCTTGCCGTACACGCGGCGTCCGCATCCGAGTTACCGCGAGTCGATTCCGGCTTTCGAAATGATCAAGGATTCGGTAACGATCATGCGCGGCTGCTTTGGCGGCTGCACGTTTTGTTCGATCACCACGCATCAGGGACGGATCATTCAGTCACGCAGTCACGAGTCGATCATTGGCGAGATTCAGTCGATGACGCGCGACCCGCAGTTCAAAGGAGTCATCAGCGACATTGGCGGGCCGACAGCCAATATGTATCAGATGCGGTGTAGTCGTCCGGAGGTCGAGGCCATCTGTCGTCGGCAGTCGTGCGTGCATCCGACGATCTGCAAACTGCTCGGCACCGATCATGGGCCACTCATCAAGCTGATGCAGGACGCTCGTGAAATTCCGGGGATCAAGCGGGTCTTCGTCGCGAGCGGCATTCGGATGGACTTGGCTCGCCGGTCGCCCGAGTACATGCGCGAGTTGGTCCAGCATCATGTCGGCGGGCATCTGAAAGTCGCTCCCGAGCACACCGATGCCACGGTGCTCAACCTGATGCGCAAGCCGGCCAGCGACGACTTCGAGAAGTTCACTGAAGTTTTTGAACAGGAGTCCCAGAAAGCCGGAAAGAAGCAGTATGTCATTCCGTACTTCATCGCCAGTCACCCCGGCGGCGACTTGAACTCGATGATTGATCTGGCGGTCTTCCTGAAGCGGAACGGCTACCGCCCCGATCAGGTTCAAGATTTCATTCCGGCTCCCTTCGACGTCGCAACGGCGATGTATTACACAGGCATCGATCCGTTCACGAAGAAGCCGGTCTATGTGGCACAGCACCTGCGCGACCGCAAGCTGCAACGGGCGTTGATGCAGTTCTTCAAACCGGAGAATTACTTCGAAGTCCGCAAGGCTCTGGAGCAAGCCGGCCGGCAAGATCTGATCGGCTCGGGCTGCGATAGTCTGATCGCCGATCGTCCGCCTCGCGAGGCGCTCGACAAGCGACGGAAGGAAGCCAACTCGCGGTTCCGTGGCGAGTACGTACATACGATCCCCGCCGACAGAGCTGACTCTCGGCCTTTGATTCAGAGGAAGTTGACGCCGTCAGGAAGGGGCACGGCGAAGACAAAGCGTCAGTCGCGACATAAGGCAGGGCGAGGCTATCGGCCGCAGCGCCCCAGCGCGACTCAATGATCGACGATCGAGGACAGCGGCGATGCGATGGCAACAGTCACGTGGAAAAGTGTCACGTGGAATTGGTTGCAGATTATGGGTAGGGCCGCTATTTTGCCGGACTTCCTCGAGGGATCCCAATTCGGTTCGCACTGACGATTGAGGTGATTTGCACATGGAAACAAAGTTGGTGGCACAGCGACGCCCGAAGACGGGCACGGCGGAAGCTCGTCGGCAGCGCGCGAAGGGGTTGATCCCGGGCAATATTTACGGACACAAGCAGGACGCCATCGCGTTACTGTTCTCCGAAAAAGAGGTCAAGGCGGTCGTGGTGTCGACGCATCGAGCCGTTGATATTGAACTCGACGGCAAGACAGAAACGACCATTCTGCGTGAAGTTCGGTGGGATTCCTTCCACACACAGTTGCAGCACGTGGACTTCCTGCGTGTCGACGCGAATGAACGAGTCACCGTCGATGTCGAGGTGATCCTGAAAGGGACGGCTGCGGGCACAATGGCGGGTGGGTTGCTCGAACAGCCGTTGCACAAGCTGTCAGTTGACTGCTTGGCGATCAAGATTCCGGACGGGATCATCGTCAAGGTGCAAGGTCTACAGATTGGCGACGTGATTCACGTCCGCGATTTGGAGATTCCCGAAGGGATCAAGGTGCATAACAACCCGGATGCGATCGT
>CAZPUJ010000060.1:0-7722 GCA_964589725.1 uncultured Planctomycetaceae bacterium
CCGTCAGTCGGCCGCCCGGGACTCGCGAGCGGATCATCATGATGTAGATTTTTTTTTCGCCATGCCCTCGATGATCGCGGTCATCCTGCTGATAGGTGCCATGATGCTTGAGCAAAGCTTCGGAGCCCTCGCTAAACGGCACGTCTGGTTGAAGCAACTCTTCGGCGATCGTACCGCGAAGCTGGCGGCTGCCTGCCTTGAGGTGTTCGGCCTTGCTAAGCTGTGGATCGTCGGACATCGAGTCGTTTCCTGAAGCTCGTCGCGGTCAATCGTGGCCGAGCAACAGACTCGTCCGTTGCCCGGAAGTTGAAAACATCTCCGAGTGTAGTGGCGACGATTTGCCATGAGTAGAGAGGCTCCGGCCGAGGAATTACCACTCAACGATGGGCCTCATCGGGAGGAAAAGTTGTCTGCCGGTGTGAGCGGCCGACTGCTCGATGGCATGGCCTGGTTCTACGCCACTGGCTGCGGAATTGGCCTGTGTCCTGTGGCTCCCGGAACCGTCGCAAGCTTGCTCGGTCCCGTGCTAATTTGGGGATGGCAGAGCCTGCATCGATCGGTCATCGAAGGCGTTGGAGTTTTCGTCATCGCCGTCTTGTTGGGAGTGGCCGCCGCCGGGCGAGAAGCTCGACGCTGCGGGCGGACGGATCCCGGTCACGTTGTCTGCGACGAGTTGGCCGCGTTTCCCATCGTCTTCGTAGGAATCGACGTTGTCAGTGCCTGGCACGTCGCGGTGTTGGGTTTCATTTGGTTTCGAGTCTTCGATATCTGGAAGCCGTGGCCGATCCATCGACTGGAACGGTTGCCCAGAGGCTGGGGGATCATGGCTGACGACCTCATGGCCGGAGTCTTCGCCGCAACGGCCTTGCACGCCACGCGATGGCTGCTGACACCTTGGATTTGAGATTGGAGAGCATTCATGCCAGCCACAATCATTGACGGCAAAGCAGTCGCCGCGCGGATGACGGCCGAAATTGCCGCCGATGCCGCAACGTTTCAGCAGGCGACGGGCATTGTGCCACACTTAGCGGCCGTGTTAATCGGTGAAGATCCAGCCAGCGCGGTCTATGTTCGCAACAAGCAGAAAGCCTGTGAAAAGGCCGGTCTGGGGAGTTCTTTGCGCCGGCTGCCGGCCAACACGATGGAATCGCAACTGCTGCAACTCGTCGAGCGATTGAATGCCGACTCGACCGTGCATGGCATTCTGGTCCAATTACCGCTGCCAAAGAACATTCGCCAGCAAGTCGTTCTCGACGCGGTGTCGCCTCACAAAGACGTTGACTGTTTTCATCCGCACAACGTGGGATTGCTGGTGCAAGGCCGACCGAGATTCCTGCCGTGTACGCCGGCCGGCTGTCAGCGGCTGCTCGTAGAGTACAACGTTACAATCGCCGGTGCACATGTGGTTGTTCTAGGACGCAGCGAGATCGTCGGCAAGCCAATGGCCTTGATGCTCGTTCAACGTGGCGAGGTCGCGGACGCGACCGTTACGATTTGCCACAGTCGCACGCGTGATCTTGTTTCCATCGTTCGTCAGGCCGACATCGTGATCGCCGCGATCGGTCGACCACGATTTGTGACCGCCGACATGATCAAGCCCGGAGCTGTCGTGATCGACGTCGGCATCAATCGTGAAGGAGATAAGCTTGTCGGCGATGTCGACTTTGACACGGTGCAGCACGTCGCCTCCGCAATCACGCCGGTCCCCGGTGGCGTCGGCCCGATGACGATCGCCACGTTGCTGCGAAACACCCTCACGGCGGCGCAGCAAAGTCATCCCGTTGTTCGATGACTGCTGCGAGATGCGCCCTACCAACAAAAACAGCCGCTTCATAACAAAGGGGCTGTGCGTTGTTCGTGAGGAAACAGCGCGGCACGACTGCGGCTACGGCTGCGAGCCAGCCGTGGCGTGCTCGCTCAGCTTTTTTTGAATCGCTTGATACACCTCTTCGCGATGCACTGTCACTTCGCGAGGGGCGTCGATGCCCAAGCGGACTTTGTCTCCTTGGATCTCCACCACCATGATCTCGATGTTGTCACCGATGATGATCTTTTCGTCTTTCTTGCGGCTGAGTACCAACATGGTCCTGTCCTTCGTCCGAGGAGTAAAGCATCAGAAGGGTGTCATCACAACTCGCCTAAGGCTAAGTCAGAACGAAGCCATTACCAGTAGGAGTTTCTCAATTCCGAGTTTTGCCCCGTGTGGGTTGAAACGGTCAGGAGGACTGTGCGGGGAGCGCTCAAAGTCGCCAGTGATTCAGAGGACTTAAGCGGTTGATGGCAGCTTGCGGTTACGGCACCTCGGGAATCTGGCACGACAGGCCACCTGCCGCCGGGATGTAGCATTGCTGGACATAGTCCATCACCATGCGGTCCGCATTGAAGCGCCAGCCCAGCGTGCGCACAGCGCGCTTCATGCGCTTGATCCACGGCAGTGGCAGATCGTCCGCGTCTCGTTCGTAGTACATGGGAATGACCTCCCGACGCAGCACGTCGAGGAGGTTTTTCCAATCTCGCTCGTCTTGCACTTCTTGGTTGACGTGCGTTTGTCCGGAACCGATCGCGAAGCCGTTCGTCCCGTCGTACGCCTCGGCCCACCAGCCGTCGAGGATCGAGCAGTTCAGCACGCCGTTGAGCACCACCTTCTGGCCGCTGGTTCCCGACGCTTCCAACGGCCGACGCGGATTGTTCAACCACACGTCGACCCCTTGGACCAGATGCCGCGCCAGGTTAATGTCGTAGTCTTCCAAGAAAACGACTCGGCCCTTCAACTTAGATTCCTGAGTCGCACGCCACACACGCTGCAGCACGGCCTTGCCGCCGTCGTCTGCCGGATGCGATTTTCCGGCGAAGATGAACTGCACCGGACACTGCGAGTCGTTGACCAATTCGGACAGCAGATTGAACTCGCGCATCACCAAGTCCGCGCGTTTGTAAGGCGCGAACCGACGTGCAAAGCCAATCAGCAACGCGCGTGGGTCGAGCACTTCGCCGAGCGCGGACAACTGCTCCTCGCTGGCACCGTTTCGCTTACCCTGTTCGACCTGGCGTCGCCGTGCAAACCCGATCAACTGGTTCTTCAACGATTGATGCGTCTCCCACAGTTCGCCGGCGGAAACTTGTTCGAACCCCGTCCACACGTCCGGTTCGCCAGTGCGCAGGTGCCAGTTCACGGGCAAGACGCGGTCGTATAGCACTCGCATCTGCATGGCTAGCCAAGTCGGCACATGCACGCCGTTGGTGATATGCCCAATCGGGATTTCCTCTTCGCTTTGCCACGGCCACAAGCTGGCCCACATGCGCCGGCTGATCACGCCGTGCAGCGACGAGACCGCGTTGGCCTTGCGACTGAGCTTGAACGCCAATACGGTCATGCAGAATTCTTCACCCTGATTTTGCGGGTTGACGCGGCCCAGCCCCATCAGCGCGTCGTGACTAAGCCCCAGTTTGTCCCCCAATGGACCAACATGCTCGTCGACCAACCCCGCATGGAAGCGATCATGCCCGGCAGCCACCGGTGTGTGTGTGGTGAAGCAACAAGTCGCCGCCGTGTCGCGCAGCGCTGCATCAAACGATAGACCGTCGTCCTGAATCCGCTCTCGAATGATCTCCAGTGGTGCGAACGCGGAGTGACCTTCGTTCATGTGAATCACGCTGGGTTGAATTCCCAGCGCGGCCAAAGCCCTCGCACCACCGATGCCCAGCATCACTTCCTGCCGGATTCGAATGCGAGTGTCGCCGCCGTACAACCGCGCTGTCAGTCGTCGATCCTCTTCCGAATTGTTCGGAATGTTGGTGTCGAGCAAGAACAACCGGATGCGTCCGACATCGGCGCGCCACACGCGAGCGAAGATTGAACCGCTCCGCGTATGCACCGAAATGACCACCGGATTCCCCAAAGGATCATGCGCCGGTCGCAGTGGCAGCTTGTCCGGATTGATGGTCGTGTACTTCTCTTGCTGCCAGCCATTCGCGTCGAGGTACTGCGAGAAATATCCCTCGCCGTACAACAAGCCCACGCCGACCAGCGGAATCCCCAGGTCTGAGGCACTCTTCAAATGATCGCCCGCCAGGATGCCTAGGCCACCGGAATAAATCGGCATCGACTCGTGAAGTCCGAACTCGGCGGAGAAGTACGCCACTGGCCGATGCAGCAGAATGCCGGCTCGCGCGGAACCCCAAGTGTCCGGCGCGGCCATGTATTCTTGCCAGCGCCGGTATGCGTAGTTGATTCGCGAATGCAAATCCAACTCACGGGCGCGAGTTTCCAGACGCTCCGGCGAATACTCATCTAGCACAATTACCGGGTTGTGAATCCCGGACCAATGTGCTGGCTCAATCGCCCGAAACAATTCATTGACGCCCGCCTGCCAACTCCACCACAGATTACTTGCCAGTTCTCGCAGCTTGTCGTGCAGCGTCTTCTGCTCGGCCATCAGTAACCATCCTTGTCAGATTCGAGGAAGCCGATTCTGAGTCGGCCGAGCGCTTCAGCCGGTCAGTCACAGTTTCGAGAAACGAACTCCTGCCTCGAAATCTGCGCGACTTCCAACTCGAATGGCTCACCAACACGTCCTGCCAGCGAATCGAGGCTGCGGGAGTATAGCCGACCTCAAACGGCGGTCGAGGGGTACGCCGGCTGCAAAAAATAGGCCGCGTGAGGGACACGTCAAGCACGTGCGGCGAACAGCATCCATGTCAATCGCCCGATGTTCACTTCGCCGCCGCTTGAGTGTTGGCATCGGGTGGCTTCGGCGGATCGAATTGGCGGAGCACTTGAGCATTCTGACCGTTCCAAACGCGCAGCACTCCATCTTCGCCGGCGGCGACGACGATTTGCTCGTCACGTGACGCGGCTACACAGTACATAAAGTCGGTACCGCCGGCGAACGCTCGTGGTTGGCTGCCGTTCGTCGCGTTGTGATAGCGCACGGTCTTGTCGCCCCCGCAACTCAAGATACTATCGCTAACACCCAGGAAGCGAATCGCGGTCACTTGCTTCGAGTAGCCGGGGATCGTGCGCGCCTGTTCGCCTGTCTCGACGTTCCAGACTTTGATCGCGTTGTCGGCTCCAGCGCTGGCGATCAGGCTGTCATCCGACTTCATCGAGACGCCCAGCACGTGATGCGTGTGACCTTCAAAAGCCTTCACGAGTTTGCCGGAGGCGAGATCCCACAGCTTGACGAATTTATCGGCCGCACCAGTGACGAGGTATTTGCCGTCGCGGCTGAATTCAGCACTCATCACCGTGTCGCTGTGAGCCTCTTTCAAGTCGCGAGTGAGCGTCTGCGTCGCGACGTCCCAAATGAACAACTCGCCGCTGCGAGACGCCTCGCCGCCGCCAGTCGCGAGTTGCTTGCCGTCGCGACTGAACGTCAGGCACAGCACGCGACCGACAAACGGTGACGAACTCAGATCGAGAGGTGTCTCCTTCTTCGGTCCCAATTGTCCGATCAGCGTCCACGCCGGATTCGCGTTCCAAACGCCAGCCGTCTGATCCTGTGAGCCGGACACGATCAAACCGTTCGGCCCGGTCGCGAGCGAACCGATCGCTGCTTTGTGGCCAGAGTACACCTCAATTGGTTTGCCGCTGGTGCTGTCCCATACGTGAACCAGATTGTCGTCGCCCGATGTGAACAGCTTCTTGCCATCCACAGCGAAGGCCACGCCGCGCACCGGCTTGACGGCGGCGTTGTCCAGGTCTTGAGCCGCCTTCAAATCGGCATCGGCCTTCATCTGAGCAGCCGTCATCGCATCTTGCCGCTGCTTCGTGACGTTGATTTGCTCGGCGGCCGATTTCGCCGCTTGATCGGCCAACTGCACGGCTCGAATCGCGGAGGCCTGCATGTCCTGAGCCTTCTTCAATTCCTCCGCTTGCTTGGTCGCTTCGGCGGCGGTATCGGTTGCAGCCTTCGCGAGGTTTTGATCGTCCTTCTTTTCCTCGGCGGCCTTCTTTGCCGCGTCGGCTTTATCGGACGCTTCCTTCGCTTTTTTGCCGGCCTCGTCGACGGCCTTGTCGGAGTTCGCCTTTGCTTCGCTCAACTTCTTGAGGGCTTCGTCCCTTTCCTTTTGGTTCTGCTCGGCGGCCTTGAACGAAACCTGCGCGAGAGCCACGAACTGCTGCGCAACCTTTTGGTCATCGCTCCGTTCGACGACTTGTCGATTCAACCCGAGATCACCTTTGAGTTCGGCGACTTGCTGGCCGTTGGCGGCATTCCACAACTTGGCGATGTTGTTTGAACTAGCCGACGCGACGAATTGGCCATCGGGACGCACAGCCACCGAAGTGACCGGGCCACCGTGGCCAAACGCGCGGACTTGATTACCACTGGCAAGATCCCAAGTCCGCATCGTCTGGTCGTCGCTGCCCGAGAGGAGTTGAGCACCCCCCGGCATCAACGCCAGTGACGTCACCGGCCCGCCGTGACCTTTGATTTCTTTCTCCGGCATGAATGGAGCTTGTGCGGGGATCGGCCACACGCGAATGGTGTTGTCCACCTGACCAACGATGACTTTTGCGCTGTCGGCCGTGAACACGACGGCCTTCGCCGGCACGGGGGATTCGATTTTGTTGACCTCGCTTCCGTCCACCGGATTCCACACTCGAATTGTTTTGTCCTCCGAAGCCGAGGCGAGCTTCGCTCCATCGGCCGAGAAGGCCAAGCTGTGGATCGCGGCGGCATGTCCCGCAAGCGTCTTGCCAGGCTGACCATCTGCGAGGTTCCACAATTTGATCGCGTTGTCTGCTCCGGCAGTTGCCAGCATCTGTCCGTTCGGGCTGACGGCGACAGCGGTGATCGCGGCGCCGACTGGTAATTCTCGAGTGCGAGTACTCGCCGGACGTTGCCACAGCTTGACCACTCGATAGCCGGCCGATGCGATCGTCAGTCCATCGGGACTGAACGCCAAGGCATGCACGAAGTCGCGGTGCGTCGCGCCATTCGGGTACATCGGCTTGCCGTTGTGTTGAATCGCCGACAAGCTGGAGTCGATCAGCTTCGCGACTTCGTCGCCACTTTCGACATCGTAGACCGAAACCTGATTGGCTCGACCGGCCGCGACATATCGGCCCCAGGGAGCCATTGCCACACTGTAAATCGCTTTCGCCGTCGACGGCACCGGCTGCCAATTGATTTGATCGCGCATGCTGCCCATGCCGCCGCTGGCACCTTCGAGTATCCACTGGCGAATCAAACCGAGTTCCTTCGGCGTGACCGCTTTTGCGTCGACCTTGTTCGGCAAGGGCGGCATCGCCGGCTGAGCGGCTCGCGCCGCCACGCGATACAGTAAACTCTTGTCGGGATCCTTCGCCACGATCGACGGCCCGCGCTTGCCACCCTTCAGGATCGAGTCCGCCTTCTCGAGGTTTAGTTTGCTCTCGGCCTGTCCCAGGTTGTGGCAAGCGACGCAATTGGCGTCGAGGATCGGCTGAATATCCTTCTCGAAGTCGACCGGCCGGCCGAGGTTCACCGCTTCCGGCTGAATCGCGTTGGCCGCAGGCTTTGATTCTTGAGCGACGACGACCGAAGCCATGAACGCGGCGAGGTAATAGGCAAGAATAGTGGCGCGAGGCATGGTTAGTCTCTTGAGATGGAAGGGGGCGTTTGGCCAGGAATTATTGCAGTGTCACAGACTATTTTTGGACGTTGATCGCGATTGCACCGTCAGAGGCGGCGACCGTGCCGTCGAAGTCAGCCGACGCGCGGATCACGGCGTTGGCGA
>CAZPUJ010000061.1:0-3161 GCA_964589725.1 uncultured Planctomycetaceae bacterium
GTGTAATGCAGCCGGAGATAACTTTCCGGCTGCTGAGTCTCCTGAGCAACAACTCGAACCGAGTCTCCGATCTCCGCTGACCACAGACCGCAGACGAGCGCAGCGGCAACAACGCTTCTCATCGACAAATGCCCTTCGGAGTCTTGATGTTCCAGGGCACGGGGCAACGCGCCTGTGTGCTCGGTTGATTTGTTCGGACGGCTGACAACAGCGTGTGAATTGGTGTCCGGATTGGCAAGTCGGTCACAACGCCAATTCGCGATTTGGGAATGATTTGACGAGTCTCTCTTGCCGCGAGGTTGCTCGGCGTCACGCCTTGAAGCGGCACTACCCAAGGACGAGCCAGCAACCGACAGTGCCTGCCCTTGAAGAAGCCGAGCATTTACTTGGACACGAACATTATCTTACTTGGACACGAACATTATCTCCGCGTATTGGCACAGCGGGGCGGACGTGGCGGCGCTGGCTCGGCGAGCGAGCACGCGCGAATGGTGGAATCAGGAACGTCAACATTTCTCGATTTAGGTTTCAGCGACCACGGTTGACGAGCTACGCGAGGGGCGATTTCGACGGCAAGCTGAGTGTGTTCGAATGGCAAAGCGGATTCGCAGTTTGCCATCAACGCGCCTTGCACGGGAACTCTTCGATGACATTCTCACGGCCAGAGTGATCCCGGATACGAAGCTGAAAAAATTATGAACGATCCCATCGTCGATGAAGTCCGACGCGTGCGCGAAATGTTGATCCAGCGATACGGCGGGATCGACGGTTACTTCAAACATCTTCACGCAATGGACCGGGTGCGGCTGCGCAAGGCCCAGCAGCAACGTCAAAGACCGGCCGCCAAGACAACCTCCCAGAAAACCAGCGGCCGCTGACACTTTGCGACCCCGAACACGCGGCGATGTGGTCGAACGCCGGTGATGGTTTGAGATCTCAGGTTGCCAACCCGCTCGTTTTCTGAGAATCTTCGCGCGCGAGGTGTCGCATGAACGAACCGCTTGTGATTTCCGATCCGAAGATTCTGCTGGGCAAGCCCGTGATTGCCGGGACTCGTCTTTCGGTGGAGTTGATCCTCCAGAAACTCTCGGCCGGTGAGACCATTGAGCAACTGTTGGTGGCTCATCCGCGATTGACTCGCGAAGCCGTACTGGCGGCACTTGCATTCGCGGCCGAGGCGTTGCCGGCCGATGTGATCTATCCGATCGCGGGACAATCGGCATGAATCTGCTGGCCGATGAAAAGGTGGATCATGATGTCGTGGAACGGCTGCGACAGGATGGTCACGCCGTCGTCTCGGTGGCCGAGTTGTCGCCAAGCATCACTGACGACGAGGTTCTGCGTCAGGCAAATGAACAATCCGCATCGCTTCTCACCGGCGACAAAGACTTCGGCGAATTGGTCTATCGCCAAGGACGTGTCCATGCCGGTGTCATCCTTCTTCGTCTGGACGGCTTGTCGCTCGATACGAAAACCAACATTGTGTCCGAAGCGATAGCCAAGCACGGGCTGGAAATGACGAGTGCGTTCAGCGTGATTTCTCCCGGCCGAGTTCGCATTCGTCGCAAGCGGAAAGCACGGTAAGTCATTCCTTCGAATGGGAAGCGAGAACAGGTCGGACACGCTCGTAAGAGCCAACGGAAACACTTCCACGCTCTCGATGGCTGTGCTCACCGCGCTGGTAGAGTAAGCTCGCATCTTGCTTTTGTCCGGCCCGCTGTTTTCGCCACCGTCCAGTCTGCTCGCCGCCAGACTGTCCGGTTCTCTCACCCCGAACTCGCTTTTGTCCTGCTGACCGGAACACGAAATTTACATCAACAATCTTTCATCCGAGCCGATTTCGGCTAAACTGTTCGGCGATTGATGGGCCGAAGAAATCATGCCGGACGAAGGCTCAGATTCGGAGCGACGATAGAAGCAGTTATTCCGCTCGACGAGTCCGACATCCACGACCTTGAGGAGACTTTGCAGATGCTCACGATCCTCGGCAACCGGCTGGGTGGGTTTTGCGATCGCGTTTCGCGGCGGAGCTTTTTGCAAATCGGCGGATTGGCGATGGGCGGCTTGTCGCTGCCGCAGATCTTGCAGGCACAAGCGGCGAGCGAGGCCACGACGGGCACGTTGGTGTCGTCGCATAAGGCGGTGATCAACATCTTCTTATCTGGCGGCCCGCCACATCAGGACTTGGTGGACCTCAAGCCTGACGCCCCCACCGAGATTCGGGGCGAGTTCAATCCGATCGCGACCAACGTGCCGGGGATCGAGATTTGCGAACTGCTTCCGCGACTGGCCGGCATGACGCACAAGCTGGCGATCATTCGTTCGTTGGTCGGTTCGGATGGCCGGCACGCTTCGTTTCAGTGTCAGACCGGTCGCGGCTTCGCAAACCAGATTGCTGGTGGCTGGCCGTCGATGGGTTCGTCGGTGTCGAAGTTACAAGGTCACGTCGATCGGGCCGTGCCGCCGTTCGTTGGGTTGGCTCCGAAGATGCTCACGTCGACGTGGGCCGATCCTGGTCAATCGGGTTTCTTGGGACGTGCGCATGCCCCCTTCCTGCCGAACGCCGAAGGTCGAGCGGACATGGTGCTCAACGGAGTGACCGTCGATCGCTTTTCGACTCGGCAGTCGTTGCTAAAGAACTTCGACACGCTGCGGCGCGACGTCGATGCCAGCGGCATGTTGGCTGGAATGGACAAGTTCACCGAGCAGGCCGTCGGCATCTTGACGTCCAGCCGGCTCGCTGAAGCGATCGACCTGGAACGCGAAGACCCGAAGCTGCGCGACCGTTATGGACGCGGTTCCGACAAGCCCGCCGGATACGGCGATGCCGGGCCGTTGCTCAACGATTACTTCCTGCTCGCGCGGCGATTGGTCGAGGTGGGAGTGCGGTGTGTGACACTGGCCTACGGTCGTTGGGACTGGCACGGTTTGCCTCACGGCACGAACTTCACGAACGCTCGCGAGCACTTCCCGATGCTCGACATGGCCCTCACCGCGTTGATCGAGGATCTCGAAAAGCGAGGGATGCTGGACGACGTCACCGTGCTCGTCTGGGGCGAGTTCGGTCGTACGCCGAAGATCAACCCCAACGGCGGCCGCGATCACTGGCCAGAGGTCGCCTGCGCGATCCTCGCCGGCGGCGGCTTGCGAACGGGACAAGT
>CAZPUJ010000062.1:0-13961 GCA_964589725.1 uncultured Planctomycetaceae bacterium
TACGAGATGGCGTTCCGCATGCAGACGAGCGTGCCCGAATTGCTCGATGTCTCGAAGGAACCGAAGCACGTGCTCGAAGCCTACGGCTCGGACGTGTCGAAGCCGGGGACATACGCGGCCAATTGTCTGTTGGCTCGGCGGCTGTGCGAGCGGGACGTGCGGTTCGTGCAGCTTTTCCACATGGGCTGGGACCATCACGGTGGCCTGCCGAACGCGATTCGAGGGCAGTGCCGCGACACCGATCAAGCGACCGCCGCGTTGATCAAAGACCTCAAACAGCGGGGTTTGATGAACGATACGCTCATCGTCTGGGGCGGCGAGTTCGGCCGCACGATTTATTCGCAGGGCGCGCTGACGGCGACCGACTACGGCCGTGATCATCATCCGCGCTGCTTCTCGATCTTCCTGGCCGGTGCCGGCATCAAGTCGGGTGTGACGCACGGAGAGACCGACGACTACTGCTACAACATCACTCGCGACCCGGTCCATGTGCATGATCTCAACGCGACGATCCTGCATCTTCTCGGCATCGACCACACGCGGCTAACGTACCGCTTCCAAGGCCGCGACTTCCGTCTGACTGACATCCACGGCGAGATCGTGAGGAGCATCTTGGCGTGAACCTGATTCGCCAGGCCACAAGGGCGTGAGCAACAGACATATTTCGGATCAACGGGAAACTGATCGAAGGCAAGCCGCGGAAGTGATCTCAGCGTCGCTTGCGGCGGCTGAATGATTCGTAGCCAGTCGGCAAGACAGACGTGTCGGACTTCAGACTTCGAGAGACGGCCTCCTCCGCCAGTCGCCGCAGCGAGTCGTTGCTCGGTTTCACGCGCAGACACCAACCAAGGTGTTCGCTGGCGCTGGCGAAACGATGCTGTTGGAACAACAGCATGCCATACGCGTACCGAGCCACGAAGGAGCTACTGTCGATCTCAATCGCGCGGCGGAGACAGGCTTCCGCCGCCGAGGCATCTTGCAACTGAGCATACACCGCCGCCGCCGACAACAATCGCTCGACAGGCCGTTCGCATTCCGGATTAGCCAACTCGGACTTCAGCGCCTGCGCATAGGCTCGAGCCACCGTGGCGTATTCCTCGAATGGCTGTTCGCGGTACTTCCGTTCCAACTGCTCTAAGGCCGTGAGGTCTGGTTCCAAGCTTTCCAGAATCAACTGTGCCGGTACGGTACCGACAAGCAGATCGAGGATGTCCTCTTGGTACGATCGCTCCTGATGAAAAGCCTTCTTCCACGATTGCAGAGCCTTTTCAACATGGCCTTCCTGCAATGCCTCGCGGCCGACGACGAACTGCACCTGTGCGGAGTGCGGTCGGACCAGCTCGGCCTGTTTCAGCAGCGCCTGTCGGCGCATCGGGTCGGCGTCTTCCAAGAAGAGCAGCTCCGCTAGGTGGACGTACGCCTGCCCCTGCAACGGACAGAGTCGCACCGCTTTCTGTGCGTGCCGAGCGGCCGCGTCCAAATACTTCAGGTTGGGTCCGACCGCGCGTTGTAGCCATTCGCGCATGTCGCCAACCGACGCGAACTGCGAAACCAGTGCGGCGTCTCGCAGTTGAGCCAACGTCATCGGATTCTCGCTTTGTTGTTGCAAGTGCTCGAACGCGGTCAAGTACGATGTCGCCAAACGCAACTGCGCCCGCGCGTGATCGGGGTTGAGCTTCGTCGTGTACATCAAGTCCGACACACGCTGCTTAAAGAGCGCCAACTGTGCGCTGGCTTCGTCTTCGCCCTGGTTCGGTTCTTCAGCCGCTGGAATCGGCGAGTTGTCCACATCGCGTACGAGCGACAGCCTCAAGTAGTCAAACCAATAGGGCTCGCCGCTGGCGATCTGGTTGATCCGTGGAAATGACCACCAAGCAGATAACACGGCCGCAGTTCCGGCGGCCAGTCCGAGAAACCTCGGAACGACTCGCCCGGAACGGCTCTCGGAGGCCGACGACGAATCGAGGTCACTCGGTCCCGAGCGATTTTTGCGCGAGTGCGCGCCTAGCGAGAGTTGATCAAGACGCCGAGCGCACGCGATCAATAACAGCACGACCGTCATCAGTCCCGGCACGTACCACACGAAATCAAACGCAGCGTGAAAGATGTTGCCCGCCAAGCTGGCGGTGATGGCCGCTGCCAGCGTCGGCACACGGCGATCCATGCTCGACCGCAAGCTCCGGCAACACCACACGACGCAGCAGCTCACGCCGAGCAGCGCCAGACTCAGTCCACACAGGCCCGACTCCGAAGCCACTTGCAGATAGGAGTTCTCGGCGTGCGTGAACTCCGAGTCTTGATACGGCGGGTCGAAGTAAATCGGATACGCCTCGACATGGCTCCCCAGCCCCGTGCCAAGCAAGGGGAAGTCACCAGCGATTTGGAGATTCGCCTGCCAAATCGCCAGTCGCGAGTCCGAGCGCCAGTTGTCCAAACGATCGACAAACTTTTCGTGACCGAACATCAAAAACAAGCTGCCCGAGAACATCGCGATTCCCAACAGCACGCTCATCAAGCGGCCCGACAAACGCCCCGAGTAATACAGCGCCGAGAGCATCACCAGCAGTGAAACTCCCAGCGCCAACGTGCCACCGCGCGACAACGAGAACAACACGGAAAACACCAACACGCCCAGACCCAAGAACAGCACCGCCAGCAGCGTGTCGTGTGAGCTGGAGGATGCGGATGAACTCCCAAAACTTGTCGAGCCTTTGGAGCGTCTCTCCAGGATGTGCAGAATCCACCACAGCAGTGGTCCGCAGCCCAAGACTAAGAACTGAGCGAAGTGATTGCGGTTGGCGAACGCCCCTTTTAGACGGTGCCCGGCGGTCGTCAACGGATAGTCGTAGAACCAGAAGAACTTGCCATTGTTCGACAGCCATTGCACGACACCGAATAACGCCATCGCACCCGAAGCACAGGCGATCGACTTCAGCAGCCGTTCGACATCCTCGATCCTCTGAATTCGCTGCGTGGCGACATAGAACAGCAATATGTAGTTCATGCCGGTGATGAGCGCCCACCGCGTCTCGGCAACATGCAACGACAACGTCTTCCACGAGCCGATTCCACCGGCTCCATCCGTGGTGGCCGACCACAACGGCAGTAGTGAGCGAAGGTTCGGTGACAACAGGTTTAGCAGTTCGGTCGGCAGCGGCGTGATTTGCAACAGGCCGATGCTCAGGGCTCCCAGCAGCAGCGGTTCGACCCACGTGACGGTCCACGTCGGTCGACGGCCCAACAACAATCCGACCGACCACGCCACAGCGGCGAGTGTCGCACAGGCCGCCAAGGCTAGGTGCCCGAACGCGATGCTGCCACCCAATAGACAGGGCACGACCGACACACTGGCCATCAGCGCCGCATCGACCATGTGATCGGAACAACGTTGGACAAATCCGTCCTCGCTGCCGTGACGAGATCTGTCGTGATGCGTCCGCGAGGAAAGGTTGGATGACATGTTCGATCTCTGCAGCCCGTGAAACTAGATGGGGTCGGCCTCTTACCTGCCCGACATCATGCGGCACGTCGAGACTCGGCGACCGTTTCGTCGTCGGATTCTTCGGCGCCGGGTTCCGCCTCTGTTTGGCCGTTGGTTTGGTCGTCGTGTCCATACCCATACCCATAGCCATAGCCGTATCCATATCCATACCCATACCCATAGCCGTAGTAATCGCCGGACGAGTCGCCGCTGAGGTGGTTGACGACGATCCCCAACAAGTTCACCTCCACGTTGCTGAATGCCTCGGCGGCACGGATGACCATGCGACGACGGTTTCTGTCGGGCCGTACCACCAGGACGGCGCCGTCGACCATGCGACCGATGATGACCGGATCGCTGACGGCCAACACCGGCGGAGCATCGACCAGAATTTGATCGTAAATCGTCTCCGCCCAAGCCAACAATTCGGAGAAGCGGTCACCGGCCAATAGTTCCGCCGGGTTGCCCGGCCGCGATCCGGAGGGAATTACGTCCAACCCCGGGACGATCTGCGAAACGATGTTTTCCGCAACACTGACATCCATCGGTTGGTCGTCGCGAAGCACTTGGGTCAAACCGTGTTGGCTTTTAAGACTAAGCAAGGCCGTCAAACCGGGACGCCGCATGTCAGCGTCGATGAGCAACGTCTTCTTGCCCGACTGAGCGAATGCAACGGCGAGGTTCGAGATGACGGTCGTCTTGCCGTCGCCCGGTTCGGTGCTGGTCACGACGATGCGCTGCGCGTTACGCTCGCAAAATGCGATTGCGGTGCGCAGCGTGCGGAAGGCTTCGGTCTCGACGCCGTTGGGTTTCGCATGACATTGGATGGCATCGGCTCCGGAGCCTCCGGTGGGCTGCAGCGCTCGGACCATCGCCAGCACGGGGACGTGCAGTTGCAGGCGCAATTCGTCGGGTGAGCGGAAGCGATCATCGAGCAGGTCGAGGATGTAAATGAGGCCCAATCCCGTACCCACGCCGAGCACCAGACAAACGGCCACGACCAGCACGAGTCGCGGTGACGACGGAGCAGTCGCCGCGCGGGGCAACTTAGTGAGTTCGACTTTGATCCCACCGTCGGCTCCCAGATCGAGATCGCTGATCCGCTGCAGCAGCGATTCCTCGTAGGCCATCAGTCGCTTACGGTCGAGTTCAACGACTTCGATCGTCGCCATCAGGTCGTTTTGACCCATTGTGACAGTTTGCTGTTGATCGAACTGCACCTGCAGGACCTGCTGGCGGCCCAAGGCGAAGCTGGAACGCTGTTCGGCGATCGCCAGCAAACGAGGGCCTAACTCCACCGCGCTGAGTTGCTGAATTTGCTGACGCGCTTGGGGAAGGTAATCGGCGATGAACTCCTCCTGAATGCGAATTTGTTCGAGCAAGTCGCGGATTGCCGGATGATTGACACCCAGAGCCGCGCGGCGCGAGATCAATTCCGAGCGCAGCCGCATCACTTCGTCCGTGGCTTTCGCGACGACCGATCCTCCCTGCTCATCCAGCCCCATCATCCTAATCAGCAGCGCTTGGCCCAGTGATTCCGCGGCCTGCATGAGGAATTGCTGCATGTCTTCGCCACGGGCCAGAGCGGTCTTTACGGATTCCAAGAACATCCAGGCATCCAACGTGGCTCGCTGCGAGTCGATCAGTAATTCGTTCAACTTGACCAGGCGAGCGGCTTGGATGCTCATGCTCTTGCCGTCCTGTTCGACGATTCCACCGGTCTGATGCAAAAGGTCGAGATACTCCGCGTTCTTCTCTTGGAGCTTGAGGCCAACCTCCTCGTTCTTCTGAGTCAGCGTTTGCAACGTGTCCAGCGCTGTTTTGTTGTGGGTCGTGTTGATGAAGTTGAGATACTCCTTGGCGATGCGGTCGACAATCGTGGCGGCGGCCTTGGGACTGCGCGAACGATAGCGGATGTCAATCAGGCTCGTACCGCGTTCGCTGCTGACGGTGACGTTGTTTTTTAATTCCGTGACCCACAACTCGACCGGCAGTCCACGGAAGTCGTCTCGCAGCTCTTTGGGTAGCTCTTTCAGTGCGAGCCGCAACACGCGGTCGCTGACGATGATTTTCTGCCAGGTCGGGATGTTGTCGATCACCTGTTTGATTTCATTCTGTCGCCCGCCCATTTGGACGCTGTTGTTGTGCTCGGTCTGGAGCACGAGCACCTGCGCGTGCGCGTCGTAATATCGCGTCGCGGTGGCGAAATAGATCGCCCCCAGCACACCACTAATCAGCATCGTGGCCACCAGCGTTCCCTTGCGAACTCGCGCAGCATGCAAATAGCGTATCATGTTGGAGACGACGTTGGCCGTGTTTAGCATCGGCGGCGGAAGCTGTTGAGCCTCGGGATTCATGAGCGACACTTCCTTGCGGGCTGGTGCGCAACGCGGAATGCGGAATTTGTTGTTCGATTATGAACGTCTGCTACAGAAGCGGAGTCAAGGACGTGCCGAGGGCGAACCGGATCACGCCAAGCGTATCCAGCAGCAAAGTCGCGGGCGTTTGTTCGACCGAGACGATGTCGCCGGGAGCCAACCTAAGGTTCATCTCGCCACGACGCTTGGCTTGGCGAATGCTGACTTGAATGACCGATGGCTGCGGTTGACCGGGAGCCTGTCGAATGACATAGACCTTGTCGGCAGCGTGGTTGTTTGTGCCGTTGGCCTTCGCGATGGCGCTTAACAAACGGAGTTCTTCCGTGACGGGATAGGCGTACTGACCCGGAGTACGGACGAGTCCCATGACATGTACTGGCGGAGGGTCGCGCCGCTCGACCATCACGATTGCGCCGTCTTGCAGTGGATAGGTGGTCGCTCCCCCATGCGTCGCCGAGACCAGATCGACTCGGTATGAGTGAGCGGTTCTCGCAGCCGCTGCGGGCAAAGATTGCGAATGCCCGGTTTGAGTGATGTTGGCCGGCCCGCTCAGGCCGTCGGCGACGCGTGCGGGAGTCGTGGGATTGCTGGCGTCCGGGGGATTGCGAATCTCAACGGATGTCCCGGCGTCGTCGGCGAGGCCGCCCCCGGCGAAGACTGCACTGAGTAAGTCGCAACTCCCGCGCGGCAGGTGATAGACGCCGGGTTGCTTCACACCACCGCCGATCATCACGCGATTAGTCCGCTGTCGTCTCACGGTGACGGTGACGTGTGGCGACCGATAGACACCGCTCTGAACGTACGCCGCGGCGATCACCGCCTCAGCCGACTCTGGTTCCAGGCCCAGCACGGCCACATCGCCCACTTCCGGCAGTCGAATGAGGCCGGTCTCGCTGACTCGCGCCTGAAACGGCGGGACATTGTCCTTCGGATTCAAGCCGACATTGATGGCGACCTCCAGCACGTCGCCGCGGTCGATTGCGTCACTGCCGTACGTACCGGTCGCCAATCGAGACAAATCCAGCGTCTTGGAGTTCTCGATGTGCGGAGCTTGAAGATTCGGCGGTAGTTCATCGGCCTGAAACACGTCCGTCGACATGCAACCGCTCAGCCACGTAAGACTCACGAGCCAAACCAGCGCGCGCAGTCGTCGTGACAACTGGAAAAGACGGTCAACGAGACGAGCCAACCTGTCTCGACCTACGTGGGTCATCGAGAGGGGCCTTTCTGGGGTCGTTGGCAATCGAGGTGGGCGTGCGGGAGAAAGACGAAGGGAAGACGAGAAGGGGATCGCCCGGAACGGGCAAAGTCAGTGAACAGAAGGGAGCAAAACAGTACGACAACTCCGCGAAACGGGTCAAGATGGCTTTGCCGAAAGCCAATTCGCGGAAAGTTCCTCAAGCTGTCTTGAGTCTTCGGCGGCGACGCCAGATGAGCAGGCTGCGCAGCGTCGCACCAACCACACGGCCGGCGAGGCGATGGAAGTTTCGCGGAGTCGCCAGCGCGCGGGCTTCGGAAAAAGTGATGAATTCCCGGTGATGCCGCGCGATAAACTCCTCAACACGAAGAACTTGCACTTCGGTCATCACGTTGACGTGCAGGCAAAAGGTCTGTACGCCAAACGGTATCACTCGCGGACTGGCCAATAACTGCGGAAGGAAGATGAGGCCATGCTCGGTGTACGGAAATAGAGCAAAGCCGTCGGTCACGGTGGTGAACTTCAATTCCTTCAACGCTTGCAACGTCGTGAGATCAAACGAGTGCGACGGAGCCATGAAGGACTCGAAGCTCAAACCCTGCTGACGCAGCAGGCTTTGTCCGCGCGCCAGCTTGTCGAACTGTTTTTCAAAGGGCAGGCCGGCAAACTCGCTCAGTCCGTTGACGCCCATCAAACCCCGGTCGCGAGTCACATACAAATGCTGAAAGCCATGCTGAGCGATCTCCCACCCGCCGGCCTGCAACGAACGGATCTCTGCCCAAAAGTCGCCCCTGAACTCGGGCCACTGTCGCAACTGTGGGTCTTGATTATCGGGAATCACGCCGATCAACGGCTTCACGCCGTGCGCGTCAAACACTCGCGCCAGCCGATAAAATCGATCCCACGCCATGTGCGGAGCAATGTCGTCCAAGCGAATCAGATAACGACCGGACATGCGAGACAGCGTCCTCAATGACTGCACATAGCCGACTTCGAGAAACGGAAGGTGGCAGGAGTCTAGGAACGGCAGGGAACATGGGTCAACGCGACTTTGGACGTCGCATGGGGCCACCAAATCGCCCGGTGAGACATACATGACCACAATCGGCTCGCACGTGGTTTGATTGCCGAGCCGTGGGGTGTTTACCGAAGCTATTGACGCGATTTCGTCGCGGGCTAGAATCCCGCCTCCTCGTCGGTGAAAGCCAAGTGAACCCTCAAGGGGCCGTAGCTCAATTGGTTAGAGCGCCGGACTGTCGATCCGGAGGTTACGGGTTCGAGTCCCGCCGGCCTCGCTTGTGGAAAACCCTCATTTTCTGCGGAAAAGTGAGGGTTTTCTCGTTTCTGACCCGACGTTGAATCAGTGGCCATCAGACCAGTTGAAGACGGTTGAAAACGGTTGATTTCGGCAGGGCGTGTGCAACCATTTGTGCAACCAACGGCCGCCGCGTCATCCGTCGTGCCGGTCGCTCGCAACGTTTTTGGTTCGGGAGCAGTGACGGTCGGGAGCGATTCCAGCGCGGCGGTCACGTCGAGCAATCCGACGTGGGTGTAACGATCCATCGTCAGACTGATGGTCGAATGCCGCGCGAGTTGCTGTGCCAACTTCGGGTGAACTCCCGCGGCCACGAGGTTGCTGATGAACGTGTGACGCAACGAATGGAAGTCGGCAATGCCGGCGTCAGTGACGTAGGCAATCTCGGCCGCTTCCAGATCGTTGCGAAGCATCTTGAACGCTCGCTCCGCCCACGTTCCGGGAAACAGACGCTCTGGTTTCGCGTCTGCCGCACGATTCAACGACAAGACGACTCTCTTTTCCTCGTCTGAGTCTCGGTCGCGGTCTGAGAGCCACTGGCGCAATCGCGCGGCGAGGTCGGAGTGAAGCGGCAGGACATCTTCGCGATGATGTTTCGAGTATCCCGCGGCGAGAGTCACAGTCGGCGGGTCAGCGGCGACGTCGAACGATGCCGGCGTGAGGCTTGCCAGTTCGGACGCTCGCAGGCCGGTCATCGTCGCAACGCGGTACAGCATCGCTCGCATGAAACCATTCAGCCCCCTGAAGGATTCTCGGCTGTTCTCGGTCGCGGCAATGAGCCGAGACAGCTCGGCGGCGGATAACGCTCGGCGTTCGTGGCGAACATCGACGCGGGCATTCAAGTTCGGAACCGCGCGGGGTATAAATCATTAAGCGATGAGGCTCCGCTGCTAATGGATTATCGGGATCAGCGGGCGGCGCGAGGGTTGAATTGTTTCCGGTCGATCGTGCGTCCGTTCAGTCCGATCGGGAAGCCTTTTTCACAGAATGCGTGAAACATCATGTCCACATGACTGAGCGCCAGACGGCCGCATTCATCAGACCTGCCGGACTCCTCGGCCAGAATGTCGAAATCGAAGCCCAGACCGTTCCAGATCAGGATGGTGAATCCATCGGCAACGAATTTGGATAGCAGATGCACGAGTTCCGCAGCTTCGAAGTGGTTCATTCGGGACGCGGGTTTGTCGTCATCGGTTTGACCAAACCAAAGCTGAGGTGAATCATCCGTGCTGCAAAAAGTCGCCGCGCACGCGATACCCAAGGGACGATGTGCTTTCAGTTCGGACACGACGGCCGGGAGGATCTTGGCCGTCTCGATATCGAACGCGACGTACTCGCGGAGCATCTTGGACCTCAAACTTGGAGACCGTGTGTGGCAGGCATCCTCTGTTCAATGCTTCTCGCGAACAAGTCGATGGCCGGAGAGGCGGAAGCCTGTCTCGGTGAGTCGGGTTTGCCAGCCGGCGCGGGTGCCGATCGTGGCGGTCTCGTCGAGCAGACCGTGTTTCTCTTCTTGCTGGGTCAGCTTCGAGAATTTGGTGTGGAGCGGATGGTCCGGCGCGAGGAAGGTTTCTTTGCGATGGAGGACCGGTGGGTTCGCGGATTGGGCGTAGTCGTCACAATCGACGTTGAGCGTGCGCATCGACAGCTTGATGCAGCGGAACAGAGCGGGGTGCGGGTCGGTGTCGAAGTCGGGATAGATCAGGTACGAAAGCTTCCCGGAAAAGCGATGCAGCTTGAGGAGGTTGGCTTCTTCAATCTCGCCGAGATACGCGCGGGCGCAGCCTTCATAGACTCGCAGCAGCGGTTCGAGTTCCTCCAGCGCTGAGCGATGGACGTAGAGCGCGTTCGGCAGGAGTTTGCCGATCGGCGAACGCAGGCACGCGGCGTCGAGCGCCTCGGCCTGGCCGGCTTGGAAGAGCAGTTTGTCGGCCTGACGGCAGGCTTCGCGGTAGTTGCCGAAGAACGCGCGCAAGTCGCGTTGCAGGTCGAGCGGACAGGCCGACAGCGGCGGCCGGCGGCGGTCGCCGCATTCAAGCTCGCACATGAAAGTGCCGACCTTCTGACCTCGGGCTTTGGAACTGCGGGCGGAGCGTGAGGCGTTGAGTCTGATCCACTGGCTGCGTGACCAAGGCCCAACCCCGACCGAATGGCTCGACGCCATCGCGGCGGACCTTACCATCACCGAGCCCGTCCGCCACCGCGCCCTGCAGTCCGCTCGCGAGTGGAAGTAGCCCTGTCGTTCGGCGTTAAGAACGCCGAACGCTTCACTGACCTCGTTCGCGCGATCGACATTCAAGAGCTAATCGACGTTGTTCGCGCGCCCGGCTGTCCTGGCGCGGAGCGACAGGGCCACATAGCTGACGAAAACACGGATTGGGACCGGTGACCGATTCCCGTGGGATATCAACGGGTGACTCGAACTCGTGGCAATTCACGTTCATAATCGGTGGCGTTGCAAATGAACAATTCGATCCGAAAGCCGCCATCATGCAATTGGTCAAACTCAATGGACCTGAGACAGGCCGAGCGATTTCTCTGAGTGATGGACAGGCGGCATCGGTGGGTCGCAGCGAACTGGTCGACATCCATGTTCCGGACTCGGCGGTCTCGCGGCTGCACTGTCTGATCGAAGTGGATGGTGGCCGAGTTTTTGTCAGTGATCACGACAGTCGCACCGGCACCTTCGTCAATGGGAAGCTCGTTACGAAACAGGAACTGTCGCCGGGGGACGTCCTGAGAATTGGTCAGACGCGATTCCGTTTCGAACTCGACCAGGCACCGGAGGTCTCGACGTCATTGAGCACTCAAGATGTGCCACCAAACTTCGACGAACGCTTCGATGGCGTCGCCAAGAATTCTGAGATCATTGGTGCCAGGCGCACGGCCGGCAAGTAGAAAGCGGCACTCGCTGGCGTTGGAGGCGACGAGGCCAGGACCGCTCCCCCCAGTCTCCCGTGCAACGATTGGAGGAACTGGTCGGCACCACGATCCGCCGTTTTCGCTTGGACAAGCCGATCGCCAAAGCCAGCACCGGGATGGTCTTTCAAGCCAGCGACACTGTCAGCGGTCAGAGCGTGGCTGTGAAAATACTCTAGCCCGAGTTCTCGAAAGACGAGAGCCAAATGCGGCGCTTCATCCGCTCGATGAAAACGATGCAGCCCATTCGGCATCCCAACATTGTGCGCATCAGGAACGCCGGGAAGTTGGGGCCGTACTGCTGGATCGCGATGGACTTCGTGGACGGCGAAAGCTTGACTCAAGTCATTCAACGAATCGGCACGGCCGGCATGTTGGATTGGCAGACGTCGTTTCGAGTGGCCGTGCATGTCGGCCGCGCGCTGGAATGCGCTTTCGAGCATCAGATCGTGCATCGCAATCCGACGCCGCGCAACATCCTGCTCCGCAAGCAGGACAAGGTCGCGTTCGTGGGTGACTTGATGCTCGCCAAGGCGCTGGAAGCGACCGACTCGGAATGGAACACGGAACCTGGTCGGCTGGTCGGCTGGTCGGAGAAGTCCCGTTCATGGCCCCCGAGCGGACTCGCAGCGACGCCATCGTGGATTGCCGTTCGGACCTTTACGGATTGGGCGCCACGCTCTACGCCCTGTTGACCGGCCGCCCTCCGTTTGAAGACGCGTCGCCAGCTCGCTTGGTCGTCAGAATTCGCGAAGACGAACCGCTCAAGCCGACCATATTTCAGCTCGCCATTCCCGGCTTACTCCAGGACATGGTCCTGAAGCTGCTGGCCAAGCGTGCGGAGGACCGCTACCAAACTCCCTCCGCAATGTTGAAGGACTTGCAACGGATCGGAAACTATCTGGGCGTCGATGTCCCACCGTAAGCGCCCGCGATACGCTGTTATGCTGTTATGACATCGGTCGATGTCGAACTTCAAAACAAGCTGTGGCGCACGCGGCTCGCGTGCGGTCTGATTGGACAGGTGCAATCGCACGCGAACCGCGTGCACCACAGGAAATTGAACCGCGACCGAATGCTCGGACTCCCAGCCATGCACGTCCGTTGTCCGCATTGCCACAGCCCCATCGACCTGCTGCCGGAGCAGCCGTTCCACGACGTCTGCTGTCCGTCGTGCGGCAGTAGTTTCAACCTGATCAGTGGCGACACGACTCGATCGGTCGTCGGAACAGGTCGCACGATCGGCCGGTTTCAGTTGCTCGATCAGGTGGGAGTCGGGCACTTTGGCAGCGTCTGGAAAGCCCGCGACCCCGAATTGGATCGAGTTGTCGCCATCAAGATTCCGCGTCGCGAAGGTCTTGATCCGCAAGACACAGAACTCTTCCTTCGCAAAGCGCGAGCCGCCGCACAGTTGCGGCATCCGAACATCGTCAACGTCCATGAAGTCGGCCGCGACGCGGAGACGATCTACATCGTCAGCGACTTCATCGACGGAGCCACTTTGGACCAGTGGGTTCAGGCTCATCCGCTGACCGTTCGCGAATCGGTCGAACTGTGTGCGAAGATCGCCGAGGCTCTGCATCACGCGCATGAAGCCGGCGTCGTGCAGCGCGACCTCAAGCCGCAGAACATCTTGGTGAAGGGGTTGGGGGGTTAGGGACAGCACTGTGAACGTGGGGTTTGAACAGGTGGATTTGGGCTTTCTCTGATTGCTGGAAAATGAAATCGTACCGAGTCTGACGGTTGGAACTCGAATCTCAGTCTTTGGCACGAAAGGCGACAAGGATGTTGCTCAGTGCGAGGTTTCAGGCATTTATTGAACAAAGCCCGGTGAGCGTCATGATGCGCGGTCTCGTCGAACGGCTCTTTCATCCGAAACGGCTCGATCAGGTCTTCGCGGAGCATGCGGTGCTGGGCTACACGCGGGACTTGCCGTTTCATACGGTGGCGGAAGTGCTCTCCGAGGTGGTCTTCACCATCACACCGACAGTGGGCGCGGCGTTGCAGGCGCGGGGAGGCACTTTACCCGTCAGTCGCAAGGCGTTCTACAACAAGCTCAATCATCTCGAACCGGTTGTCGGCGCGGCGTTGGTCAGAGGGTCCGCTCAACAACTCACGCCGGTCGTCAAAGCCTTGAAGGTTCGCCGACAGCCATTGCTCCAGGGATATCGCACGCGCGTCCTGGATGGCAATCACTTCGCGGCCACCGAGCATCGCTTGGACGTCTTGCGATTCGACACGGCGGCTCCGTTGCCCGGTCAGGCGCTGGCCGTGTTGGACGCCGATCGGCGATTGGTGTGCGACGTGTTTCCTTGCGAGGACGCCCATGCTCAGGAGCGTTCGCTGCTGCACCTGGTGCTGCTCACGATCCGGAAGGACGAACTCTGGATGGCCGATCGCAACTTCTGTGTACGGTCCTTCTTGTTCGGAATCTGGCGGCGCCAGGCCAAGTGCATCATTCGGTATCACGCGAACCTGCCGTATGAAGTTGTCGGGAAACGCGTTTCGAAGGGACGCACCGACACCGGCAAAGTCTTCGAGGAGCCCGTCGAGATCCACGATCCCGACACCGGCGAGACATTGCGGTTGCGGCTGGTCACGTTGGTTCTTGACACGCCGACGCGCGACAAAGAGACCGAAATTCGGCTGCTGACCAACCTGTCGGCGAGC
>CAZPUJ010000063.1:0-15717 GCA_964589725.1 uncultured Planctomycetaceae bacterium
GATCGAGTCCGAGTTGCGATCGGTCCAGGACGAGTTGGAAATCGAACGCGTGCAGTGGCAGTCGCAGCAGCAATTGCTGACGGAAGAACAGCAGCGGCAAACGGAAGAATTGCTCGCGGAAAAAGAGCATTTGCAGGCGGACCGGACGGAGCTGCAAGAGACGCTGCGGCAACAACAGGCCGAGTGGTCGCGCGAACAGACAAGACTGTTGGAAGAGAACTTGCAGTTCCAGGATCAATGGCAGCGGGCGACGGCGGCCGTCTCACAAAGTGAACTGCGACTGACGCAGCTGGCGGAGCAGTTGTTGTCGCAGCAGCAGCAGGTTCTCTTCGAGCAGCAGCGGTACGAGCAGACTGTTGCGGAGTTCGAGGCTCAGCACCAGCAGTTGGTCATCGACCGCGAACAGGACGCAGAACAGCACGACGTCGAACAGAAACTCTGGGAGCGGGAACGAGACGAGTTGCTCAACTCGCTGACATTCCTGCGGGAACAAGTCGCGACGCAGCAGGCGGCGTTGGCCCAGCAGGCCGGTGACATCGAGCAACATTTGCAGATCGAGGACGAGCTGCGGTCGGCCAGAACCGACTGGGAGGCTGAACGCGCGCAGTGGCAGTCGCAGCAGGAGTTGCTGACGCAGGAACAGCAGCGGCAAACGGAGGAATGGCTCGCGGAGAAAGAGCATTGGCAGTTTGACCGGACGGAGCTGCAGGAGACGCTGCAGCGACAACAGGCCGAGTGGTCGTGCGAGCAGACAAGACTGTTGGAAGAGAAACTGCAGCTCGAAGACCGATGGCAACAGGCAACGGTGGCCGTCTCGCAACGTGACGAGGAACTGAGTCGACAGGCGGAGCTGTTGCAGTCGGAGCAGCAGCGGTACGAGCAAGCGGTTGTGGAGTTCGAGGCTCAACGTCACCAGTTTGTCATCGGGCGCGAACAGGACGCGAAACAGCGGGACGCCGAACAACAACTTTGGGAGCAGGAACGAGAAGAGTTTCTGACCTCGCGTACGCTTTTGCAGGAACATGTCGCAAAGCAGCAGGCAATTTTGGCCCAGCAGGCCGTTGATCTCGAGCAACGTTCGCAGATCGAAGCCGAGTTGCGGTCCGTGAAAGCCGACTTGGAAACGGAATGCAGGAAGTGGCACTCGCAACAACAGTCCGTGGCGGATGAGTTAACTCGATGGCGCGCGGCCGATGAAGCCTGGCACGTTCTCATTGGCGAACTGGAGCTGGCGGCCGATCAGTCTCGACAGGAATTGCAGACGGCTCGCTCGGAATTCGCTCAGTTTCAGTCCACGCTGTCGGAAGAACAGCAGCGGCAAACGGAGCAGTGGCTCGCAGAGAAAGAGTATTGGCAGACGGACCGGGCGGAGCTGCAGGAGACGCTGCGACAACAGCAGGCCGAGTCGTCTCGCGAACAGACCCAAATGTTGGAAGAGAACTTGCAGCTCGAAGACCGATGGCAACAGGCAACGGCGACCGTCTCACAACGTGAACAGGAATTGACTCGGCAGGTGGAGTTGTTCGAGTCGGAGCAGCAGCGGTACGAGCAGACGGTTGTGGAGTTCGGGGCTCAGCGTCAGCAGTTTATCATCGAGCGCGAACGAGTCACGCAGCAACACGAAGAGTTGCGGACAGGGCGCGAAGTCGAACAGCAACTTTGGGAGCGAGAACGAGAAGAGTTTCGCAGCTCATTCACGATTCTGCGGGAACAAGTCGCGACACAGCAAGCGGTGTTGACCCAGCAGGTGGTTGAGGTCGAGCAACATCTGCAGATCGAAGCCGAGCTGCGGTCGGTCAAAGCCGACTTGGAAACTGAGTGCGCGCAGTGGCAGTCGCAGCATGAGTCGGTGGCCGATGAGCTAACTGGATTGCGTGCTGCCGAAGAGGGGTTGCATATTCGGATTGGCGAACTGGAGCGTGCAGCCGATCAAGCACGGCGAGAATCCGACGAAGCGCGACAGGAATTCCAAACGGCTCGCTCGGAGTTCGCTCAGTTTCAGACCATGTTTGCGGAAGAACAGCAACAGCAAACGGAGGAATGGCTCGCGGAGAAAGCGGGTTGGCAGGTGGACCGTGCGCAGCTGCACGAGGCGCTAGAACGACAGCAGGCCGAGTGGTCGCGCGAACAAACCAGACTATCGGAAGAGGAATTGCAGTTCGAGGGCCGATTGCAGCAGGCGACGGCGGCCGTCTCACAACGTGAACAGGAACTGAGTCGGCAGATGGAGTTGTTCCAGTCGGAGCAGCAACGGTACGAGCAGACGGCTGCGGAGTTCGAAACTCAGCGGCAGCAGTTTGTCATCGATCGCGAACAGGACGCGGAACAGCGCGACGCCGAACAGCAACTTTGGGAGCGAGAACGCGAAGAATTTCTCAGCTCGATCACGTCCCTGCGGGACGAAGTCGCCACACAGCATGCGATGTTGGCCCAGCAGGCCGTTGATATCGAGCAACATTTGCAGATCGAAGCCGAGTTGCGGTCGGTGAAAGCCGACATGGACACTGAACGCGCGCAGTGGCAGTCGCAGCATGAGTCGGTGGCCGATGAGTTGATTGGATTGCACGCGGCCGAAGAGGCGTTGCATATTCGCACTGGTGAACTGGAGCGTGCAACTGATCACGCGCGACGCGAATCCGAAATCGCGCGACAGGAATTGCAGACGGCTCGCTCGGAGTTCGCTCAGTTTCAGACCATGTTTTCGGAAGAACAGCAACAGCAAACGGAGAAATGGCTCGCAGAGAAAGAGGATTGGCAGGCGGACCGTGCGGAGTTGCAAGAGACGCTGCAACGACAGCAGGCCGAATGGTTGTGCGAACAGGCAAGACTGTTGGAAGAGAAGTTGCAACTCGATGACCGATGGCAGCAGGCAACGGCGGCTGTCTCGCAGCGTGAACAGGAGTTGACTCGGCAGGCGGAGTTACTGCAGTCGGAGCAGCAGCAAGTTCTTTCCGAGCGGCAGCGGTACGAGCAGACGGTTGCGGAGTTCGAGGCTCAGCGTCAGCAGTTAGTCATCGGGCGTGAGCAGGTCACGCGGCAACTTGAAGAGCTGCAAACACAGCGCGACGTCGAACAGCAACTTTGGGAGCGGGAACGACACGAGTTTCTCAATTCACTCAGGTTCTTCCGGGACGAAGTCGCGACGCAGCAAGCAATGTTGGCCCAGCAGGCCGTTGATATCGAGGGTCTTGATCAAGATCGAGAGAGGATCGAAACAGATCGTCTCGCACTTTCGGCCGAATCACAGTCGCTTGAGAGCGAGCGACAAACGCTCGAAACCGAATGGTTGGAGTTGGATCGTGCCCGGGCCGAATTTGAGACCCTGAAGGCTTCGGAGGAAGCTTCATCAACCCCGTCGCGCGACCAAGTCGCGAACAGTGTTGATCTCGGATTTGAAAGCACCTCGACGACCGAGGACTGGAGCATTCCGTCGAACATCTCGGACGTGGAACTGACGCCCGACTCTGACACCCCGGAGGCTCCGCTGCTAATAATGTCCTCCGAGACCTCGGCCGCGCGGTCAGAAACACCGGTTCCCACCCGATTGTGGACACGCCCGTTGTCTGACACGACGTCGTTGGCTCAATTCTGCCAAGCGGGTACTCTCGCCTCGAACTGGCCGGCGTCGACCGCTGCAAGTCCATCACGATTGTCCGACTTTGTGGCCATCGTCTCGAATGCGGTGTTTCACTCGCCAACGAGTTCGTCACGAATTCTGATTTCAAACGCAACGGGCGAGATTCCTGACGTCGTCTTCAAGACTTCAAGCAACATTGCGTCACAACCACTTCGCGCCGCTGGTAACTTTGTCGACGAATTTGCAGCATCCCCAGGTGAATCGGAAGTCGGCGCTCTGCGTTCGCAACTAGGCGAGATGTTCAACATCCCGACGCTGAAAGACACGCCGTCAGCGATCGAGGCAAGGGTCACGAGATCGACTTCCAATCAGGAGGCATGGGGGTCTCGTGAGGAGCGGGAAACCCCCAGTAGCGTCGCGAACGAGTCGACCAGTTCGTCGCTTTCCGGCGATTCACCAGTGGGTGCCGGCCAAGCGCCCGTCGCAGTGCATCACTCCGCGGAACGTCTTTTGATCGCGGAGCATCAGGATGTCAACGACTCGGTCTCCAGCTACATGCAGCACCTGTTGGCTCGATCGCGACAGTCCCAAACCGCACTTGCGTCTGACGCTTCGAACTTCACGAGCGGTTCTACCACGCCCGAAGGCGACCACTCATTTCCAGCCCCATTGCAGTCCGGTTCTTTGTTGGAGTCCGCTCCAATCCTTACTGGCGCATTACCGCTGGATCGTCCCCCGGAAAGCGGTTTCGTACCAAGGTCCGTGCATCCGGTTCGAAAGCAAGATCGGGACGAATTGCGAGCAGCCACTGAGAAAATGCGCGACGTCGCCAATCAGCAGACTCTTAAGAACGTGAAAACACACTCCTGGGTGCTGCTGAAGGCGTCGATCAAAACCAAATGTTGTTTGTCCGGGTTTGCGTTCGTGCTTAGCGCCGGCTTGCTGTTCCTGGGATTCCGGTACAAACCAGAATTCATCATGCTGGGTGCCTGCGCGATCTGCATTGGCGTGCTCACCTGGGTCGATCTCTACATGGCGATTTACGCGAGACGTCGACTCACGTCACAAGTCGCCAACCGTAAACGCGCAACGTCCGACGCCGCGAAAGCGTCGAAGCGTCCCGCTCAATAAGTGTTGATCGCCAAGCGTTGGCGTCTTTTTGAACGGTGATCGTTCACGCGAGAATCGCGTGGACGACGTGGCCGGCGACATCGGTCAAACGCTCGTCGCGGCCGTTGTGGAAAAACGTGAGCTGTTCGTGATCGAAACCCAGCAGGTACAGGATCGTCGCGTGCAAGTCATGCACGTGGACCTTGTCTTCGACGGCTCGCAAGCCGACGGGATCGGTCGCTCCGTATGCGAAGCCGCTTTTGACGTTTGCTCCGGCGAACCACACGGAATATCCCCAGGGATTGTGATCACGGCCCTTGCCCTGCTCGCTCATCGGCATGCGGCCGAACTCGCCGCCCCAAATCACCAGCGTGTCGTCGAGCAATCCACGCTGCCGCAGATCGCGCAGCAAGCCGGCGACCGGCTTGTCGGTAAGGCGACACATCGTCGTATGATTCTCTAGCACATTATTGTGAGCGTCCCAGCCGCCGGTGTCTCCGGAATACAACTGTACGAACCGAACGCCGCGCTCGATCATGCGTCGCGCGAGCAGGCAGCGCGTGCCGAATTCGTCCGTCTCCGGCTCACCGATGCCGTACAGTTTCAGTGTCTCGGCGGTCTCGCCGCGCAGGTCAACGACTTCCGGAGCTTCCGCCTGCATGCGAAACGCCAGCTCATAGGCGTTGATCCGCGCGGCGAGTTGATCGTCGAAGTCCCGCTCGGCCAAATGCCGTTCGTTCGCTTGATGCACGAACGACAACAGCCGGCGTTGCCGCTCGTTCGTGAATCCTTCCGGCGGCGACAGGTACAAGAGCGGACTTTTGCCTGGCCGCATCGTCGTTGCTTGAAACGTCGCCGGCAGAAAACCGCTGCCCCACGCCGGTGGGCCACCCTTCGCACCACCTCCCGGATCGGGCAGCACGACGAATGCCGGAAGATCTTGATTCTCGGTGCCCAATCCGTACGCGACCCAACTGCCCAGGCTCGGCTTGCCCATCAAAATACTGCCGCTGTTCATTTGATAGACCGACTGCGGATGATTCACGCTGTCGCCGTGACACGATCGCAGCACACACAGTTCGTCGGCACACTCGGCGACGTGTGGCAAGAAGTCGCTGACTTCGAGCCCAGATTCGCCTCGCGGGCGGAACGGCTTGATCGCCGGCAGCAACGGGTTCTGAGCGACCTTGCGGCGCGTCATGACGGAGCCAAAACTTTCGGGCAACGACTGCCCGGCGAGTTTTTGAAGTTCCGGCTTCGGATCGAAGAGATCAACGTGACTCGGCCCGCCGTGCATGAAGAGATAAATCACCCGCTTCGCGCGCGGCGCGAAATGCGGTTGGCGCGGCGCGAGCGGCGACGCTGTCGAGCGATGCGTCCCGCTCTTGGCGAATCCGTCACTGGTCAACATCGCCGTAAGCGCGATCGCGCCGAAGCCGCCTCCCGCTTGTCGCAGGAACTCGCGGCGAGATTCCGATGGCGGCACTGATGGATGACCAGTGACATTCGCGCTGTCGGCATTCGCATGCATGGTCGCCTTCCTCAAACGAGTGGCTTCGTGACGAAGCTCAAGATCGCATGATCGTTTCTTAACTGAGGCGGCCAAGCAAGGCTGAAGCGGCCAAGTCGACTTTCGGTGATCGGTTCACTCGCTACAATTCCGCCCCCTTTTGAGAAGAGTCGGGAGAATTCGATGGCCAAGGATCGCAACTACTCGCCGTACCAGCAGAAGATCATCGGGCGGTACTACGACAACCGGGATCAGATCGACCAAACGCGGCTGAGTGACTTGGCCGCCGAATTGTACTTGGCCGACGGTAAAAAGCGCGAACGGCTGTGGAAGCAAGCGGCTGACGTCATGCAACGGCTTGGCGTGCCTCCCACACGCCTTGAGCATGTGCTCAAAACCGCCGACCCGGCGATCCTGGCCGAGGTCGTGCAGGACATCCAACGCGGAGCGATCAAGCCTCCGCCGCCAGCCAAGCAGCGCGAGGCCAAAGGAAAGGCTGATGCGTAAGTGGCGTAGTTTGGGTGTTTTTGATCGGGAGCACCGAGCACATCGCTCTGCCTTTGAAGGCATCAACGCCGATGAATCGCGCGGCAGCGGGTCTGGCGTGACTTGCTCTCGAATACTTTTTTCAAGTTTGTGACGACCGTTGGATTCGGACAAATCTCCGAGAAAAACCGCCGCAATTGAGTGATCGCGCGGTTGTTGTCCCAGGATGGTGTTGTTGGTCGGCACACTGATTGCTTTCTGAGCGGATGCCGCTGCGCAAAGGTTTCGCGCAATGGTCCGGCGGTGTCGACGTTGTGCCTCGGGAAGCCGATCGGTTGGTTGAACGAAATTGTGATTTGATGTCGTCCGACCGATTCTTGCCGACTCGAACCGTACCTTCTTGCACCTTGCTGACTAGAAAGGGGAGTCTGATGCGCTCGACTCGCGTTCGTGTTTGGCTAACTGGGTTGGCGTTTTTGTCTTTGGTGGCGGCTCATCATCGAGCTTTTGCACAAGAGCCTGCTGCAGCGGAACCGGCGGCGACCGCACCTGCGGCAGCACCTGCTTTGCCACCGAAACTGCCCGCCTATTTCACTGGAACCAACGAAGACCCAAACAAGCCGGTATGGCCTGATCCTACCGGCGCGGCAGCCGGGTACTGGACGACTCCATCGGCTGGACCTGTCGGGGACGGCGATCCGAGCCAGAAAACGGTGCCGGAGCTTTACGACCGGATCGTACATAACGTGTTCTCGATCAATATGGTCTGGACGATGATTTGCGGCTTCCTGGTCATGTTCATGCAGGCGGGATTCATGATGGTCGAGACCGGCTTGTGTCGCTCTAAGAACGGAGCCCACACCGCCGCGATGAACTTCATGATCTATCCCTTGGGCTGCATCGCCTTTTGGGTCTATGGCTTCGGGATTGGTTGGGGCAACTGGTTCAACGGCCCGGTGCCAGCGGGCTGGTATTCAAGCTTGGGGCCGGGCACGGCAGTTTTGAATTCCGGAATCGGTATCGAGCCGGCGGTCGACCCTGCCGGAAATCCCACAGGCGCCTTTAAGTATGGCTTGCTGGGCACCAAGGGTTTCTGCTTGAACGGTGTGGACGACGTCAGCGTCATGGCGTTGTTCTTCTTCATGATGGTGTTCATGGACACGACCGCCACAATTCCGACCGGAACCATGGCCGAACGATGGAGCTGGAAGAATTTTTGTCTCTTCGGACTATGGATCGCACTGCCCTATTGCATCTATGCCAACTGGGTCTGGGGTGGTGGTTGGCTGGCACAGGCCGGTGTGAACTGGGGTTTGGGTCACGGAGCTGTGGACTTTGCCGGTTCAGGGGTTGTCCACGCGATGGGAGGAGTTATCGCGCTGGCAGGGGCCTTGGCAGTCGGACCTCGCATCGGGAAATACGTCGATGGCAAACCGCAAGCGATTCCCGGACATCACATTCCAATGGTGGTGATCGGCACATTCATTCTGGCATTTGGGTGGTTTGGATTTAATCCGGGTTCGACGCTCTCCGGCACGGACTTGCGGATCAGCGTGGTGGTGGTCAACACGATGCTGGCGGGGGTGGCTGCCGCGTTGAGCGCGATGGCCTACATGATGGCTCGCGGCATGAAGCCGGATCCGTCGATGCTCTGCAACGGCATGTTGGCCGGTTTGGTGGCGATCACCGCACCGTGTGCGTTCGTCGATTCCTGGGCAGCCGTCGTGATCGGTGCCGTGGCTGGCGTGCTGGTGGTGATCAGCGTCTTCTTCTGGGAGCGTCTCGGTGTCGACGATGTTGTGGGAGCGATTTCGGTGCATGGAGTGAATGGCCTGTGGGGCGTGATCTCCGTCGGCATCTTCGCGAATGGCAAGTACGGTCTCGGCTGGAATGGCGTAAACCGCGCCGAATTTGGCGGCACCGACACAGCCGTGGCTGACGGTGTCCGGGGAATCCTCTTCGGCGATGCCTCGCAGCTTATGGCTCAGTTACTTGATGCCGGAGTTGTCGCCGTGTTCGGCTTTGTGATGGCCTACGTCTGGTTCAAGATCAGCGACAAGATCACACCGATCCGAGTGTCCCGCGAAACGGAGATCGAAGGTCTGGACGTTCCCGAGATGGGAGCCTTGGCTTACCCGGACTTCCAGACTCGCTAGTTGTCTTCCCAAGCAGCCTGTTTGCTTCTCGGCAGCCGGACTGCTCGCTCACGACATTCACAGGCTCAGGAACCAACTATGAAAAAAATCGAAGCCATCATCCGGCATTACAAACTCGAAGACGTCAAGCAGGCGCTGACGCAGGCAAACGTCGTCGGCATGACGGTCACGGAATGCAAGGGCTTCGGCCGCCAGAAAGGTCACAAAGAAACGTATCGTGGGGCCGAATACAGCGTCGACTTCCTGCCGAAGACCAAAATCGAAATTGTCGTCAGTGACCAGCAAGTGCAACCCGCTATCGACGCGATCGTCACGGGGGCTCGCACGGGTAACATCGGCGACGGCAAAATCTTTGTGTCGAACCTCGAAAACGTAATCCGTATCCGCACCAGCGAGTCCGGCGACAGCGCGATCTGACAAATTCGCGATCACAACTTGCGAGCACTCTCGTTCGAGATCTCCATGACAGCGGCTTCGGGTCGTTCCCGAAGTCGCTGGTTTTGTCTTTTGGGCGGGGTCCGCCATGGGCTTGGCAAGCTCCGCCGCATGGCAGGTTGGGTACTTTCTGTACGAAGATCGCCGCGCAAGGATTTCGCGTCTGAGTTGTCGCCGTTCACATCCCTCGGGTGTTGCTTGCAGTGGCATCAGTTCCGAGTGTATGTTCGCGGCGTCACTTGGATTTCGGAAAATCCGCGTTGCTTAAAGCCGATCGCTGAGTTCGCAACAACGAGTCGGCGACGATATCGTGCTTCATTCTTTGACTCGAAATCGCTCGCCTTGTTGCCCGCATACGGCGACTCGGACCGCGCGTCGCGGGTTCACGAGCTTCCGTTGTGCCTCGTTAACGTAAGGAGCAGACCAAAATGATGCGAAGGTGGTTGATATTCATGTTGCTGGGTTTGTTCGTGTGCTTGGGAGCCATGAAGGGATTCGCACAAGATCCCTCTGCTTCGACCTCGGCTCCAGCCACGACTCCACCTGGCCCTCCGAAGATCGACACAGGGGACACGGCTTGGATGCTGGTTTCGTCGGCACTGGTGTTGATGATGACGGCTCCGGGACTCGCATTGTTCTATGGTGGCCTAGTTCGGAAGAAGAATGTTCTAAGTGTGATGATGCAGTGCATCACCCTGATGGGCTTGATGTCGACCCTCTGGGTCGTGGTTGGTTACAGCTTGGCCTTTGATGCGAGCATCGCCGGGGGATTCGTCGGCGGGTTCGGCAAGATCATGCTCAACGGAATCGCGATCAGCGGGGACGGCCTCAACGCGTTTCATCTCCTGACGATCCCGGACCTGCTGTACATGGTTTATCAGATGATGTTCTTCATCATCACTCCCGGCCTGATCTGCGGCGCGTTCGCCGAACGCATGAAATTCAGCGCGATGGTTCTGTTCTGCACGTTGTGGGGACTTCTGATTTACTGCCCCGTGGCCCACTGGGTCTGGGCGGGTGACGGATGGCTCAACCATCTCAATGCCGGAGCAAAATTCCCCGCTTTGGATTTCGCGGGGGGGACTGTGGTGCATCTGATCTCCGGCGTGTCAGCCTTGATCTGCGCGATTGTGTTGGGAAAACGGTTGGGATTCGGTACAGAATCGATGCCACCACACAACCTGACCTATACGTTTATTGGTGCGACGATGCTGTGGGTTGGCTGGTTCGGCTTCAATGCCGGCAGTGCCGGAGCGGCGAATGCTCAAGCGGTGTCAGCGTTCGTAGCGACGCATCTGGCCGCCGCCACGGGCACGCTGGCGTGGGCTGGCATGGAATGGCTCAAGCGTGGCAAGCCCAGCATATTGGGAGCTTGTTCTGGTTGCGTGGCCGGTCTGGTGTGTATCACCCCAGCGGCGGGATATGTCACTCCCGTCTCGGGAATGATCCTGGGGGTAGCCGCGGGAGTGGTGTGCTACTTCGCCTGCACGACGATCAAGTCCATGTTTGGCTATGACGACTCGCTGGATGCCTTCGGCGTTCACGGGGTCGGTGGTTTTCTCGGAGCGGTCCTGACCGGCATCTTTTCCAGCAGCCTCATCGCGGGACCCGGGAAGGGAGGACTCTTGGAAGGCAACACACAGCAGCTCATCAACCAGTTGGTCGCGATCGGTGCCTCACTCGCTCTATCGCTCGTCGGCACGTTCGTCATCTTGAAAGTGGTGGATGCGATCGTTGGCCTGCGAGTCAGTCAGGGAGGCGAGATTGAAGGACTCGACCTCGCGGAACATGGCGAGCATGGATATATCTTCAACTGACCGACATCACCCATCACCTCGGCAAAGCTGGCGACGCCATGCAGCCGACGGAATTTGTGGAGTACATGTCATGAAAAAAATCGAAGCCATCATCCGGCACTACAAACTGGAAGACGTGAAACAAGCGCTGACGCAGATCAACGTCGTCGGCATGACGGTCACTGAATGCAAAGGCTTCGGCCGCCAGAAAGGTCACAAGGAGACTTACCGCGGGGCCGAATACACAGTCGACTTCTTGCCGAAGACCAAGATCGAGGTCATCGTCAGTGACCAGCAGACTCAAGCTGCCATCGACGCGATCGTCGGTGGTGCTCGCACCGGCAACATCGGCGACGGCAAGATCTTCGTCTCAAACCTCGAAAACGTGATCCGCATCCGCACCAGCGAGTCGGGCGACAGCGCGATCTGACAAATTCGCGATCACAGGATGTGAGAACAGTCTCGTTTGAGATCAGCACGCCAGCGGCTTCAGTCGGTCCGAAGCCGCTGTTTCTCTTGCGGCGCTTGCCGCACCAAGCGAACGCTCACTCTTGTCCCTTGGCCGGCGGCTTGTCGAGTCGATAACCAATGTCCTCGGGCTTGGCAAACCGGCCACCGTCGTCCGTGCCGTTGTCGCCGACGCTGTAGATCAGCGCGCCGTCCGCGTCGCGCTTGTAACGCAATGGCGTCTTCGGCGGCGCGTGATTGTCTTCGGGAACAGCCGGCAAGAAGTCGGGAACCAACTCTTCCAGCTTCTCTGGATAATGCCCGTGCTCTCGCGCGAAGAGCTCAAGAGCCAGCACAGTGAGCAGCACGGTGTCTCGCGCCGCTTCGCGGTCGGCGACGATAAACATCTGACGGCCGGCTGGAAGCTCAAGTCTCGCCAAGATTGACTCGCGAAAATAATTGCTCAATTCGCTGGTCGTCGGTTGAGGTTTCAGGATCGTTGGGTCCGGTTCGAACACGCCCAAGGTGGGTTCTTGTTTCGTGCGTCGCAGTCGCGGCTTGTCGACTTGCGCGAGCCAGTTCGCGAAAACGTACCGAATAACGTGTTCGCTGAGTTCCGGTTCCCCGTTCACGAACAGGTATGTCCTGTCGAGAAACGGTGACCCCCGAAAACGGATTCCACCCAGATCCGATACCAACGTGGGTGACTGCATCAACGATGTCATCGACAAGTATTCGATTTTCAAGCAGTTTGACAGCGGAGGCGTCCGCTTCTGTTCGTCTTGCAGTTCTCGCATCGCGCGACGCAGCAACTCCGCTGTCGTTTGCGGCTCGTTCGCCCACCGCACCATGCCTTCGGACGCGGTGGCGTGTGCCGCGATCCCAACCAGCCGCTCCAACAACCAGCCATGTCGACCAAGATGCCGGCTCATGCGAAAGCTGGTCCGCAACCATTCCCAAGATTCCTCGGTCTTCCGTTCGGCGAGCAACCGCGACGCCTCCAACCGCACGAGCCGCGCGAATTCCCTCGCGTCGTGAACTGCTGGAATCAGCGTGAAGATGTTCACGTCACCCGCTCGGAAATACTGAGCGTCCGGCTTGGCCGTCCCTCTCCGCCAGACTTCCATGAACGGTCGGTTCGCGTCGAGCCACTTTCGCACCGGCTCCGTCGCGTGCTCCCAGCCGTCATCTTGAGCCTTGTCGAACTCGTCACCGTCGCTGGTGTACTTGACGAGCATCCCACTCGCGGCTCGATACTCGACGAAGGCGTTGTCGATGTCGGGGACCACGAACTTCAGGACCGACTTAGTGTCAAACGGCTCGTCCGCCGGCGGCACTCGTGAAAGCTTCATGCCGCGATAAACCAACGGAGCCATGATCAGCGACAGTACCACCAATAGCGGGATCGCTACCTTCGGCTGCAACAGAAACAAAATCCAACGCCCAGCGAGCGACTGCGCTGTAGAAGCATCAGCGACATGAGAGGAATCAGAAGGCTCGGACGACATGAGAAGACTCACAGAGCTAAAGTCATCCTGTTTGTACGGTTCAAATGCGAATTCCGGTAGCTCCGACACTCGTGGCCGACGCGAAGCCGCCGCTCCGCTCCCGCTGTGCCGATCCTCCTGCTACAACTCCTTCGACGAATTCCAAAGTTCCAATTTTCTCCGCGAAAGGACTCTCGATGGGTTTCTTCCGCTTTGAAGAGTTGCCCTCCGTTTCTGGCTCGATTGGCTTGCTGACGTTCGATGTGCCGGACAAGAAGGTCAACACGCTGTCGCAGGCGGTACTGATTGAGTTGGCTCGGCAGGTGGAGGTGCTCGAAAAACGAGCCGACTTGAAAGGCTTGCTGTTTCGTAGCGGCAAGCCGGGACAGTTCATCGCCGGAGCGGACTTGAACGAACTGGCCGCACTGATTGACGCGACGCGCGAGCAGTGTCAGCGGGCGATCGCGGCCGGGCATGAGCTGTTCAGCCGGGTCAGCCACTTGCCGTTTCCGACGGTCGCGCTTATCGACGGCAACTCGATGGGCGGCGGCACGGAGTTGATTCTGTCGATGGACTATCGCATCGTCTCGAGCAGTCCGGCAACGAAGATCGCGCTGCCGGAGACAAAGATCGGCCTCATTCCCGGCTGGGGCGGCACGCAGCGGTTGCCTCGATTGGTCGGCGTGCATCACGCCATCGACATCATCTGCGGCGGCGAGCCGGTCTCGGCGACGAAAGCTGTGCAGATCGGTCTCGCGTTCGACGCGGTCCCGGCGGACAAGCTGATTGACGTTGGAACCGCACTCATTGAACGAGTGGCAGCGTCGGGAGAGTGGCAAGCCGAACGGCAGCGGCGTTCACAGCCGCTCGGCCTGAGCGCGGATGAGGCAAACTTCGCGTTCGCGTGCGCTGAAGGAGCGATCAAAGGTAAAATGAAAGGTCAGTATCCGGCGCCGCTCGCCGCGCTCAAGGCGATCAAGCAGGGGATCAACCGGCCGCTCGACGAAGCGCTGGCCATCGAGCAGGAAGTCGTGCTCGAAGTCACGGGCACGCCGATTTCCTCGAACTTGATTTCTGTCTTCTTCATGAACAATGCGCTCGCCCGTGATCCCGGCTTCTTGCCGGCGACGGCGACGGCTCGCGACGTGAAGCAAGTCGGCGTGCTGGGCAGCGGCTTGATGGGAGCGGGGATTGCGACGGCACACGCGCGGCGCGGCGTGCCAGCCGTGATGGTCGATGTCGGTCAGGACCGCCTCGCCGACGGCATGAAACGCGCCTGCAAAGTCATCGAGGATCGCATTCGCATCAACCGCGCGACGCCGCAGGATATGCAAGACATGCTCAGCCGGTTGAGCACATCAACGTCGCGATCCGTCTTTGCCGAAGCCGACGTCGTGGTCGAGGCAATCACCGAGAACGAAGCTCTCAAAACCCAGGCGTATCGTGAACTCGCGGGCCTGTTGCGCGACGACGCGATCCTGTGCAGTAACACATCGACAATCTCGATCACCCGCATGGCCGAGGCGGCACCGCATCCGGAGCGGTTTGTCGGCATGCACTTCTTTTATCCGGTCGACCGCATGGAGTTGGTCGAAGTCATTCGCGGCAAACAGACCGACGACGCTACTGTGGCCACGATCGTCGCGCTGGCGAAGCAAATCGGCAAGACGCCGATCGTGATGAAAGACTGCCCCGGCTTCTTGGTCAATCGTGTGCTGCTGCCGTACATGAATGAGGCCGTGCTGCTGCTGCAAGAGGGAGCTTCGATGGACGACATCGACAAAGTCGCGACCAAGTTTGGCATGCCGATGGGTCCCATTACGCTCAGTGATCTCGTCGGCTTGGACACGGCGTATTATGCGGGCCAAGTCGTTTCGGCCGCGTACGCCGACCGCGCCGCGCCGACGTTGATCCTGGGCGACCTCGTGAAAGCCGGCCGCTTGGGGAATAAAAGCGGAGCGGGCTTTCGCAAGCTCAATAAGAAAGGCAAGCCCGAAGCCGATCCGGATTTCGCGCCCTTCCTTGAACGGCATCGACAGGACAACCGCACGTTCACGCTCGATGAGATCACCGACCGCCTGTTCCTGCCGATGTTGCTGGAAGCCACACGAGTCCTCGAGGAAGGAATCGTCGCCGCTCCGCATCACGTCGACATGGGCCTAATTCTCGGCATCGGCTTCCCACCGTTTCGCGGCGGAATCCTGCATTGGTGCGACACTGAGGGAGCCTCGCAGATTGAGGACCGACTTGCGAAGTACGTCGTTCTCGGCAAACGGTTCGCGCCGACGGAGTCCATCCAAACCAAACGCGTATTCTTCCCCAGAAAAACATAGGCGTTTGAAAGACAAACTCAGCACTGGGCACAAGACGCACGAGTTCAGGCATCGCGTGATAGCCGATAAAGTCCGCTTCGAATGCCAGCACCACCGTTTTCCCGGCTGATGACGCAAACTCCGACAAACAACTCGATGGCTTCCGGCACGTGGGCGTTAGCAGTTTTGACGGCGACGCACTTCATCGTCGACATGACCGCGGGGCAGTTGAATCCTTTGTGGCCGATGTTGAGTGAGCAGTCTCGGTTGGGTTCGGCGGCGAATTTTTTGCTGTTGGCGATTTGGGGATTGGCCACGTCGTTCAGTCAACTCTTGTTTGGGATGATCGGCGATTCGGCCGTTGGGCGTTGGCTGGTGTGGCTTGGTCCTGTGGCGGGCGT
>CAZPUJ010000064.1:0-5024 GCA_964589725.1 uncultured Planctomycetaceae bacterium
GGCAACACACCCACGACGCCGTTCACGTTCACAGTGACTCGCACCGGTTCGGCCGGCACCGGGAGCGTCAACTTCACCGTCACCGGCAGCGGGACGAACGCCGCCACCGCCGCCGACTTCTCGGGTGGCGTGTTCCCCACAGGCACGCTGAGCTTCGCGAGCGGTGAAAGTTCGAAGACGCTCACCATCGACGTGATCGGCGACGCGGCCGTCGAGAACATCGAGACGTTCACCGTCACGCTGTCGAGTCCAGTCGGAGGCAGCCTGGGGACATCGACCGCGACGGGCACGATCAACAACGACGACGCCACGCTGTCCATCGCGGCGGCCAACACGTCAAAGGACGAAGGGAACGGCGGTTCGACGGCGTTCACGTTCACAGTCACACGCTTCGGCAACACGAGCGGAACGGGCAGCGTGAGCTACGCCGTGGCCGGCAGCGGTGCGAATCCCGCCGACGCGACCGATTTCGGTGGCACGCTGCCCGGCGGCACGCTCAACTTTGCGGCCAATGAGACCGCCAAGACCCTCACGATCAGCGTGACCGGCGACACGACTATCGAGAACGACGAAGGCTTCACCGTCACGCTGAGCAGCCCCAGCTCCGGCATCACGCTCGTGACCGCGTCGGCCGCCGGCACGATTGTGAACGACGACGGCTTGCCGAGCGTTCTCGTGACCGTCAACACGGGCCTCCTGACACTGCTCGATTCGGGAACCCTGGCGCGCGACATTCGCATCACTCGTGACTCACTGACGAACCAACTGGTCATCACCGCCACGAAGAGTGTTTTGTCGCTCAACGGTGCGACGCCCGTCAGCACACTGCGTGTCTCCGCCACCGGGATCACCGGAGTGTCCGCGGACCTGAGCGGCGGCGACGACAAACTGGATCTCGCCACGTTGACCTTGCCGGCCACGGTGCTTGGCGGCGACGGCAACGACACGCTTCTGGGAGGCTCGGCCAACGATAGCCTGCAAGGGGACGCCGGCAGCGACTCGCTCAACGGCGGCAGCGGCAATGACTCGTTGGGCGGCGGCAGCGGCGACGACGTCGTGATCGGCGGCGCCGGCACCGACACCTACTTCGAACGCACCGACGCCGCGAATGTCACCATCACCAACACGACGATCGTCGGCGTGGGAGCCACGCCCACCTCCAGCGAAACGATTGGCACGGACATGGAGGCGATTCGTGTGATCGGCGGCGACAGCAACAATGTCTTCGACGCTGGCACCGCGACCAAGAGCGTGCGGTTGGAAGGGGCCGGCGGCGACGATGTGCTCACCACCGGCAGCGGAGCGGATGTTCTGTTGGGCGGTTCCGGCAACGACGCACTCAATGGCAAGAACGGCAACGACACGATGCTCGGCGGCGAGGGGGACGATGTGCTCCTGGGAGGCGCTGGCAACGATGTGCTCGATGGCGAGGCGGGCAATGACAAGCTCAAAGGCCAGGACGGCAACGATGCCCTGCGCGGCGGCACGGGCAATGATACTCTGGAAGGTCTCGCGGGGAATGACACGCTCCTGGGCGGCGACGGAAACGACTTGCTCATGGGTGGCGACGCCGCCGACACCCTGCTGGGCGAAGCCGGAGCCGACACGCTCTACGGAGCCACGTCCACAACGACTGATCTGTACACCGACAAACTCGTGGGCGGCGGCAACGGTCTGACAACGGACCCCGGCGACCAATTCCCCGGTGCCACCGCCGCGGAAATCGTGGCGGCATTCACGTTCAACTTCGACGCGCTGTTGGCCGGATTGATCTAGCTCTGCCGCCAATGATCCGCGATTCCCACTCCGCAACTAGTGGGCTGTCTGGAGCGGCTCGGCGGAACTGCGGCATGCGGCTTCGCTGTGGGCTAGCGAATCGGAAGCGGCAGTCGCAGTCTATGAGTGTCAGATCGCTGGCATTATAGCGGTACCCATTCGATAGACTGATCCTGCGCGGTCACGATCGGTTTTCATCGACTTCATCGACGATTTCAAGTGGAGCTTGACGTGTCTCGTGTTTTCATTCCGCCACTGCTGCGTTCGCTGACAGACGGCCGTGAGGTTGTCGAGATCGCGGGACAGAGCGTGCTCGAAGTGATCGACAACCTCGACCGACAATTCCCCGGAGTGCGTGCCCGGCTCATCCACGGCGATCGCTTGACGCCGGGGTTGAGCGTGGCGGTGGGAACCAAGGTGAGTTCTCGCGGATTGTTGCACAAGATTAAGCCGGACGACGAGGTACATTTCCTTCCGGCCATTGGAGGTGGTTAGACTGTCGACGACGTACAGAGCAAACATCGAAGAGGAGACTGCCATTATGTGTCGGTTTGTGTCGCGGCCTGGAATTCGGTTTCTGGTCACTGTGCTGGCCCTGGTTGCTCTCGCCCATCAGGCCCGCGCGGCCGATGACGGACGACGGGGATTCGTGGAGAAGGTTTTCAAGGACGAAGGGGGCAATCACAAGTACGTCGTCTTCGTCCCGAAGAATTACGCACCGTCACGGCCTTCGCCGGTCATTTTGTTTTTGCACGGAGCCGGTGAACGCGGCAGCGACGGCAAGATTCATCTCAACGTCGGCTTGGGTCCGCTGGTGAAGGCTCGCGAGGCGACGTTTCCCGCGTTGGTCGTGTTCCCGCAGTCCGAGAACACTCGAAGTCGAGTCCTCGAAGGTTGGCAGCCCGATACGCCGGACGCTCAGCGAGCGTTGCGCATCCTCGAGCAAGTCGAGAAGGATTACCGCGTCGACACGAAGCACCGCATCTTAACCGGTTGGTCGATGGGAGGTTTCGGCGCGTGGAGCATCGCGGCTGCCGATCCGTCGAAGTGGTCCTGCTTGGCGGTCCTGGCTGGCGGTGGTCGGCCGGAATGGGCCGAGAAACTCAAAGACCTGCCGATCTGGGCCTTTCACGGCGAGGCGGACACGGCAGTGCGAGTCAATCGTTCGCGCGAGATGATCGACGCCTTGAAGGCCGCCGGCGCGACGCCGCGTTACACCGAGTTTCGCGACGGCGATCATGATTCCTGGAAGACCGCCTACGCCGATGATCGGTTGATCGCCTGGATGCTCGACCCCCAGAAGGTTGACCCTGACAAGCTGCCCGCGCCGCGCACGCTCGTGACTCCGCAGCCTGTCATCGAGGAACCGTTCGTGCCGGCTCTCGAATTGTCGCGCGCCGTGTATGTCCGGCTGGGCAATCAAGCTCTCGATGCCGCCGCATACGCCGCACCTAAGCGTGTTCCCGCCGACCTGCTCAGCGGGCGAATCAATGACCTTGGCGACTACACGAACGTCGACGGTTACGGATTCAACATTCAGTTCTCCGGAATCTCGTACACCAGCCAGTTGAATCAAGTGCGGATCAAGGCGCTCGGCAAGGATCGGCTGAGCATTCAAGTGGCCCTGTCGAAGGTGGCGCTCAACATCGGCGCGACCTATGTCACGGGCCAGGATCATTCCGCTCAAGCCGGCCCGATTCAGGTCGGCATGGGCCACGTGCGGCCGGTGTGGCTGAGCGTTGACGTGCAACCGTACATCGAGAAGCGACGCCTGCGACTGAAGTTGCTGGGCTCTCGCTTCGACATCCCGGACGACAATTGGTACGTCACGTCGCCAGCGGGCGTGTCGGTCCAAGGTTTCGGCATGAAGCGCGATCGCGTCTCCAGCGGACTGGTCAACGGCTTGTACGGCAGCAAACATCGCATCGAGAACGAAGTTCTGGCCGTCGTACCCAAATTGATCGACACGTTTGAGAAAAAGTTGGCGGAGTTCGGCGACATGGCGAACTCAACCGGCAGCATCTGGCCGCTGCCGGTCTACAGGCCGCGCGTGAAGCTCTGGCCGCAAGAGATCAGCACTGACGAGAACGGCGTCACGCTGGCTTTGGGAATGACGGCGGCGGCCGTTGATGCGAAGAATACGCCCAAGCAACCAAAGGTCGTCGAGTTGAACGCCCCGCTGCCGGCGGAGCTGACCAAATTGAAAACCCTGCAAGTTGGTATCGCTCCCCAGGCACTGCAACCGCTGACCGAATTGCTGGTGCAAGCGGATGTCGCGCGGATTCACGTGCTCGATATTCCCGAGGGCACCTTCGTCAAATTCGGCGACAAAGCCGCGCTATCCGAAGCGATTCCCGAACTGAAGCGATACGCGGACGCCGAACTCTGGCCTGAGCTAACTCTAGTCAGCGGTATCAACGCGACCGATGCCAGCGAGAAAGCAGGTCCGACGCATCTTCAATTCCACGTCCCGAAGTTGCTCATCACAACGTCGCTCAAATCAGCGGCCGCCGACGATTCCAAGAAAAGCGAAGCCACGTTGACGCCGCTGACCGTGTTTGAGATCGAGCTGAAACAAAAGACTCAGGCGGAATTCGTCAAACCCGACTCACAGTCGCGCGCCGTTAAACTGGTTTGGGACGGCGATCCGGAGATCAAAGTGTCCTGCCGTTTTGCGGACGGTTATCAACCGCAAGACAATACGATCCGCTCCGAGCTTGTCGAACAATGGCTCAAGGAGAGTTGGCAGGCCTGGACATCGCTTGGCCCGGTCACGTCGATCCGCATTCCCGATGCCGATTTCGGATTGACCAAGCTACGCATGTCGAACGCCGGCTGGGAATCGCCGCACCTCTTCGCCACGTTCACTCCGGCAGGCGTGAAAGTGACCAACAGTAGCAAGGAAATATTCATTTACGAAACCAAAGGCCCGTACTCCGATTGGAGCACCACTCGGTACACGCTCGAACCCGGCAAGTCGCACGAGTTCGAAATTGCGTACCCGCTGACGTACCGCCGCAACAACGAAATCTACACGCTCTATCCGGGGTCGCACTCCGAGTTCCGAGAACCACTCACAGGGGGCCCGCCCAGATTTTTCCGAGCACGGGAGTAGTTCCGGCCCTTGTGGCCGGTTTGATTTGAATTCGCCGGAACAAACGCAGAAGTCTCATCAACCAGGCCACAAGGGCCTGGGCTACAGGTTCCGCAGACTCAAGAATTAGCTAGGCGTGTTTTCCTCACCTGAT
>CAZPUJ010000065.1:0-4391 GCA_964589725.1 uncultured Planctomycetaceae bacterium
CGCGCCATCCACACCGCTCCCCAGCGTCGTGATCCGGTCTTGAATCGCTCGGCCCAGCTTGTCGAAGTCGAAGTTGTGGACGGTGAGGTTCTGGTCGGTCAGCGAGGTGACTTGCCGCTGCCGGTTATACTTGAACGCCACGCGGTCGGAACCTCCCACCGAGTCGGGATACGTCTCGTACCGCTTGAGCGTGCTGGTGGCGATGTCGGAATCGGCCAGCGTCGTGCCGTAGGTGTAGCTGGTGACTTGATCGCCGGTGGTGGGATTGACCGCCGTGATCGAGGCCACGTTCCCGTCCGGCGTGTAGCTCGTCCGCGTCGTCACGTTCGTGTCCGCTGACGGCAGGCAGCCACCAGAACTGCTCGACGAACTGCTGGAAGAACTGCCTTGAGGATTCACGATCCGTTCGATCTCGCGTCCGGCGTCATCGTTCGTGACGACCGTGACTAAGCCAGCGGGATCGGTGGTGGTTGCCGCTTCCCCACGACCGTTGTACCCAGTGGTCGTCACCAGCACAGTGTCCGACCGAGCCGGCACCGTTCCCGGCCGAGAAAGCGACGTCCCGCCATTCGTCCCGTACTCCGCCGTCGCGATCACCCGACCCAACGCATCCGGGTACGACGCCACATAGCTCACCCGCGCTTTGGGTGTCGTTGCCGGATCTTCCAGCGGCCCCGTCTGATTGTCCGGTGCATTATGGTAGCGACGACGGACAACCGTCGAAACGACGTTCCCCGCCGAGTCGTAACTTAACTCCACTTGCTCCAGAATTACGTCGTCATCGACCACGGCACACCTCCACCCTCTGTCAGGGCAGGTCCGAGGAATCATTACCAACGAGCCCTTCGACATCAGCCTCATTAAGCTCGACGGAGATGGGCCGTGGCCATGCGTCGCCTTGGGAAAGCGCGACACGTTGAAGGTTGATGCTCGCTGTCTGGCGCTGGGCTTCCCAATCGGGTATCGCGATCGTCTGGGTCGCAACCCGGAAGACAATCGTTGGCCACTGATGCGGATGGGTCGCGTGCTGCAAGTATCGGCGACGCAGATCCTCACGACGGCTAAAACCCACGGCCCAGATTCCGGCGGACCGTTGTTTACACTCCATGGAGAGTTGGTCGGCGTGACTGGACTGGTAGCGAACGAGGTGCATGGCACGGGACACGCTCGCGTCGAACTATTTCAACAGGTTCGCGATCAGCTACTCGCCGGCCAGCACATCCGAAATAGCGATCTCTCGAATCCATTTGCCAAGGAAGCCAGACCGGTTGCTCTCGCGAACGAAAACCGCGGGGCCGTTGTCACGTTGGAAGCGGCTGGCAAGCGAGTGGCGTTCGGAATGGTCGTCAGCGCCGATGGCTGGATCGTGTCCAAACGCAGCAACTGCCGCGGTGAGTTGATTTGTCGCCTGGCGGACGGAAGTACGATTCCAGCAGCGCTCATTTCGGAATCCCGCAAGTTCGACCTCGCACTGCTGAAAATCGCACACCAGAATTTACAGGCCGTAGCGTGGAGCAAACGCGATCCCAAACCGGGCATGGTCGTGGCTTCTGTGATTGGCGCGAAAGAAACCGATTCCTTTGGCGTGATTGGTGCTCCCATCTCCGCCGTTGAATCAGAACGCGGCTTTCTTTCCATCGAAACGGAACTGGCCGACGGCAACCGAGGCGTGCGGATCACGCGCGCCTATCGGCCGAGGACACAGGCCATCACCATCACGGACGCGGCAGGAGCGGATACGGTGCTCACCGCCAGAATTCAAACGGATGGGAACAGCCGTCCGAAACCTCTGGCGACTGTGAGCTAGTTGTGGGCGTCCGAGAATTCACGTTCGTGGTCATCGCAGAGTGCCTTCCGCGGAGTCTCGAAAGAAAGTCACGAGTTTACGATTGGGCAATTGCGGGTTCCGATCACGATCGAGAAACTCGACAGCGGATCCTTTCGCGTGTCCGCGAGCCGAGGACAGTGAGCATCTTCGACTCAGGCGCGACTTCGCGGCATCCGATTGATCCGCTTCGCGCGGTACATCTCACCAATGACGTTCTGATGACCAGCTCGAACCGGCGGCTCACGATTTTGTCTCGGCGGGTTTGAGGCGGTACATCAGACGGGTGCTGATCAGCGTGGGAAGCAGACTCACGACGATCGTCGTGACGATGAACATCGTGTTGTGCGATTGAAGCCACTTCATCAATTCGACCATCCAGTGTCCTTCGAAGAAGGCCTTGGCGACGTCATCGTTGGCGTGCAATGCCGAGACCCCTCCACCGAGGGCGATGTCGTGAGCGATGGCGGCGCCGCCGTGCGCGGCGTGATGGGCCACCGCCGCACCGCCGACGGCGACGTCCCAGGCCAGTGCGCCTCCGCCGCAGGCTTGCCAGCCGATGGCTCCGCCGCCGAATGCGAGGCCGCCGATTCCGAGTCCACCGAACGCCACTGCTCCGATCGCCAAACCTCCGAACGAGCAGAGGCCGATTGCCAGTCCACCGCTGCTCACGCATCCGATCGCGATGCCTCCCATCGCGATGAAGCCGCGAGCCACGCCGCCGATTGCCAGCAAGACTCCGTCCGCTCGGTCGCCAATCGCGATCCATCCGCGAGCATGTCGTCGTGGCGGCGTCGGGGATTCTGACGACGATGAGCCGGGATCGCTGACGCAAATGTCGATCAGCGGCAGGCCCAAGAACGTGGCCGAGCTGCGATAGACTCGCCCTTCCCAACGCTTCGCCACACGCTGCGCGGCCACGGCCAGCGGAGCGGTATTGCGATCGGAATCGGTCGGCGTCTCGGCTCGAATCCGCCGCACCGCGCGATACCAGAAGTAGCTCTCGGTCCAGACGTAGACTTGAAACAGCACCATCCAACCAATCGTGACGGCGGCGATTTGAATCCCGCTCGCGCGCGTCGAGATGCACAGCCAGATCGCGATCAACAGTAGCAACGACGCGATCACCGAAACGATGAGCATTCGTCGTCCCGCGCGTGACAGATGTTGTCGCTCGCGATTCGTCGGCGCGAGCTGCGCCGGGAGCCACGTTCCGAACCAGCCTCCCGCCAAGCCGACGAGCGTTCCGAACAATGGGCTCAGCAGTCCCACCTTGCCGGCTGCCGCCACGCCGCTCGACAGCACAGCGGCCGACGAACCTTGCAGCGACGCGGTTCCCGCGACGGCGGACTTGGTTCCCGCCGAAAGCGCCGTCAACCCGGCGATGACCGCCGTTGTGAATCCGGCTCGCGGACGACTGCTCTTCAGCGTCCGTTCGACCAACTCCGCGACTTGCTCTCGCAGAATCTCGCGTCCGCGCGACAAGCGCTGCTTCACCGCATCGGTAGAAAGTTCGAGCGTCATTGCGACCTCGGCCACCGATTGATGTTCGCGATGAAACAGGATCAACGGCTCGCGGTACGTTTCGGGAATCTCTTCGAGCGCCTGCCAGACCAGCGACTGCTCCTCGCGCGAGGCGGCTTCGTCAGACGGTTCGGGCTCGTCGGTCGACTTTTCCGTTTGCGCGTCGAGCGATTCCGAAGGTCGCTTTCGTCGCATCGCGTTGTTCGCCAAGTTTCGAGCAATCCCGCACAGCCAAGCTCGCAGCCGAGTCGGGTCCAACAGTGCCGACCGTTCTTGCCACGCGGCCCAGAACGCTTCCTGAGCGATATCCTCGCTGAGCGTCAAATCGCCACACGCGCTGTATGCGACCGCCGATACCGCCGACTGGTGCCGCGCGACCAGTTCGGCAAACGCCTGCCGGTCATCGCCACAGACCAACTGCCACAACGCCACGTCCGAGCCAACTATTGCCGTCGTCATGATCCCGCTCCGAATTGCGAACACTCGTCTCCCCAGCATAGTGGTGTCGGCAAGGGAATCGGTGACAAACCGAACTTCGTCACCGTCAGATTCCACTTGGGCCCGACTTCGTGTAACCGATCAGACAGCATCCCTCAGGTAGCCACGCTCGCCACAGCGTGGGGGTGTTGAAGCGACGACCCACGCTCTGGTGGGTGGCGATATGCCGTCCGGGCTGTATCGCAGCCTCGCGAAATCGGGAAGGTCGCAGTAATTTTCCGTCGTTTTACGGTGTCGTTGCTCGCCCAAATGGGCGTCCTGCGACTGCTGGGATGCGGCCTGTCGACTGCGTCTCGAGCCAGCTCTTTCGAGTAACGGAGTACCCAATCATGAACTTTGGCCAGACGACATCTCACGCCGTCATTCTTTCGAGCCAACAGCGAGCCACATTGAAGTATGGCTACCAGTAATTCCCGGCCGTCGCTATTTCTCGGAAACAACAGGCCATTTTCATCTTTCTATTCGTAAAGGCCGCTGGCATGATGTCTGCCTAGATTCCCCATTTGATTCGCTAGGCAAAAGGAGTTGCCAGCCATGGATCTGT
>CAZPUJ010000066.1:0-3369 GCA_964589725.1 uncultured Planctomycetaceae bacterium
CGTCGCCTGCAATGTTTGTCCGGGGGGTTCCTGTGCGAGCCGGGCGTTCGCCAACCGGCGGAGTTCTTCGTAGACCAGCGGCAAGAGTTGGTGCGCCGCCTGCGGATCGCCCCGCTGGAGCGCCTCGAGAAGAACGGTGACGTCGGTCCGGGAAGACATGGAGAAAGAACGCGGGAATGCAGGTTACGACCTCGATCAATCGGGAGACGAGTCAGTGGCACGACCTGTCGCATCTTTCATCCCTGATCGTTCATCTTCTACACTCCCGCCGCACTTCCCATGGCTGGCTAATTGTTGAATTTGTGGAATCTGTAGTCGATGAAATGAGTTCGTGCCTTGTCGGTAATTCTCGAACCATCCCGGCCAAAAGGGCGGGAGCTACTGATTGCCCAAGGCAGCGAATTAGCCGACCGTGCTTTCAGAGTTTCAGTCTTCACCGTTCGCTTCATCCGCTTGTGCCAGTTCGCGGGATTGGGCGGTCTGCAAATCCGGCGCAAGCGAGATGACGGCGAGAGTCAGTCGGCGAGTTTGCCCGTTTCCCGCGACCGGGTAAAGCGGCACAAAGTCCCTCGCCGGAGCGGCCGATTTTTGATCCGTTGAGAACACGAATGTTCTGGCGGCGGACGCCGGCAGCCTCCGCTGCCGATGCCGCGGCGTCGGCCACGACGAAGAACAACCTCGAGCCCGACGATGTGTGCAGGAGCACAGCATGCCCTTGCCTGGAACCGTGGACCGCATTGACCGGCGGTCTGATTTACGACGCTCGCTGGCCACGCTTCGGCAACGATTACAAGCCGCGCGGTTGAAAGAGCAACCTCGCGAGGACATGTTCCGCCAATGGCAGGCGCGCTGGGCCGACACGAAGACTTATCTGATTCATCGGCTGGACGTCATCGACCAACAATTGGCTCGCTTAGCCGGCGAGACGCGCACCTCGCCACGATTGACGATCGTTCGCAACGACGTGCCCTCACCTTGATCACCATCTGACGCGAGCGGCGGAGCGTTTGTCTCGCGGAATCGGACTCCCTAGACTTCCGTCCCCAACGGGTGAATCGTCGCCCGTCCTGTGCTGATTTGCGGCCTCAACGCGAGTCGATCACGTCAACGGAAACTCGTCATGCGATTCGAGACCAGATGTGTTCATGTCGGTGTCGACAAGGACTCAGCGTTCAACAGTTGCATCACGCCGATATACCCGTCATCCACGTTTCGGTGGGTCGACCTGCAAACCAACAAGGGCTTCGATTACACCCGCAGCGGCAACCCGACACGTCGAGCACTCGAAGAAAACATCGCCGCCCTCGAAGGCGGCATCGACTGCAAATCCACCTGTACCGGAATGGCGGCCATCACCTGCGTGATGCATCTGTTTCGACCGGGCGATCACATCATCGCCGGACACGACATCTACGGCGGCACGTTTCGGCTGTTTCATGGCGTGTTTAGCGAGTTCGGGCTGAAGTTCTCGTTCGTTAAAATGGGTGATCCGGCGAACGTACGAAAGGCTGTGACGCCACAGACGAAGTGCATTTGGATCGAGACGCCCAGCAATCCACTGCTCAACTTGGTGGACATCGCAGCCACCACGGACGTCGCGCGCGCGGCGGGTGTGATCACGATCGCGGACAACACGTTTTTGTCGCCGTACCTGCAACGGCCGTTCGAGCATGGAGTCGACATCGTGATTCACTCGACGACCAAGTACCTCAACGGACATTCGGACGTCGTAGGCGGAGCGGTCGTCACACGGCATCAGCCCCACGCCGAGCGGGTCGCGTACATTCACAACGCGTTGGGCCTGGGTTGCTCACCGTTCGATGCGTGGCTGGTGTTACGCGGGATCAAGACCTTGGGTCCGCGTATGGAAGCTCATCAGCGCGGCGCGATGGCTTTGGCCAAGATGCTGGCGGAACATCCGATGATCGAGAAGGTCTATTATCCCGGCCTGCCGACACATCCGCAGCACACATTGGCGAAGAAGCAGCAACACGGCTTCGGCGGCATGCTGAGCTTCGACGTCCGTGGCGGACGACCCCAGGCCGAGAAAGTGATGACCGGAACGCATCTGTTCCAGTTGGCCGAATCGCTTGGCGGCGTCGAGTCTTTGATGGAATATCCGGAGACAATGAGTCACGCCTCGATGACCTTGGAGGCTCGCCGCGAGGGGGGCATCACTGAGAAAACGATTCGTGTCTCGGTCGGCATCGAAAACCCCGACGATTTGGTCGATGACATGCGGGCGGCCGTGGATCGAATTTAACGGGTCGTCGTATTTTGCCGATCGCTCGCAGTGAACTCGAATCGCTGCTAGCGTCTCACGAGAACACTGCTGGAATCACATCCGCGGCACGGATACACTCTATGCCGTTTGGCACCGCTTGGAAACGAGGCGTCACGTGAATAACTTACGATCCCGGATGGATCGGCCGAAGGCGAGTGACGCGCCCAACATCTCGCATCCTGACTCATCCCGAGCCATCACCCGCCTGCCGGTGATCAACACGTCAGCGAAAGCACACCTGAATCTTCCTCTCGCGTTGAATCATTCTGTCAGACAAGGAGTCATGCACCGTGCACGTTGAAATCACCAGTCGACACGGAACCATCAAAGACGACGTTCGTACCTACCTCGCTCAGAAAGCCGAAAAACTTCTCACCTACTTTGAACGGATCACCGCCATCAATGTCACCGTGAGCTTCGATAACGGCACCGCCAGGGTCGAAATCCTGGTGGACGCCGAGCACAAGCACAACTTCGTGGCTCACGAATCGGACGAGCATGTTCAGGTTGCGTTCGACAAGGCCCTGCACAAGATGGAGCAGCAGATCCGCCGGTATAAAGAACGAATTCAGAATCACCACGGTGATCGCAAGGTCAACGATGTTGCCGAAGAAGATGTCGCCGAAGAATCCGTCTAGCCGCTTACGAGACTAGCACCGCTTGGAGAAGCGATGTGTCGCGGAAGCTGGCGAGCGAAGCCGGTTTCGGAATCCTCCAGTCAATTTCGTGTTGTCTCAGCGTTTCGGAAGGAGTGTTTCATGAAGTTGTCGGACTTTGTCGTGCCCGACGCAATTATCGTCGACCTGAAAGCGTCCACCAAAGAGGATGCCATTCGGGCCTTGGTGCAAAGCCTGCGCGCCACCGGAAATATCAAAACAGACGACGAGCAAGGCATCGTCGCGGCCATCCTCAAACGAGAAGAACTCGGATCGACCGGCATCGGTAACGGAGTAGCCGTGCCACACACGAAGCATGCGTCCGCCAGTAAGCTGGTGGCCACGATCGCCTTGGCCAAGGGTGGCGTCGATTTCGCCAGCCTCGATGGTGGCGCCGTCCACATCCTATTTTTGTTGGTCTCTCCGCCG
>CAZPUJ010000067.1:0-3856 GCA_964589725.1 uncultured Planctomycetaceae bacterium
CTTTCGAAGGCGTACATCAACTCGGCTCGCAAACTTCGCAACGTCTGCTGTGCGGACGACTGGCCGCCGCGCAGCGCGGTGACCGACCGGGCCACGGCCGATTCTTGCTGAAGCGTCTGCATGAGTTCTTCGTCGGCCACGATCTGTGGCGACAAATCCGCTGCTCTTTCCGCGGAGATTAACTGAAACGAGGAACGCCCCACATCACGCAGGTAAACGGCCACGCGCTCCGCTCTCAACACATCGCGACACGAACCGATCATGCGATGTGCTAACGTCTCGCGGTCGACGACTCGTCCCACCGCTCGATTCATCCGCTGCAGGGCTTTGTCGAGCTGATACTTCTCTCGGTAAAAACGCAGGTCAATCACTTGCTGCAAGCGATCACGCCCCCAAAGCAACAAAACGACCGCCACGATCAGCACCGCGCCCAACGTCAACGCCTGTTGTAGTCCCGCGACGGGCGAACTCGACAAGTTCCAAAAGTTCGTCGACAGGCTGCCAAGCACGATGAGTCCCGCAAACGTTCCGGTTAATCCCAAGCTCGCCGCGTAATACCGCATGCCCTTGCTGACGATTTGGTCAATCAACATCAGCTTGAAGCGCAGAATCGCAACGGCGTACGCCAACATGAACGACAGGCTCACCAAAAACATTGAAACACGGGCTCGACCCAAAGCGAACTCGACGCGATCGAACAAGGCCAAGTAGAGCGTGTAACTCACCGGCAGCACCGCTGCGACTCCGCCCCAAAACATCCACTTCAGTTGGTTCCGCTCGACCGAATTCGCCGTTCGCAAATATCCGTGAGCCAAGGCCGCGAGCATGACCAAGAAACAACTCGCCGCAAATGTCATGTAGACATAAATCCCGTCGCGGAGATTTTGTAAACAGGATCTCACGATCTCCGTGGCTGTCGATAAGCTGCTCTGTCCTAGCCATTGGACATAACCCAACGTTCCCACCATCCAGACAAATGTCACCGCTGGGACGAGATAGACTACGGTCAGAGCGACTCGTGGAAACTGAGTCAGTGGCCAGGTGCGCCGCGGGTATGTCAAAAAGAAATGCAGCGACACGATTGGGACAAACACCGCACACCCAACGAAAGGGATGTTGAGCCACAAAGTACTGGCGACGATCCACCAGTGGAAGCCACCGATGAAAGCTCCCAGCGTGACCACGCACATCGCGAAAAACAGCCGCGCGGGCCGGTCATACGGACGATGCCAGACCGCCAACGCACCCACCGCTGTGATGCCCAACTGCAACAAAAACCAGACAAACGTCAGCAGAATGTCGTCCAAGGGCAGGGACTGCACCTGCAGCCAACTGTCTCGAGCCATCCCCGTTTGCTTTTGCGTGAACGCAACCTTGACGAATCGCTCGCCGTTTTCATATTCCACGAGACTCGGCAAGGATTCACGAACCTGCGACGGATCATCCCCAGCCTTCAAGTAGCCATCACGGGAAACAACGACTCGACGCAGGCGAAACAGGCTTTGGGAAAAGTCCGAAAACGAACGGATTTCTTGGTCGCCAATCCGCTGCAACACGTCGTCAGCCACTGGTTGCGGCCCGCGGCAGCGAACGCCAGGCAGGTCACGGATCAAAACGCCCGAAACAGGTACCGCAAAGTCGTCGTCCGCGAGCATGACACGAAGACGAACATCTGGAAAAGTCGCCACGTAGCCAAGGACAACAATGCAATACAGTAAGGCGAAACAGCCAGAGCTCGTCACAACCAGTTTTTCTCGCGAACGGTTCGATGCCATGCTTGACTTGCCAATCATCTCGGCGCTACGAACTCGATTTGGGCGCTGATTCGTCTGACTTTGTATGGTCTCAGCGCCGAAAAATCAAACCTTCGTGTGTTCAGACAAATCCAATGTCGTGTCTCGAACTTCTCTGATGAGAGATAGTTGCGAGAAGACATTGCTTTTGAATCCATCGGCGCCGAAGGACTTTCATGAATGGCACAGCTAATGCTCTACGTTTCCAACGTTGCTAGTGCGAGTTTACTTCCACCCAGCCTGAGGCTCTCGACACGCTCCGTAGACCAAAACTGACCTGGGAACGCTTGGTCCCCTGATTACAGCCTGACCCACTCTGTAAGTCAGCCTCCAGCACGTCATAGCCCCCAGGTCCGGTCTACCAACGGTCGAGAGCCTTTTTCTTTTGTTGGCGCAACATCTTTCCCGCGCCATCGCCCCAGTCAGTTGACTTGGCGACCGCATCGATCACGAAGGGTGTCCAAGACATCGTTTGAGTTCCAACAACGCTGATGCTGATCCTGAGCACGATCTTGTCTCAAGACCGAACGAATCGCAGGGCCGAGAGGCAGTTACTTTTCGATGTCGTATTCCAGCGTCACGACGGCTTTGACTTTCTTTTCGATCGTCGTTGTGTCGTACTCACCGGAGTCGCTCGCGTCGGTCGAATCGACCGGCGTGATCTGGAAAACCCCTTGCGAGGCCGAACTCAATCCGCCGACGTGACCACGACTGTTCTCGGCCAGCGTCTTGGCTCGGTCGTAGGCGTTCTTCGTCGCCGCCGCCAATAGTTCTAGTTTGATTTGTTCCAGCCCGGAGAACACATACGCGGGAGCGAAGCTGCGAATCTCGACGCCGCTCTTGATCAATTCCGTCACGGTCTTGGAGATCGTGTCGACCTGCTTCACTTCCTTGGATTTGACTTCGACCGTCTGCGACAAGAGGTACAACTCGATTTCGTTGGTCGGACGGCCGTTGTTGTCCTTCTTGTATTCGAGGTCCGTCAGGATGGCCGAGTAGGTGCATTCGACTTCGGGGACGTTGCCCTCAGTCAAAAACTGCTTGACGACTTTGCGACTTTCCTCAAGCGCCGAGTATCCGTCCTTTAAGCTGGCCGATCGCACAGAGTACTGCGAACGCCACGTGGCCGAATCCGACGTGATCGTCCGCTCGGCAGTCCCTTTGACCTTAATACTGTTTTCATGCTTCAGCCGCACGATGGCCGACGACAACAAGTGCGCCGAGAACGTGAAGCCCAGAGCCAACGTGGCCCCCAACATAAACATCGCCAACCGACTGCCGGAGATTGAAGACAGATATTGGTTCACGGGAATCCTTTCTTCGTGGAGCACGTTTCCAACGTGATGGTTTGAGTGGCGAGAGTCTAGGCGGCTCTGTCCAACTGGGCGAGACGACTTGCGACGCTGTCTTGCCCTAACGTGATCAGCGTTGCCGAACGACTCGGCGGATGCCGATAATGCTCACATCCGTGGACACTGATTTGTGAGGAGGTGCGACGTGCTTGAGTCTCTCGGCGATCCGATGCGGCTGCGACGAATGATGACTCGGCGAGATTCGTTGCGAGCGGGCTTTCTGGGCCTCGGCGGATTGACGCTGGGAGAGTTGTTGCGGCTGCGAGCACAGGCGGCGACGAGTGGCATCGTCGAGAACAAAGACACGGCTGTCATTTTGCTGTTCGTGCATGGTGGGCCGAGTCATCTCGAAACGTACGACATGAAACCGAACGCTCCCAGCGACATCCGCGGGCCGTTCTCGCCGATTCGAAGCAATGTCGCCGGTCTCGATGTTTGTGAATTGTTACCTCGGCACGCTCAGATCGCCGACAAGTACACGATCATTCGCTCGGTCAGCCACGATCAGGCGAATCATTACGAGGGGCACGCTCGGTTCCTGTCCGGCTACGGACAATTCAAAGCCGGCACCAGCGAGTCGCATCACCCGATGGTCGGAGCGGTCGTGAACCGCGTGATGGAAAACAAGCATCGCGGCTTGCCGGCAGCGGTCGCGGTCAACGGCGTGTGCCTCAATGGACCGGACTACAGCCCCGGCATCGCGCAAGGCTA
>CAZPUJ010000068.1:0-14831 GCA_964589725.1 uncultured Planctomycetaceae bacterium
TTGTTCCCAGCCAAGCACTGTAGAGAAACACGAAGACAAGCACGATGCAGCCGAAGACGAGGAGCCACTTCGCGGTGCCAGGGTGTTTGACCGCGACGATCTGCGAGATGACGACGACGATCGCCATCATTCCTACCTTGAACCAGACCATGCCTTCGAAGCCCCAGCCTTCAAAGAACCAGCGAGCAATCGGATTGGACTCCACGAACCGCACACCGCTGTCGCTGCGACGCAGTAAGAGAAACGTCGCAACGATGTCACACAGGCTGAGCAGGATGAACCACGCGGTCTCGGTTTCCAGCCGCAGTCGCCAGATGTCCCGGCTACGCATGGATCAGCTCTCGCAGTTGCTTGATGTATTTGGGAATCTCACCGTACGGATCGGCTTCCTCGTACTCCAGCACGACGTAACCTCGGTAGTTGGCGTCGCGTAGAATTTGAATCACTCGGCTGAGGTCCGCCGGTTCTTTCTTGCCATTCGGTGTTACCGAAACCTTGACTTGAGCGTTGATCGCAAAAGGCGAGATCTGTTCAAGTTCCGCGTACACGTCGGCCGAGCGGAAGTTGCCGCCGTCCAAGTTCACACCGAACCACGGCGACGGCTGTACGGCTTTGACGATCTTCAGAATCTGTTCGGCGGTCCCGGTGATGCCGCCGTGATTCTCCAGCGCGAGGAAGACGCCTTTCTGGGCGGCGTACTCCAGCGACTTATTGATGCCGGCGACGCAACGATCAAACGCGGCGGCTTCTGTGTCTCCCTTCGGCACGTTGCCCGCGAAGATGCGAATCACGGGAGCTCCCAGCTCCGCCGCGTGGTCGATCCACTCGCGAGTCATCGCCAGTTGCTTGTCCCATTCCTCACCGGCCGGCTTGCAGAAATCGTTGCCGATCGCCGTGCCGGAAATGTCCAAGCCGAGTCGAAATGTCCGCTCTTTGAGCGACCGCAGATAAGCCGAGTCGAACTGCTTTGGAAAGTAATAGCCCGTCAGCTCCGTGCCATCAAGGTTGATGTCCGCGCAAAAGTCGATGAAGTCTTCGAGCTTCATCTGGGCGGCCGTGATCTGCTCCGGCGTCCCGCGATTGGGCAGAAATTTGTTGAACGAGTACGCCGCCAGACTGAGCTTCAAATGCGGCTTGTCGTTTCGGTGCGGCGGTTCCGCGGCGTGCGTCTTCGTGGCAAACGTGGCCGATGTCGCGACGGCCGCGACTCCGAGGTGGCCGAGAAACTGACGACGTGAGGCTGTTGAGTTTCCGAACATGCGATGTGTCACCTTGGCTTTTGAATGACGATGGGCGGACTGCGCGAGTCAGTCCTCGAATAAGCAACCCCCCCCCCGAGCTTGTCTCGGTGGCTCGCGGGTTTTTGCACTACCGAAGCGGCACCGTCAAGGACTGCGCAAATTCAGATGCCAAACATCAGAGGCCGTAGTGCAGAAACCCTCAAGCCCCTGAGGCAAGCTCAGGGGGGAAGAACTACGGATTATTCCTCACCGACATAGGTTCGGTGCGGCTGACTTCCTTCGCTTGTTTGAGCGTACTCGCGCCGGGCAAATTCTTCGAGGCAGTGACCCTTCCGTTCATCGTGCTAGTGCCCCAATCAAGCGACGCCACTGGGCTTGCCCCAGTGGCTCGCAGGTTTTTGCACTACGGACCGCGCAAATTCGCGTGATCTGGAAGGTTGTGCAAAAACCCGCGAGCCGCCGACGCTAGGTCGGCGGGGGCGGCAGTACTTCGCTTGTTTGAGGGCAAGGCTCAAACGTGAGTTTGGGAAGACTTTTCCGGCCCGTAAGAGTCTATCAATGCCGTCGAGATGTCCGACTGCGCGAACTCTTGCGGTCACCGATACTTTGCGGCAGGGATCGGTTCCGTTGACGGCGCATGCAATTCCGCTTCCGGACCGGTAGCAGCGGTTCCAGCTTGGCGTACTGGACGAACTTTTCCGGCGGTAGGGATTGTCCCTGTTTTTTCGCTTGTTCCGATTTTGCGCGGCGTTCGGCTCGTAGCGGTTTTGTGCGTCGTAGCGGAAGTGACGAACCTTCGGATTCATTCTCAAAAAACGATTGCAATGACACCTCCTGACAATCCTCAAACCCAGAACATTTGGACGAAACAGTACACGCATCACGAACGGCACCTCTGGCAAACCTGTGACGACTCGTACAAGCGTCACAGCCACTCGTTTTCAATCTCACCAGACCAAGGAGGGGAACCATGGTTAGGTCAGGATGGCTCAAGCGTTTTTCGGAGAAGATGTCCGCCACATTTTTGTCTGCGCGTCTGCGCGGCGAAACTCGAAAGCGGCGAATCGCCACACACTCATCCCAGGCGGCCGAATACCTGGAAGACCGCGGCATGATGTCCGTCTCCACATTGTTTCTCTCGGGAACGGGTGAACTGGCAATCGAACTCGACAGCGGCGAAAGCGTACGCCTCAACTCCGTGGCGGGCAGAGTGGCAGTCAGCACGTCCGTGGCGGGCGGCCCGTATGTGCCCGACACCAGCATTGGAACTGTGGCTTCTGCCAGCGTGAGGTCCATCAATATTCTGGGAGGCGATGAGGCGAACACGATCGATTTGAGCGGCGTGTTGGCGGTGAACTATTCATCGCTGGCGACGATCTCGATCGATGCCGCGAACGGTCATGACGAACTCATCGGCAGTCCCGACGTTGGAGCCGTCCTGTTGGGTGGCGACGGCAATGATACGCTTCGGAGTGGAGCGGGCAACGACCTGTTGCTTGGCGGCGACGGCAACGATTCGATCACGGCCGGGGCGGGCAACGACAATGTTCAGGCCGGCGATGGTCACGATACCGTGACGGGAGGTTCCGGGAACGACTTGATCGACCTGGGTGACGGCAACGACACCGCCAACGCAGGCGATGGAAATGACACCGTCAGCGCCGATGACGGGCAGGACTCGATCATCGGTGGTCGCGGAAACGACACGCTGAATGGCGGTATGGGCAATGACACGCTGATCGGGAACGAGGGGAACGATGCGATCAGCGGTGGCACCGACGACGACAGTATCTTTGGAGACAGTCAGGATCCCGCGATCCTGGGCGCCGGTGTCGACGGTATCGACACGATCTTCGGCGGAGCCGGCGACGACACCATCATTGGCGGAAGTGGAGCGGATCAAATCGACGGTGGCTCTGGCGACGACCGAATGGCCAGCACTCCGTTCATCACCACGACCAGCGATCCGCTCCCGACACCACAGACGAACGTGAATGCAGGAATTCCCGTGCCGTTGGCCGACGCGAGTCCGACGGGGCTGGCGACGAGCGATGTCGGCACCTTTCACACCATTACCACGGGGAATCTGGATGGAGGCCTCGCCGTGACCGTGGACGCAACCGGGAAGTTCGGCGCGTTCAGCGAAATAATTCAGCCGAATCCCGTCAATTTCCAAATCTTCTTTCCCTTCACGGCGGGAAATCCACCGATCGCGGAATTCAAAGGCTGGGCGCAAGAGGGAGCGATCTACAACCCGATTGGCGACGGCCCGGGATTCATCCCTGACCAGACCACGATTGAATCGACAGTGTATTTCCGCCTGGGAACGGCGACCGGCATTCCGCGGGTTCCGCTGGATGAAGCGGCCCTCGCTCAAGGGCAGATCAACAATATTCTCGGAACAACCACCGAAGCGACCTCGAATTTCCAGATCGCTACGTTGGACTTCGATTTAACGCAGCAAGTGCAGCCGCAGTTTGACCTGGTCACAACTGCGCAGGTTGGAACTCTCCTGACGCAAACCTACGTGATTACGAATACGGGAACCGCGCCACAAGACTTCGAATTCGTCCGCTATTTGGATGGCGACTTGAACTTCGATGGTCTCGATGAACTGGGAGGTCTGACCTCCAATGACGTTGGCGTTATTACGAACGGTGTGCCGGATGGGGCGTCGCCCGATGGAGGCGGGCACCTGATCAATCAGATCACCGGCGATGAATTCTTGTTTGAAACGGAGCAAGGTGGCGTCTCGTCCAACGGGACATTTATCGGGATTACCTCGAAGCCCAATCCGCCGCTGCCACCTGCCGCGTTTCCGAACAGTCGATTTGAACTCTCCTTGTTCCCGGGCCTGCGAACTCGGATCCTCAATGGCGATGTTCTGAGAAACCAAGTCGCTAACGATGCGAATAGCGACGGTTCCGTGGATCCCGGCCAAGAAGGGAATGTTACGTTCGCGCTGAGAAATGTGTATTTGCTCCAGCCGGGCGAGAGTGCCGTTTACACAACACACACGATTTTTGGCAACGGACGGCCGGACCAGATTCAGTTTAACCGAGGGCCCGTCACCGCTCGCGATGGCAATGATCCGAATGATCCCAACGATACCAATGCGCCGATCGTGGCACTGGGGAATGAACCGGTGACGATCGACGTCGTCAAAAATGACAGTGATCTGGATGGCACGATCGATTTCACGTCCGTTCAAATCGACACGCTCCCATCGAAAGGGACCGTGGAAGTGATCGGCGATGGACGCATTCGCTACACACCCGACCCGACGACGTCTCGAGAAACGTTCTCCTTCACCTACACGGTGGCCGACAATTTGGGAAGCCGCAGCATTCCCACACTGGTGTTTGTCGCGGTGAACCCAGACTCCGCCGCTGACAACATCAATGGTGGACTCGGGAATGACACGCTGATTGGAGCGGACGGAAACGACACGTTGTTCGGCGGCGGAGGAACCGACTCCATCTTTGGCGGCGTCGGACAAGACAATTTGGGTGGCCAATCGGGTAACGATGCGATCGTGGGCGGAGGCGATTCGGACACAATCAATGGAGGAGCTGGCGAGGACTCTCTGGCGAGCGTGCAACGAAGCGCACCCTCGCTGTTTGTTAACGATGTGACCGTGGTGGAAGGGACGGTCACTCCGATCAGCAACGGGAACCAGACCGTGACGTTCACGATCACGCTCGATCATCCGATCGAACTGCCGGTCACGTTTGATTTTGCAGTTTTGGGTGGGACCGCACCGGGTCAGGCGACTGCGGGAGCTGACTTCGTGGCCGCTTCGGGCACATTGACTATTGCTCCCTGTGAAACGAGCATCACGCTGCCGGTCGTGGTGCTGGGGGATACGTTGGCCGAGTTAACGGAAACGTACACTGTGGTCCTGTCGAATCTGCAAAACGCACAGGTCGGCAAAGCCGTCGGACAGGGAACGATTCTGAACAACGGTTTGACGTTCGACAATTCCATTGGTAACGCAAATCCCGTGAATGGCACCCGTGAAATCGGCGATCAGAATACGGTGCAAATCGCCGTGAATCCGGTCGATACCCGATTCGCGGTCATGGTCACGAACGATCGGCCGGGCTCGTTCTTGAACAGGCCAGATCCCACCGATACCTTTCTGAACGGCGGACCGTTTCTGGGGGTTTATGTGTCAAACGACGGAGGCCGAAGCTGGAGTCCTAGCCCGACCATTTTCAACCGGGTTTTCGATGGCGTGTTTGACGTGCCGTTCAATCCGGAATCTCGATATCACGCCTCGATCGCGTATGACCGCCAGGGGAACCTGCACGTGGTGTACGTCGCGGAACCGGCCATGCCGACGCCCGTCTTTACCAGCCTTTTTCCGGGGCCCACGGTCATCGTTTACGCGATCAGTCGCGATAACGGGCAAACGTTCCAGCCACAACTCCTGACAGGCCGCGCTGACGGCAATGATCGGCCGAACGTGGCCGTCGGACCCGACGCCCAGAATCCCGCGCTCGACGCAGTCTATGTGACCTTTCATACCGGCGATGGTTCGACCGGGAACCCCGACTCCATCGTGATTCTAGGAGCTCAAGTTCCGCCGGCCCTTCCGAACCTGCCTCCCATCCAAACGCCAGTCCCGCAGTTTTTTAATAATCTTGGCGTTCCTAACTTCTTTAGCGTCGTGTCGAGCAGCAACTCACCCAACTTTCCGATCGCGACCGTGGGACCCAACGGAGAAGTGGCCGTGACCTGGCAGACTCCGGTGGAGCTAACGAATGCGAGCTTCCAAGGCCCCAGCACCGTGAATGTCGCGGTCGACCTCAACGGTCTACTAGGTGGATTATCGTTCACATCAATCCGGACCGTCACCTCGTCGGACGTTGGCAGCAATGACATGATTCCCGCGTTGAACCCCTATGCCCTCAACATTCCGATTATTGATCTGTTTCTCGTTCCGTCACCACCTGACGAGCAGGCGTATGCCAGTCCGCTCGTGGCGTACGACCGCAGTGGCGGTCCGCACAACGGTCGCTTGTACCTGGTCTATGTTGATGAACAGGCCAACGAGAGCGACAACATGGACATCTACCTCCGTTTCTCGGACGACGATGGCTCGACGTTCAGCGATCCGGTGCGGGTCAATGACGACCTGGGAGTCAACAGTCAGTTTCATCCGTCGCTGTCCGTGGATCAGAGTAACGGTGTGGTCGTGGTTGGCTGGTACGACGCCCGCAATGACTTCTTCGGCGGCACGGCGGATACCGACATCGGAACCGTGAGCGGGATCTTCGGCGGTACTCTGACCGGCGTGAATACGGACGTGGAGTACTTCGTCACGGCGAGCTACGACGGCGGCGAGTCGTTTATGCCAAACGTGCTTGTGAGCGGCGGATCTTCGAACGCAATTCGGAATTACCTGACCTCATTTACTGGCGCCTTGTTGGGGAATTACACGGGAATTACGGTGGCCAATGGAGTCATCCTCGCCGCTTGGGCGGACAACTCGAATTCGACGGGCGATAACCCGGACGGCACTTCCAACACGGATATTTATGTCGCCCGATTGACCGAAGCCACCACCGGCACGGCGTCCACCTCGGCCTTCACGTCGCAGGCGGATCCTGGCGATTTGATGCTGGGAGGTGACGGGAATGACACGTTACATGGTTCGGACGGCCTTGACACGTTGAACGGCCAGGGGGGTAACGACCGCTTGTTCGGCGAGTGCAATGATGATTTGCTGTTCGGTGGCGCGGGTCTCGACACGCTGTCGGGTGGGTTCGGCGTCGACACGCTGGATGGCCAAGGGGGTGCAGATCTGCTGTTCGGTGACGCGGATAACGACACCTACATCTGGCGAAAAACGTCCGCCGGCAATGACACCGTGTCGGGGAACAGCGGTCTCGATACGGCTTCGGTCTTGGGTACGAACGGCGCCGACCTGGTCACGGTCGGTCAGGAGAAGGATCTTTTGACGGTGACCTTTGGCAGTGGCGGAATCTTGAGGGTCGCTCATCCCGGCGCCGTGATGAGTGTCGTGGTGAATGGCTTGGGCGGAAACGACACGCTCACCGTTGGGACTGTCGATCTGGTCCTCCCGCTGGTGCTCTCCGTCGATGGTGGAAACGGTGACGACTTTGTGACAGCCGCGGGTGCGAATCTCGGTGGTGTCCGATTGGCACTGCTCGGCGGAATCGGCAACGACAAGATCCACGGCTCAAACGGCAAGGACACGATTGACGGTGGAGCCGGAAACGATTCGCTGCTCGGCTTCGCCGGCAATGATACGATTCTGGGCGAGACGGGCATTGACACGATTGGCGGTGGCCTGGGAAATGACTCGATCGATGGTGGCGACGGATACGACTCGCTCAACGGTCAAGAGGGCGACGACTTCGTGATGGGCGGCCTGGGCAATGACACGCTGAAAGGCGACGACGGCAACGACACGCTCAGCGGTGGCACCGGCGATGACCAACTCAACGGCATGGCCGGCAATGACTCGCTGCTGGGATCGGTTGGCCAAGACCAGCTGGCTGGAGGCACCGGCAATGACACGCTGGACGGAGGTCGCGATAACGACTCGCTGATTGGCAACACCGGGAACGATCGCATCCTCGGCGATCACGGCGCCGACTACATCAACGGCGGCGATGGAAACAACACGATCATCGGTGGTGATGGCAACGACACCATCCTGTCCGGTCTTGGCAATGATGTCGTTGCAGGAGGGGACGGCAGCGATTACGTCAACACCGATGGCGGCGATGACACCCTGATCGGCGGCGACGGTAACGACACGCTGCTGGGCGGACTCGGCCGCGATTTGATCTTGGGACGTGACGGGGACGACAGCATCAACGGACAAGGTGGAACCGACACGCTGGCCGGCAATCAAGGCGTCGACATCATCGTGGCGGACCCCTCTGAGATCAACGAAGCGTTCTCGCTGCTGTCACTGGGTGCGAACTTCCTGTTGAACCTGGGAGTGACCGCTTGAGCCTGTGAGTGCAGAACATGGGACCGCCAGCCGTCGGGATTCCCCCTCGGCGGCTGGCGGCTCCCACCGGTGGACGACGGAAGGCCGGCACACTTCCGAATCCAGAGACGACTCCAGCGACGTCCTTCGCACAGACCGGCGACGCTCGCGTCACCACGCCCACGGCTGGCTAATTCTTCAATCTGCGTCTGGATTCAAATACAAGCCCGAAGCGCAAGCGAGAGATTTCTGCACCTTTCTCTCGCTTGCGCTTCGGGCTTGTATGACTGCACAGGCCACCTATCCGGACAGATTAGTCGGCCGTATCACCAGGCCCCTGCCGCTTGAGAACGCGAAGGCGGCGAAGCCGCGATCAACGCACCATTGCCTCGCGCAAAATCCTGTGCGTGCTTCGGACGAAGGCTCAACGCAGCATCGGGAAATGACTCCGAAGCCGTGGCCGCTCGCATAGCCCTCCGATCGAGCGACGAGTACGCGACTTGTTGTCGGACGGCGCACCCGTCGCAACCTGCCACACGCTATCCCCGGTAAGGCAGCGACCCACGGCGATGCGCTTCCGGAATCCGCAAGCGCCTTAGGCGAACGGCAGGAGATAGCTTACCCGTAGCCGAAGTCATGAGACTTCGGTCTGAAGTCTCAGGACTTCAGCTACATGGGTAAGGAAAGCCTTGCCGATCGCCTTATTGCCAGCCGACTCGGGACACGCTCTCCGACGGCTCGTTCCTAAACGATGTAGGGGAAACAGGTTTTGGCTGAATACCGCCTTGCGTGCGGTGCTGTCAAACCTTGCGGGTTGGTCAACCGTTTCCGGTGGTACTGATTGTGCCAGAGATGCCGATTTTACCACTCTTATGGGTCGTGTGAGTCGCGGAAAGTCTGCGTGATACGACGGTCGTGCGAGTCGTAACGCTTGTGACACATGTGCCGAAAACGACTGTTGTAACGGTCGTATTGCCTGTCCTCGGATTTGTGGCTTGTGCCGAATACTCCGTCCGATCCTTCTTTGCGGAAGGTGACGGACGAATGGATTCGCCCGGCTTTAACGAATGCAACGCTTGGCAGGCGGTTGCTCAACACACGGAGGAAGGGTCATGTTGCGCGCAAATTGGTTGAAGAAAATGGGAGAGCTCTTCGGTCGTAAGCACACTACAAACACAAAGGTTCTGTCGAAACGGCGGCCGCAGGCCGTGGTGAGTCAGCCGGCGGAATTATTAGAAGAGCGGAAGATGCTCTCGGTGTCGGCCCTGTATGTGGCGTCGACCGGCGAATTAGACCTTGAACTGGACAGCAGCGATTCCGTTCGTGTGGGAAGCGTAAACGGCTTGGTGCGTGTCGACACCATCAGCCCCGGGGGTGTGGTCACACCGTTCGACAGCCTGGGCACTCTCGCTGCACAAGATGTCAAGTTACTCGTCATCGTCGGCGGCGACGACGGAAACTCGATCGACCTGAGCGGAGTGACGGCCGCCGCTTTCACATCACTGACAGCAATTGAAGTCGATGCGGGAAATGGGGACGACTTGGTTACGGGCAGTTCCGATTTCGCGGAGAGCTTAATTGGTGGTCACGGCAAAGACACGCTTCTGGGGCAAGGTGGCAACGACACCCTCGTCGGCGGCAACGGCAATGACTCAATCGTGGCGGGGACCGGCAACGACAGCGTGCGCTCCGGAGATGGTCAGGACTCGGTCACTGGGGACGCAGGCAGCGACACGATCGACTCCGGTGACGGTGATGACACGGTCTCCGGCGGCGACGACAACGACAGCATCTTCGCGGGTAATGGTCAAGACTCGCTGAATGGCGATGCCGGCAATGACACGCTCAATGGTGACGGCGGAACAGACACGATGAGCGGCGGCGACGGCAACGACTCAATGCTCGGCGGTGAATTCCATGATCTGATGTTGGGCGATGCCGGCGACGACACACTCCTCGGCCAAGGCGGCAACGACACGCTGATCGGTGTCACCGGAGCCGACCGGGCGGACGGTGGAGTGGGTCACGATTTGATTCAAAGTGCGCTGGAGACTCCCGACGATCCGGTGCCGGCTGCGGCGGCTCCGGCACCTGCCAATCCTGTACCTGCTCCGTTGCCCGATGCCGTTGACAGTACGTTGGGAAGTGACGTCGGTGCCAGCTTTACCACGATCGGAACCGGGACGGGCGATGGCAGTCTTTCGGTACAGGTCACCGCGACCGGAGCGTTCGGGCTGGGCAACGTCCCGAACTCCACGATCGCCGGCGCTGTTTTCGACCCGTTGGGGGCCACCGGTGTGAGTAGTTCCACGTTTGAGTCCGATCTCTATTTCCGTTCGAGCACGGTGATGGGAGCGCGAACTGCCTTGGAGACTCTGGCGACTAATCGTTCAACGATTCGCGCTACCTCCGCCGAGGCAAATTCCACCTTTGAAGTGGGGTCGTTGGAGTTTGCCCTGACGCAGTTGACGGAGCCGATGTTTGACAAGACGACCGGGCAACAAATCGGATCGCTGTTGACGCAGACCTATCGGATCACGAACACGGGAGGCGTTACGTCACAATTTGAGCTGGCACGCTACTTCGATGGCGACCTGCAGTTTGATGGTTCGCTGATTGATGGCGGTGGGCGCTTGGTCTCTGAGGCCGGTGACGAATTCCTATTTGAGACCGACGGAGGTGACGCTTCCGCCTCAACGACATTGGTCGGCGTCACGGCGAAGGGGGGAACGATTCCCGCGACGAATCGCTTTGCGATCGACCAATACCCCAACCTGCAGAACCTCCTGGAAGCGGGGGGAGCTCTCGACGGACAAATCCGCAATGACACGGACGGCGATCAGTCGATTGACGTGAACTACGACGTGTCATTGGGATTTCGCAATACCTTCAGTCTCGCTGCCGATGAAACGGCGACCTACACGACTCACACCTTGTTTGCGACCGGCACGCCAGATCAGTTGGATCTCAATCAGAATCCGGTGGCCGTCGATGACGCTGGCCGAGCCACGGCGGGCCAGGGCGTGGCCATCGACGTTGTTTCTAACGATTTCGACCTTGACGGGAGTCTTGTCTACTCCTCGCTTCAAATCACGCAGACGCCCGCGTTTGGTACCGCGATTCCGCTGCCCGAGGGACGCATTCGTTACACCGCCAACGCAGGATATAGCGGCACGGACACCTTTTCCTACACGATTCTCGACAATCTGGGTGCGCCCAGTAACCCCGCCTCGGTTGTCATGACGGTCACCGCGGTGGACACGGTGGGTGACGCTCTCAACGCGGGGAACGGCAACGATACGGTGATTGGGAGCGATGGCCATGACACGATCCTAGGTGGATCCGGTCAAGATTCGTTGCTCGGAGGTTTGGGGAATGATCGGATTCAAGGTCAGGGTGGCAATGACACACTGGTCGGCGGTGGCGGAGCGGACAATGTCACCGGCGGTACGGACACACTCAACGGAGGTGATGGCCAGGATGTGTTGGAAAGTCTCGCTGCGAGGCCCGTGATTGACGACGTCACCGTCCTCGAAGGGGATTTTGGAACGTCACTCGTGACATTCAATATCACACTAGCCGAATCCAGTTTCGCGTTCGTTGTCCTGAATTTTCGAACCGTGGACGGGACTGCCATTGCTGGACAGGATTACGTTGCGGCTTCCGGTCAACTCATTTTTGCGGCCGGCGAAACACAGAAAACGGTGAGTGTGGAAGTCAATGGCGATGTTCTTGGAGAGCCATCGGAGTTTTTCACTCTCCGTCTCACGCCCGTTTCCAACACGCTGATTGAAGTGGCCGAAGCGACCGCCACGATTGCTGATGATGATGTGGCAGTCACCGTTTCGGACGCTACCGTACCGGAGGGAAACGCGGGGACCACCACGCTGCAATTCACGGTGAATCTCTCGGTCGCGAGCACCGCGGCCGTCTTTGTGGATTTCAACATGACGGATGATGATGCCAATGCCATCGCGGACTCGGTGACGATCGTTGCGCCGCCCTCTGTGTTCACGATCACTCAGGACTATGTGGCGACCACGGGTCGAGTGGTCATACTTCCGGGAGCCACCAGCGTGACGATCGATGTCAGTCTGCTGGGAGACACGGAAAGTGAGGACGACGAACGATTCTTCGTGAATTTGAGCAATGCGATGAACGCCGCCATTCTGGATTCCCAAGGGAATGGCATCATTCAAAATGACGATGGCGGCGGGCCGTTCTTGCATCCCATCACGGATGAAAACTACATCACCCTGAGCCCCCGTTGGAGAACGACTGCAACGGATGGCCCGGGACTGGTCCAAGGCGATGCGACGGTCTTGACCTTTGGCATCGTTCCGGATGGCACCCTGGTTCCCGACCTTGGTGGCAACTTGGCTCCGAGCGATCTGATTGCTCGTCTGGACTTCATCTACAATGAGACCGCGACGGGTCCCGTGACCAACCGGACGTGGTTTAGCTTGGTCCAGTCGATGTTTGACCTATACGCCAGTTTCTCGGGAACGACTTACGTCTATGAACCGAATGACGACGGCGCCGACGTTGATGATTATGATTTTACACAGTTTGGCGGGGGCGGAGTGGCACCAGGTATTTTGGGGGTACGTCCCGATCTCCGAATCGGTGGCACCGATCTGGATGGCGATTTTGGCGTGCTCGGATTCAATGGTTTTCCCGAGACCGGAGACATGGTTCTCGACACCAACGACGACGTGTACCTCGACACCAGTAACACGTCGGTGCTATTGCGGAACGTGCTCGCCCATGAGCACGGTCATGGCCTGGGGCTACGTCATGTCTTGCCGATCACTCAAACGATTCTCATGGAGCCGTTTCTTTATACGGGCTTCGATGGACCTCAGGAGGACGATATCCTGGCGACGAATCGTGGATATGGAGACCGCAATGAAAAGGATCGTGGAAACGATGTGTCGTCAATCGCCACTCTGCTGGGAATCTTGACCCCCGCGACGGGATCGAACACGAGCCAGTCCCAAATGAACGGAGTCAGCATCGACGACGACAGCGATATTGATTTCTACGAGTTTTCCGTGACCAATACCGCCGATGTGACGATTAACGTCAATCCCACGGGGACCAAGTATCTGTCGGGCATCCAGAATTTTGGACCGATCTTCTCACCGTTCTCACCGTTCAATGCGGGCACTCAGTCGGACTTGGCCTTTGAGTTGATCGCCGCCGACGGCGTGACAGTGCTGAGTTCCGAAAACGCCGGCGGTCTTGGGTTTGCGGAATCCGCAACTCTGACGTCGCTCGCCGCCGGAAAGTATTTCATTCGTGTGACGGGGGCACAGAACCTCGCGCAGATGTATGACCTCGGGGTCTCGGCGTCCGCCGTGGTGATCCAAGCGGTTGCGGACACGATCGATGCAGGCGATACGCATCTGGGCGGTGAAGGGAATGATACGGTGATCGGCGCCAGCGGGAACGACACGATGAATGGACAGGGTGGCAATGACTCACTCTTCGGAAACACGGGGGACGATCTGGTCCTGGGCGGGGCGGGAATGGACACGCTGCTCGGTGGCACCGGTAGCGACACGCTCGATGGCCAAGGGGGTGCCGACTTGCTGGATGGTGGTTTTGACAACGACACCTATCTGTGGAACGGCGCGCCGGACGGGAACGACACGATCGTTTCGGCCAGCGGTCTCGACACCGCATCCGTCATCGGCACTGGTAGCCCCGACGCAATCGCCATGGGACAAAGCGCCGGAAGCCTGACGGCGACATTCGGCGGAGCCACCTTGACGATTCCGCAACAAAGTGTGGTTGCCAACGTGGTCGTCAACGGACTCGGAGGGAACGACACACTGAGCGTCGGGACGATCGATCAAGTGCGTCCCTTGGTATTGATCCTCAATGGCGGAGACGGGAACGACTTGTTGGACGCGACCGGAGCCAGCATCGGCGGTGTGCGATTGGCGCTCAACGGCGACAACGGCAACGACACGATCAACGGCTCACTGGGCGACGACACGCTCAACGGCAACGACGGCGACGATGCGTGTGTCGGTTTCGCCGGCAACGACACGATGATCGGCGGCTTGGGCCAAGACTCGCTGGGCGGCAGCCTGGGTAATGATTTGCTCAATGGCGGCGACGGAGCCGACTTACTCAATGGGCAGCAAGGGGATGACAGCGTTCTCGGTGGTTTCGGCAATGACACGCTCAAGGGTGACATCGGCAATGACACGCTTTCGGGCGGCAGTGGCGACGACGACCTCAACGGCATGGCCGGAGACGACTCGATCCTGGGAGGCGTCGGAAAGGACGCATTGCTTGGTGGGGTCGGAAACGACACGCTGGACGGCGGTCGCAATGACGACTCGATCGGCGGAAACGCCGGCGACGACCGCATCCTCGGCGATCATGGCAACGATGTGATCAACGCCGGTGACGGCAACAATACGATCAGTGGCGGCGACGGCGACGACATGATTACGGCCGGTTTTGGGAACGACCTCATCAGCGGCGGTGACGGGAATGATCGGATCAACGCCGACGACGGCGAGGACACGATCATCGGTGGGGATGGTAATGACAGCGTCCAGGGGGGCGCCGGTCAGGACATCATCCGAGGTGGTGACGGCGAC
>CAZPUJ010000069.1:0-3917 GCA_964589725.1 uncultured Planctomycetaceae bacterium
GCAGCGTGGCGTTGTCTTCGCCGACGCGGCCTTTGCTCAGATTGACAATCAGCACTTTGCCTTGGTCCATAATCTCGCGCAGGTTGAGTGATCGGCCGGGCTGGCTGACGATCGCTCGCATCGTGCGGTTTGTCAGGAACGGACGAATCTTGTTTTGGATCGCGGCGACGGCCTCGGTGCGATAGCGGTCGTCCCAACTGGCGAACTCGTGCATCCAGAAGCTGCGGACGACGTCGTCCCGAATCTTCGGGACAATGACTTCGCGATAGCTGCGTTCGGCGAGCAGTCGCATCAGCTCCAACATCGTGCCGCCTTGCTCAACCGTTACGAACACCGCATTGCGAAGCGTATCCTCCAGCCGTGGTCCCCAAGAATCGTGAAGCTTCTTGAACGCGGACACGATGCCTGATGTGACTTGGTCGATCAGAGCCGGATCACGGCACGCGAGCGGATTGAACGCCACGGCAAAGTCTCGATCTCCAGCGTCAAACAGACGCACGTCGTTGGTCCGCTGCGTCGGCATCATGCGAATGATGCTGGTCGCGAGGTCGCCATGCGGGTCAACGAGACAGACGCCATGCCCCGCCGCCAGGTCAGCATGAATCTGGTTCAGCAGCAGCGTCGTCTTGCCCATGCCGGTCTTGCCGACGACATACAGGTGTCGGCGACGATCTTCCTCCGCGATGCCGATGATGCGGCGGTCCTCGCGAAAGCGGATGCGGCCGACGATGACCGCCCCGTCTTCTTCTCCTGAGTAGAACTTTCCCGGTCCTTCGAGTTCTCCGAACTCGGTCGTCTGCAACTGTTCAGCGAGAACAGTCGCCGTCGGCGGATGCCACAGTGTCGCGAGTTCTTCATGGGACAGCAGAAAGCCACGACCTTGCAGCGGCAGACAGCAACCACGTCGCAGCGGACCAAGTCGAAAGGTCGCGAGTCGCGATCTCGTAAAAGCCCCGAAAGCACCAGCCAGCGAATGCAAACGATCTCGGACTCGGTCGGTTCCGCCACGTCGTACAATCACGCTCAAGCGAATGTGAGTCTCGAACAAATGCCCGCCCAACTTGTCGCTCGCCGCTTGAAGATCGGCTTCTCGTTCGTGGGTACGGCCGGTGGATGTCATGAGTGTGTTGCTGGTGAAGTGGCCAACGGACCGTGCGGCCAAAAGGCCCACGATCCAAGCGAGTGGCCACGTCATCGGGCGAGTGATGTGCCGTGCATAGAATGCGGACAACTTGGGATGACGATGGAAGAAGGGACGGTCGAGCCGATGCACGGCTTTGATTGCGGCATGGCCTCGCCGATGAGTGGCCGGTCGCACGACGATTTCGACTTGGCAGCGGGTCGCTTCGTCGGACTTGATCGCTCGCAAGATGCCATTGATCGGGTCGGCGAAATTGCGATTGAGCTGATCTTCAAACTGCCCGTGCCGCAGAATGGGAAACAGTTCGGGCACAAGCGAGAGTTCTGACGACCAAGTCTCATCGTCTGCGGAGTCCGTCGGCGATGCCTCTGGTTCCGGCGTCGTGAGGGAACACTGCGGATAGTTCGCCGTGATCGGTCCACAGACGAGTTGCGAGAGTTCATCGGGACATTCAAAGAACAAACCGACTCGCTGCCACGATGCTCCGTATCCGAAGACGATGGGCCGCCGCAGGTGATTCGCCTGATGAATTGCCGCGAGCGCCTTCTCCATATAACGCGGGCCACGTTCGTTGGCGGCCGGGGCGGAGAGCAGTTTCAGCACGATCGCAGCGTACCACGACTCTGCAAAAGGCCCCCTTCCGAGGAAGAGGGCCGTTCGTCAGGCAGTCCTGCCTGACATTTGATGGACGTTCCGATCACTCGAACGTGAGTAGAAAATCTTGTGGAGTCGGTCTCGGTAACGCTGCTGATATTGCTCTTTCTCGGCGACGTCTGCGACCCCGAAGCCGATGACCGATCCGTCCTTCATGAGCCACACTTCCGTGACCATCGTGCTGCTGAGAAGGCAGAACACCGCGAGCGAGGAAACAAACTCGCTGGGAAGAAGGAACGAGCCAACGTGTGGGTCGTTCGCGCCGCCTGAATTCCAATTCTCCGCGGGAGTGATCTGAATTCCGAGTGTGCGTTCGATGATCGCTTTCCCTCGCTTGGTCACATCGCAAAGGATGCGGTACATGTGAGCGTCTGATTCGCCCGTGAGAGGAATGATTCCGTACTCCTCAAGATGCCTCATACTGTCGATTCGCTTCATGGCTTTGTCTCCGGTGGGTGAAAAGGAACGACCGGAGCGAGTATGCCACGACTTGAGTTTGTGGTAACGAAAGCAACGACTGAAGAAGTTGCCAAGGGATTCGATGCCCACTCCTCGTTTCCAATCGCCCCATGCCTTCCTGATGGCCGCGTCATCAAGGACACCGGACTTCCACCGATCCGCGAGATATGCGGTTGGGTACTCAAACTTCTGCTTGCCAAGGTGGTGGATTATTTCCTTTTCAATGGCCAATCCGTCAGTCGAGCGACTACTCGATTAGCTAATGGGCTGAAGTGGCGAAAGACCTTCCACCCTGCGTGAATACTGACATTGCTCATCACCCGGCTCCATTCCCACGCAACAGTTCGGCCGGGTCGGATAGATCCCGCAGCGATTGTCTTCGCCCAGAAATTGGCACCTGTGACCACAATTGAGAAGCACCGCCATGCAGTCCTCGGTGATCTCCTGCACCATTTGGTCCACGCTCTTGCCGGCATGGTGACGATCGGCGTCGATCAGCCGTGGTTCACGGAGCACGTCGATCTCATCGCATTCGATTAAGAGATGGCCTTTGCAGCAAGCGCCGCAACTGTCGCATTCAAACTTCGGCATAGCCTCAGCGTACTCAATCCCCGATCACGCGCAAGTCTGAAGCCCCGACCGTGGAGAAATGGAAGTCCTCGAACATGCCGTTACATAAACCGCCTCAGTTGAGTGTGTGTAGGCTCGCGTGAGGCGGTGGCCGGCACGTCTCCGGTCGGTCGCTGACTTCCTCATCCGTTTGGGAGAAGGGACGCGGCGTGATACCCGCGTCGAGCGTGAGTCGGGACGATAGTCGGCAGAGCGACGCTACCAGACAAACACAGGCGACGTCACGGGACGCGACAGTCGCACAGGCGTTCGGACGAAGTCTGACGTCGGGTGCGGGTTGACGAGAGACTGCCAGCGGCCGTGATGGTCGAGAAACATCGGAGCGTGCAACGCTCGCGGCTCCGCGAGCAACGAGTCCTGCGTCGCAGCGTAGGCCAAGTGCCGATCGGGATTGCGGGCACACTCACGAGCGAGCCACAAGATGTGATAGGCCCGCTCCCAACTCCGGGTCAGGAACGCGACGCGAAAGAATGGTCTCGGTCCCGGCTGGGTCTGTCCCTTCCACCATGCGATGAAAGCATCTTGGCACGTTTCGTAATGAATGAGCTTCGTGCGAATGCTCTGCTCGGCCCGCGAATTGAGCGGCTCAGACGATTGGTCGATCTCAAAGTAGACGTTGAACGACTTGCCGCTCTGTGTGAACTGAAAGAAACAATCGGGCCGGTATTTCTGGCGGCCAGTGTTGAGGGCCGCCTCGCCGTCGCCTTGAAACACCGTCATCGCCGTGCGACTCCGATGCGCCGCGACGACGATCTGCACGATGACCTCGGCTAGTGCCCAAGTGTGCTGAAACCGCGAGGGAGCAATCGCCTCAAATCGCGAGCGGTGAGGCAAATCGACTTCGGCCCCGTGCAAGACGCGATAGCCCTCGGCCGTGAGCTTGTACCAATTGATCGGCCCGCCGACTCCGTGTGTCGCCGGGAAGGCCCGGACAAACCGAGCCGCCGCGAGTGCTTGCAGTCGTTCCCGCACACGGCGTTCGTCGTGGAACGCATCGCCGGGAAACGACTCGCTCGCCTTGAGAATCAGCGTC